>NZ_JBIALD010000008.1:0-338116 GCF_042873115.1 Streptomyces sp. NPDC005017 | reverse complement strand
GCCCGGTTACATTCCGAACCCGGAAGCTAAGCCTTACAGCGCCGATGGTACTGCAGGGGGGACCCTGTGGGAGAGTAGGACGCCGCCGAACAATTATTAAAAGGGTTGGACCCGGAACTTCCGTTCCGGGTCCAACCCTTTTTTGTTGACTGTCACTTGAAGTTCACGTTGCGCGCACAGCATCCAGACATGGGTACTGCTGCAATGCTCAGGGCTGCCGGTGTCGGACTGGGTGACGAGGTCATCGTGCCGGCCTTCGGCAACGTGGAGATCGCCGAGGCCGTGACCCTGGCCGGTGGACTCCCGGTGTTCGCGGACATAGATCCCGCGACGTACTGTCTCGACCCCATAGCCGTCGAGGCCGCAGTCACAACGCGTACCGCGGCCGTCGTCGCCGTGCATCGCTTCGGGCGGCCCGCCGAGGTCGCGCGGCTGCTCGAAGCGGGGGAGCGGCACGGATTGCTGGTCCTTCAGGAGGGCGAGTCCGAGGCACCTTACGACGAGACAGCCCAGCGTCGGCAGCGGGCCGGCTACCTGGACGGACGGCTGAAGGGCGTGCTCACGCCGGAGAGCAGCGTGGGGCACACCTACCAGCAGTACGTCGTGCGTGTGCCGGGCAACGGGCGGCCGGACCGGGACGCCTTCGCACGGGCCATACGAGCTCGTGGAGTTGACTGCCGGGTGCCGGTGAAGACTCCTGTGCACCGGCTGCCCGAGTTCCGGCGGTGTGTGTCCCTGCCGGAGACCGAGCGGGCCGCGGACGAGACTCTGGCGCTGCCTGTGGACGCGGCGTTGACGAAGCGGGACATGCAGCGGATCGTCGCCGCCTGCAATGCGCTGGGAGGACTGCTTCAGCCGGCCCTCTGAACGAGTTTGGGAATTCGGGTCCGTTCGGGGTACGATCTATTCAGTTGCTGCGAGGGAAACCTCAAGAAGCGACCGGCCCCTATAGCTCAGTCGGTAGAGCGTCTCCATGGTAAGGAGAAGGTCAACGGTTCGATTCCGTTTGGGGGCTCCGAAGAAAAGGCCTCCGCCCATTCGGGCGGAGGCCTTTTGCTTTATCTCGGTACGTATCGGTTGCCCCAGCGCAACTGGGACAACCCGCTTACGCGTTGTGCAGACCCGGGACACGCATGGCCAGGATCGCCATGTCATCGGACGGGGCGTCGGAGGCGAAGCGTTCCACGGCGCGCATGATGCGGGCGGCGACCGCGCCGGCCGTGAGGCCCGTACAGGTCGTCAGGACGTCGGCGAGGCCGTCGTCGCCCAACATGCGTGTGCCCTCGCGGCGTTCGGTGACGCCGTCCGTGACGCAGAGCAGGACGTCACCCGGGTCGAGCGTGACGGTCTGCTCGTACAGCTCCAGGTCCTCCAGGACGCCCAGCAGCGGCTGGGGTTCGGCCGCGGCCTCCACACTGCCGTCCTGGCGCAGACGCAGCGGGAGCGGGTGGCCGGCGCAGACCACCTTCAACTCGGCGCTGCCGTCGGGCTGGGGACGCATCTCGCCGTACAGGAGGGTCAGGAAGCGGCTGCGGGCTCCCTCGTCCAGGATGGCGGAGTTGAGGCGTTCCAGGACGGCGGGGCCGCTGAGGCCCTCGCGGGCCAGCAGGCGCAGGGCGTGCCGGGCGAGGCCGGTGACGGCCGCCGCGTTGGGGCCGGTGCCGCAGACGTCCCCGATGGCGAAGCCGTAGGCGCCGTCGCGGATGGGGAAGACGTCGTAGAAGTCGCCGCCCACCTCGTTGCCCTCGCCGGCCGCGCGGTAGATGACCTCGACCTCCACGCCGTCGATCTGGGGGAGTTCGGGCGGCAGGAGGCTGCGCTGGAGCGACTGGCTGATGGCCGTGCGCTCGGAGTAGAGGCGGGCGTTGTCGAGGGCGAGCGCGGCCCGGCGGCTCAGGTCCTCGGCCAGTTCCAGGATCTCCTGGCGGAAGTGTTCGTCGGTGGGCTTGCCGAGGGTCAGCATGCCGATGACGCGGTTGCGGGCGACCAGCGGCAGGACGACCGTCTCGCCGCCGACCGCGCCGGCCGTGGCGAGGGTGGGGCCGATGCCGGAGCTGACGGTGGCGGGTTCGCCGAGGCCGAGGCTGCGCATGGAGGTGCGCAGGGCGGCCTGGTGGGCGACTTCGGCGGGGGCGGTCCAGACGCGGGCGCCGGGCGTGGGGACCGGGTCGGGCGGGGGCATCTTCGACAGCAACGACTTGATGCCGTCGATGAGTTCCTCGTCCTCGTGCAGGACGTACGAGAGATACGGCTCCGAGGCCTGGTCGGCGATGGTGTAGACGGCGCACCAGGTGGCCAGGGTCGGCACGGTCATCTGGGCCATCAGGGCCAGGGTCTGGTCGCGGTCCAGGGTGCCGGCGAGCAGGTCGGAGGCCTCCACGAGGAAGCTCAGGGAGCCGCGGCGCAGACGTTCGAGCTCACCGAGGCGGGCCGACTCGACGGCGAGGGCGATGCGGTCGGCGGCGAACTGGAGGCGCAGGGCCTCCTCGTTGGAGTAGCGGCCGGGGGCTTCGGCGGCGACGCCGAGGGAGCCGGTGAGGCGGCCCTCGACCTTGAGGGGCACGGTGACGACCGAGCGCATGCCGGTGCCGCTCAGGAGGGGGACGGCGCCGGGGACCGCGGTGAGGTCGTCGTGGACGGCGGGCATCCGGGCGGAGCCGTAGCGGCCGGGGCCGGCCTCGACGGGGACCCGGGCGAAGCGCTGGCGGGCGGAGGGCAGTCCGGTGGAGGCGCGGACCTCCAGTTCCGTCTCGTCGTCGGTGGCGAGGAGGAGGAACGCTGAGTCGGCGTCGAGCATGTCGCGCGCCCGTTCGACGGTGCGCTGGAGGAGGCCGTCGAGGTCGTCCGGGGCCGGGGAGCCGATGAAGACCTCGAAGGGGTCGGAGTTCGGCCCGTCGCCCGAGGCGCCGGAGTCGCCGCCGGCGGCGCGCAACGGCGTCTGGAGCACGGCTCGTTCGTGGTCGCGCACGAGGAGGCAGACCGTGGAGGGGTCGCCGCCGGTGTCGCGGACGCGGAGGTGGGAGGCGTAGACGGGGACGACCCGGCCGGCCGCGTCGCGGATGCCGTAACTGCCTTCCCAGCGGGAGAGTCGGAGGGCCTCGGCGACTCCGGTGCCGGTGCCGGGGGTGTGCGGCCAGGCGGCGAGGTCGGTGAGGGGTTTGCCGGTGACCTGGTCGCAGGTGTAGCCGAAGAGGTCCTCGGCGTCCTCGTTCCATGCGGTGATGGCGCCGTTGCGGTCGATCTGGACGACGGCGACGCGGACGCGGCCGTCGGCGAGCGGCAGCAGGGCGGCCGGGAGGGAGGGGCCGGCCGCGCGGGTGCCCACGGGCCGGGCGGGGAGTTCCAGCTGGAACCAGACCTGTTTGTGCGTGGGGGTGTACTCCACGCCCCAGCGGCCGGCGAGGGCCGCGCAGAGCTGGAGGCCGCGGCCGCCCTCGCGGTCGGGGCTGCCCATGCTGATCGCGGCGCCCTGGAGGGGGATCTCACGTTCGGGGTAGCGGTCGGCGACCTCGATGCGGACGCCGTCGTCCATGCGCAGGCAGAGCACGTCGGCGGAGGTGCCCGCGTGTACGACCGCGTTGGTCACGAGTTCGCTGGTCAGGACCACGGCGTCGTCGACGATGTCGGCGAAGCCCCAGCCCTGGAGGGTGTCGCGGACGAAGGAGCGGGCGGAGGCGACCGAACGGCCGACGGGCTCGAAGCTGGCAGCCGCGCGCGCGGTGATCACGGAACTCCTCGGCCGGTCGTCGGTGTGCTGGGCTGCCCGGTCCGCGGGGTCGTGGCGCGTCTGAGCGGGCAGCGCGCTGTCGGGCCGGGGTTCCGGGGGCTGTGCTCCCGGGATCAGTCCGGTGGTCATGTGTGCGGCCGCCCCTCCGATGCCCGCTCGTCCTCGTGCCACCGTCCAGGCCGGACGGACCGGCGCGGCTGGACAGCCGCATGCAAGGTTACTTACCTTCCCTGCCCGCGCGGATGCCGGTCGCCGGTGTTTTACGTCCGGAGGGTGTGCGCACGTTGTACGAAGCTGCCGAACTGTTATGGCCTGGTCGGGTCGGGGTGAAACACTGGACGGGCTTTGTGTCGGAAGTATGGGCAGGCAGAGTGACTTCCCGGTTCCGCGGGCAGTGGTCCCTGATGGGCTCCTTCCCTGGCCGGTGACCTTGTAGACACACGGCACGCGGTACGGAGAGCAACGGCATCTGAGCACGGCAGTGACGGTCGACCCCTGCGGGAGGGACACAGTGGAGTCTGGCGCAGCGACGCGGGAAGCAGCGCGGGGTGCGAAGCCGCGCGATCCGCGCAAGGGGCGCGGTGGGACCACGGTGGTGGACACCGCTGCCCTGAACCGGTTGCTGGCGGCTCTGACGGCGATGCGGGACGGCAACTTCCGCAGGCGGCTCACGGTGTCCGGGGACGGCGTGATGTCGGAGATCGCGGCGGTCTTCAACGAGGTCGCCGACCGCAATATGCATCTGACCGGCGAGCTGTCGCGGGTGCGGCGTGTGGTGGGGCGGGAGGGCAAGCTCACCGAGCGGCTGGAGGTGGGGGCGAGCGAGGGGTCGTGGGCGGCCGCGATCGACGCCTCGAACGCGCTGGTCGACGATCTCGTATGGCCGGTCTCCGAGGTGGGACGGGTGCTGTCGGCGGTCGCGGAGGGTGATCTGTCGCCGCGGATGGAGTTGCGTACGCAGGCGCCGGACGGGACCGGGCATCCGCTGCGCGGGGAGTTCCTGAAGGTCGGGCGGACGGTGAACAACCTGGTCGACCAGCTGTCGACGTTCACCGACGAGGTCACGCGGGTGGCCAGCGAGGTGGGCACCGAGGGCAAGCTGGGCGGGCAGGCGCAGGTGCGCGGCATGTCGGGTTCCTGGAAGGACCTGACGGAGTCGGTCAACACGATGGCGGACCGGCTGACCGCGCAGGTGAGGGACATCGCGCTGGTGACGACGGCGGTCGCCAAGGGTGACCTGTCACGCAAGGTGACCGTGCATGTGGCCGGCGAGATGCTGGAGCTGAAGGAGACCGTCAACACGATGGTCGACCGGCTCTCGGCGTTCTCGTCCGAGGTGACCCGGGTGGCCCGTGAGGTCGGAACGGACGGCATTCTGGGCGCTCAGGCCCGGGTGCCCGGGGTGGACGGGGTGTGGAAGGAACTCACCGACTCGGTGAACACCATGGCCGGCAATCTGACGGCCCAGGTGCGGGGGATCGCCGAGGTGACGACGGCGGTCGCCAACGGTGACCTGTCGCGGAAGGTGACCGTCCCGGCGCGGGGCGAGGTCGCCCAGCTCGCCGAGACGATCAACCAGATGACCGAGACGCTGCGGATCTTCGCGGACGAGGTCACGCGTGTGGCCAACGAGGTCGGCTCGGAGGGGCGGCTGGGCGGCCAGGCGAACGTGCCGGGGGCCGCGGGCACCTGGAAGGACCTGACGGACTCGGTCAACACGGTGTTCCGGAACCTGACGACGCAGGTGCGGGACATCGCCGCGGTGACGACGGCGGTGGCCAACGGTGATCTGTCGCAGAAGGTCACGGTGGACGTGGCCGGCGAGATGCTGGAGCTGAAGAACACCGTCAACGGCATGGTGGACCAGCTGTCGGCGTTCGGTTCCGAGGTGACCCGGGTCGCGCGGGAGATCGGCGACGAGGGCGAGCTCGGCGGTCAGGCGCAGGTGCCGGGCGCGGCGGGGACGTGGAAGGACCTCACCGACAGCGTCAACACGGCGTTCCGCAACCTCACCGGACAGGTGAGGAACATCGCGCAGGTGACGACGGCGGTGGCCAACGGTGATCTGTCGCAGAAGGTCACGGTCGACGTGGCCGGCGAGATGCTCCAGCTGAAGAACACCGTGAACACGATGGTGGACCAGCTGTCCTCCTTCGCCGACCAGGTCACGCGGATCGGCCGGGAGGTCGGTACGGAGGGCAGGCTCGGCGGGCAGGCACGGGTCGACGGGGTGTCGGGCACCTGGAAGGAGCTGACCGACTCGGTCAACTCCATCACCGGCAACCTGACCGCTCAGGTGCGGCAGATCGCCCAGGTGACGACCGCGGTGGCGCGGGGTGATCTGTCGCAGAAGATCACCGTCGACGCGCGCGGCGAGATCCTCGAGCTGAAGAACACGATCAACACGATGGTCGACCAGCTCTCGGCCTTCGCCGACCAGGTGACCCGGGTGGCCCGTGACGTGGGTACCGAGGGCCGGCTGGGCGGGCAGGCGCAGGTGCCGGGCGTGGCCGGGGTGTGGCGCGATCTGACCGACTCGGTGAACGGCATGGCCGGGAACCTGACGGCCCAGGTGCGGCAGATCGCGCAGGTCGCGACGGCGGTGGCGCGGGGTGATCTGTCGCAGAAGATCACCGTCGACGCGCGCGGCGAGATCCTCGAGCTGAAGAACACCCTGAACACCATGGTCGACCAGCTGTCCTCCTTCGCGGAGGAGGTCACCAGGGTGGCGCGTGAGGTGGGTACCGAGGGCATGCTGGGCGGTCAGGCCGAGGTGCAGGGCGTGTCCGGCACCTGGAAGGACCTGACCCAGTCGGTGAACTTCATGGCGAACAACCTCACCGTGCAGGTGCGCAGCATCGCCGACGTCACGACCGCGGTCGCCAAGGGCGACCTGTCGAAGAAGATCACCGTCGACGCCAAGGGCGAGATCCTCCAGCTCGTCACGACGGTCAACACCATGGTCGACCAGCTGTCCAGCTTCGCCGAGCAGGTGACCCGGGTGGCCCGTGAGGTGGGCACCGAGGGCATCCTGGGCGGTCAGGCGCATGTCCAGGGCGTCACGGGCATCTGGAAGGACCTGAGCGACAACGTCAACCTGATGGCCAAGAACCTGACCATGCAGGTGCGCAACATCTCCCAGGTCGCGGCGGCGGTCGCCAACGGCGACCTGACCCGTACGGTGACGATCGAGGCGCGCGGCGAGGTCGCGCAGCTCGCGGACACCTTCAACACGATGGTGAAGACGCTGAGTTCGTTCGCCGACCAGGTCACCAAGGTGGCCCGTGAGGTGGGCACGGACGGCATCCTGGGCGGTCAGGCGCATGTGCCGGGTGTGGCGGGCACCTGGAAGGACCTCACCGAGTCGGTGAACCAGATGGCGTCCAACCTGACCGGCCAGGTGCGCAACATCGCGATGGTCACGACGGCCATCGCGAAGGGCGACCTGACCAAGAAGATCGACATCGACGCCCGCGGCGAGATCCTCGAGCTCAAGACGACGATCAACACCATGGTCGACCAGCTGTCCAGCTTCGCCGAGGAGGTCACCCGGGTCGCCCGTGAGGTGGGCACGGAGGGGCAGCTCGGCGGGCAGGCACGCGTGCGTGACGTGGACGGCACCTGGCGGGACCTGACGGAGTCCGTGAACGAGATGGCCGGGAACCTGACCCGGCAGGTGCGTGCGATCGCGCGCGTGGCGACCGCGGTGACCCGCGGGGACCTGAACCTGAAGATCGACGTGGACGCGTCCGGGGAGATCCAGGAACTCCAGGACTACATCAACAAGATGATCGCCAACCTGCGCGACACCACGATCGCGAACAAGGAGCAGGACTGGCTCAAGGGCAACCTCGCCCGTATCTCCGCCCTGATGCAGGGCCGCCGCGACCTGGACGACGTCGCCTCGCTGATCATGAGCGAGCTGACGCCGGTGGTCTCCGCGCAGCACGGGGCGTTCTTCCTGGCGATGCCGCTGATCGACGAGCAGGACCTGGCCGCCGAGAGCGAGGACCAGTACGAGCTGCGGATGCTCGGCAGCTACGGCTACTCGATGGGGTCGATGCCGACCTCGTTCCGGCCCGGTGAGGCCCTGGTGGGCACCGCGGCCCTGGAGCGGCGCACGATCCTGGTGGAGAACGCGCCCAGCGGCTATCTGAAGATCTCCTCCGGGCTCGGTGAGGCCCCGCCCGCGCAGGTGATCGTGCTGCCGGTGCTGTTCGAGGCGAAGATCCTCGGTGTGATCGAACTGGCGTCGTTCACGCCGTTCACGCAGATCCAGAAGGACTTCCTGAACCAGATCGCCGAGATGATCGCGACCAGCGTCAACACCATCTCCGTCAACACCAAGACCGAGGTGCTGCTGAAGCAGTCGCAGGAGCTGACCGAGCAACTCCAGGAGCGCTCGGCCGAGTTGGAGAACCGGCAGAAGGCGCTCCAGGCGTCCAACGCGGAGCTGGAGGAGAAGGCGGAGCTGCTCGCCCGGCAGAACCGCGACATCGAGGTGAAGAACACCGAGATCGAGGAGGCGCGGCAGGTCCTGGAGGAGCGCGCCGAGCAACTGGCCGTCTCCATGCGCTACAAGAGCGAGTTCCTGGCCAACATGTCGCACGAGTTGCGTACGCCGCTGAACTCGCTGCTGATTCTGGCCAAACTGCTCGCCGACAACGCCGAGGGCAATCTCACCCCGAAGCAGGTCGAGTTCGCCGAGACGATCCACGGGGCCGGTTCCGACCTGCTCCAGCTGATCAACGACATCCTCGACCTGTCGAAGGTCGAGGCGGGCAAGATGGACGTCTCCCCGACGCGGATCGCGCTCGTCCAGCTCGTCGACTACGTGGAGGCGACCTTCCGGCCGCTGACCGCGGAGAAGGGCCTCGACCTGTCGGTGCGGATCTCGCCGGAGCTGCCGGCCACGCTGCACACCGACGAGCAGCGGCTGCTGCAGGTGCTGCGCAACCTGCTGTCGAACGCGGTGAAGTTCACCGACTCCGGTTCGGTCGAACTGGTCATCCGGCCGGCCGGCGGCGATGTGCCGGTGGCGATCAGGGAGCAGCTGCTGGAGGCGGGCTCGCTGACCGATCCGGCCGCGCCGCTGATCGCGTTCTCGGTGACGGACACCGGCATCGGCATCGCGGCGAGCAAGATGCGGGTGATCTTCGAGGCGTTCAAGCAGGCGGACGGCACCACCAGCCGCAAGTACGGCGGCACCGGCCTGGGGCTGTCCATCTCGCGGGAGATCGCGCAGCTGCTCGGCGGTGAGATCCACGCGCAGAGCGAGCCGGGCCGCGGCTCCACGTTCACCCTGTACCTGCCGCTGCACCCCGGCGAGCTGCCTCCGCACGGCTACAACCAGGCCGCGCTGCCCGCCGGGGAGTCCGGCGCGGTCGAGGAGCTGCTGGTGTCCGAGCCGCCGATCGAGACGCCGGCGGAGGTGAAGTCGTACATCGAGACGCAGAACGGTGCCGCCGCGCTGTTCCGGCGCCGCCGCCGGGCCGCGGCCGTGGACGGGCTCGGCGAGCGGGCGGTGGAGCGGTGGACGTCCGGTGAGCAGGAGACCGCGCCGCAGCCGCGCGGCGGCATCCGGTTCGCCGGCGAGAAGGTGCTGATCGTCGACGACGACATCCGCAACGTCTTCGCGCTGACGAGCGTCCTCGAGCAGCACGGCCTGTCCGTGCTGTACGCGGAGAACGGACGGGAGGGCATCGAGGTCCTGGAGCAGCACGACGACGTGGCGGTGGTGCTGATGGACATCATGATGCCGGAGATGGACGGCTACGCGACGACGACGGCGATCCGCAGGATGCCGCAGTTCGCCGGGCTGCCGATCGTGGCGCTGACCGCGAAGGCGATGAAGGGCGACCGGGAGAAGGCGATCGAGTCGGGCGCCTCGGACTACGTGACCAAGCCGGTCGACCCCGACCATCTGCTGTCGGTGATGGAGCAGTGGATGCGAGGGGAGTGAAGACCCGCAGGTGAGGGCGGGCGTGGGGACGGGTCGTGGGAACGTTGTGTGTTCACGCGGAGTTGCTGGTCGAGTGTGGCCGACGCCGTGTAGAAGTACGGGAATCGGGGAACCTTCTGGTCTCACACCGCGTTTCCGCTATGTGCACAGTGACATCGCGGTGACAGGGTGTGGCGACGAGCGGGGTGCGGCTACCATGACCGGCACGAGGACGGGCGGCGAAAGGGAGTCGTCCCCTGGGGCGGCATCCGCGGATGTCACCCCGAGTCCTGAGGACAGGGGAGGCCCCAAGCCGGGGCGAGGAGGGCGGGCCATGGTGCAGAAGGCCAAGATCCTCCTGGTCGATGACCGGCCGGAGAATCTGCTGGCGCTGGAGGCGATCCTCTCGGCGCTCGATCAGACGCTGGTTCGGGCATCGTCCGGGGAGGAAGCACTCAAAGCGCTGCTCACGGACGACTTCGCGGTCATTCTGCTGGATGTCCAGATGCCGGGCATGGACGGCTTCGAGACGGCCGCGCACATCAAGCGCCGCGAGCGCACGAGAGACATCCCGATCATCTTCCTCACGGCGATCAACCACGGCCCGCACCACACGTTCCGCGGGTACGCGGCGGGGGCGGTCGACTACATCTCCAAGCCGTTCGACCCTTGGGTGCTGCGGGCGAAGGTGTCGGTGTTCGTCGAGCTGTACATGAAGAACTGCCAGCTGCGTGAGCAGGCGGCGCTGCTGCGGCTCCAGTTGGAGAGCGGCAGCAAGGGCGGTTCGGTCGGCCCCGGCAAGGAGTCGGCCGGTCTGCTGGCCGAGTTGTCGGCGCGCCTCGCGGCCGTCGAGGAGCAGGCCGAGGCGCTGTCCAAGCAGCTCGACGACGACTCGGCGGACGCCGCCGCGGTGGCGACGGCCGCGCATCTGGAGCGCAAACTCACCGGACTGAGGCGGGCGCTGGACGCCCTGGAGCCCGGCACCGGCGGACCGTCCGTGCTGCCCTCGCAGAACTGACGCCCGCCGGGGCCCTCCTGGCTCGGCGTCAGTTTCGCGTGTCCACAAGGGCGACACGAACGGGTGAAGCAGCGGGCACACGTGTCCGCCGTCGCCTCCACAGGTAACCTCACACCTATGGCCTCACGTCCCTCCGCAGCCAAGAAGCAGCCCGCCAGGAAGGCGGCCGCTCCCGCGAAGGCTCCGGCGAAGAAGGCCGCCGCGAAAAAGGCTCCCGCGAAGAAGGCACCCGCCAGGAAGGCCGCGGCCAAGAAGGCGGCACCCCCGCCGGCCCCGAGCCCGACAGGGGGCGTCTACCGGCTGGTGCGGGCGATCTGGCTCGGCCTCGCGCACGCGGTGGGTGCCGTGTTCCGCGGCATAGGGCAGGGCGCCAGGAACCTCGACCCGGCCCACCGCAAGGACGGTGTCGCCCTGCTGCTGCTCGGCCTCGCGCTGATCGTGGCCGCGGGCACCTGGTCGAACCTGCGCGGGCCCGTCGGCGACCTGGTCGAGATGCTGGTGACCGGCGCCTTCGGGCGGCTGGACCTGCTCGTGCCGATCCTGCTCGCGGTGATCGCCGTCCGCTTCATCCGGCACCCGGAGCAGCCGGACGCCAACGGGCGGATCGTCATCGGCCTGTCCGCGCTGGTGACCGGCGTGCTCGGGCAGGTGCACATCGCCTGCGGCTCGCCCGCCCGCGAGGACGGCATGCAGGCGATAAGGGACGCCGGCGGTCTGATCGGCTGGGCCGCGGCCACCCCGCTGACCTTCACCATGACCGAGGTGCTCGCCGTACCGCTGCTGGTGCTGCTGACCGTCTTCGGGCTGCTGGTGGTCACGGCCACGCCGGTCAACGCCATTCCGCAGCGGCTGCGTCAGCTGGGCGTGCGGCTGGGCGTGATGCACGATCCGGTGCGCGAGGAGTTCACCGGGGACGAGGAGCGCTACGACGAGCAGTGGCGCGAGGCGCTGCCCGCGCGCCCCCGCAGGCGTGGCTCCGCGCCCGAGGCGTACGATCCGGAGACCGCCGAGGGGGAGGCGCTCTCCCGGCGCCGTGGCCGCCCCCGGCGCTTTGCCGCGTCGGGGCACGGGGCGGACCGGCAGATGGACGCCGTGGACTTCGCCGCGGCCGCCGCCGCCGATCTGGACGGGGCCGTGCTGCACGGCATGCCACCCTCGCCGATCGTCGCCGACCTCACCCAGGGCGTCAGCGTGTCCGACCGCGAGGACACCATGCCGACGCCCGTGCCGGCCCCGGCGGGACGGGCCAGGCAGGACAGGCCCCGACAGGAGAAGTCCCGGTCGGGGGTGGTGCCCGACCTCACCAAGGCGCCGCCGGAGGAGACGCGGGACCTGCCGCCGCGCGCCGAGCAGCTCCAGCTCTCCGGGGACATCACGTATTCGCTGCCCTCGCTGGACCTCCTCACCCGCGGCGGCCCCGGCAAGGCGCGCAGCGCCGCGAACGACGCCGTGGTCGCCTCGCTGACCAACGTCTTCACCGAGTTCAAGGTCGACGCCGCCGTCACCGGCTTCACCCGCGGCCCGACGGTCACCCGCTACGAGGTCGAGCTGGGCCCGGCCGTGAAGGTCGAGCGGATCACCGCGCTGACCAAGAACATCGCGTACGCCGTCGCCAGCCCGGACGTGCGGATCATCAGCCCGATCCCCGGCAAGTCGGCGGTCGGCATCGAGATCCCCAACACCGACCGGGAGATGGTGAACCTCGGCGACGTGCTGCGGCTCGCGGAGTCCGCCGAGGACGACGACCCGATGCTGGTCGCGTTCGGCAAGGACGTCGAGGGCGGCTACGTCATGCACTCGCTGGCGAAGATGCCGCACATGCTGGTCGCCGGCGCCACCGGCTCCGGCAAGTCCTCCTGCATCAACTGTCTGATCACCTCGGTCATGATCCGGGCGACCCCCGAGGACGTCCGCATGATCCTGGTCGACCCCAAGCGGGTCGAGCTGACCGCCTACGAGGGCATCCCGCATCTGATCACGCCGATCATCACCAACCCCAAGCGGGCCGCCGAGGCGCTCCAGTGGGTCGTGCGGGAGATGGACCTCAGGTACGACGACCTGGCGGCGTACGGGTACCGGCACATCGACGACTTCAACAAGGCGGTGCGCGAAGGCTCGGTGAAGCCGCCGGAGGGCAGCGGGCGCGAGCTCCAGGCGTATCCGTACCTGCTGGTGATCGTGGACGAGCTGGCCGACCTGATGATGGTGGCACCGAGGGACGTCGAGGACTCGATCGTGCGCATCACGCAGCTCGCGCGCGCGGCCGGCATCCATCTGGTCCTGGCGACGCAGCGGCCATCGGTCGACGTCGTCACGGGTCTGATCAAGGCGAACGTGCCGTCGCGGCTGGCGTTCGCCACCTCCTCGCTCGCCGACAGCCGCGTCATCCTCGACCAGCCGGGCGCCGAGAAGCTCATCGGCAAGGGCGACGGCCTGTTCCTGCCGATGGGGGCCAACAAGCCCACCCGTATGCAGGGCGCGTTCGTCACCGAGGCCGAGGTCGCGGCGGTCGTGCAGCACTGCAAGGACCAGATGGCGCCGGTCTTCCGGGACGACGTCACCGTGGGCACCAAGCAGAAGAAGGAGATCGACGAGGACATCGGCGACGACCTCGACCTGCTGTGCCAGGCGGCGGAGCTGGTGGTGTCGACGCAGTTCGGGTCGACGTCCATGCTCCAGCGCAAGCTGCGGGTCGGCTTCGCCAAGGCCGGGCGGCTGATGGACCTCATGGAGTCGCGGAACATCGTCGGGCCGAGCGAGGGCTCCAAGGCCCGTGACGTTCTGGTGAAGCCGGACGAGATGGACGGTGTGCTCGCGGTGATTCGCGGGGAGTCCGACGGGTAGCGGAACAGGGACCGCGCGAGCCGCACCGCGACCTGCCGGTTGTCCGATCGTGACTCACCCGTAAGGGATCATTGAGCAACCGTTTCCCTGTGGCGTACGTCAAGTTGAGGGAAGCGACAAAGAGGTACCCCACCATCGGGTTGACCGGCCATTCCGATGGCGTACAGATTTCCTCCGCCCGGTTGCCCCACCCCATTTGCACCCCCCTAGACTGAACCTCCAGCGCAGGCGGCTACACGCTCGAAAGGCGCCCCCGTGTCCATCGGCAACTCCCCTGAAGACGAGCGTCCGTTCGAAGACGTTTCCGAGGAAGCCCGCCCCTCCATCGGCCGTGCGCTGCGCGACGCGCGTGTCGCGGCCGGGATGACTGTCGACGACGTCAGTACCGCCACCCGGGTCCGGATCGCCATCGTGCAGGCGATCGAGGCTGACGACTTCGCACCCTGTGGCGGCGACGTGTACGCCCGCGGCCACCTCAGGACGCTGGCCCGGGCCGTCCGTCTCGATCCGGCGCCCCTGCTCGCCCAGTACGACGACGAGCACGGCGGCCGTCCGGCCCCCACCCCTGCCGCACCCCTGTTCGAGGCGGAGCGGATCCGCCCCGAACGCCGCGGTCCGAACTGGACCGCGGCGATGGTCGCCGCGATCGTCGCGGTGGTCGGCTTCGTCGGGTTCACCGTGGTCAAGGGCGACTCCGACAGCGGCGCGAAGAACGAGGTGGCCGGCGGCCCCTCGCCCACCACCAAGAAGACCGCCTCGCCCTCCGCGGGCGGCAAGAAGCCGGCCGCCCCCAAGCCGGACCCCACCGAGAGCGCCATCGCGGCCGCGCCCCAGGACAAGGTCACCGTCCAGGTCAGCGCCACGGACGGGCGCAGCTGGGTCGCGGCCAAGGACCACAACGGCCGGCTGCTGTTCGACGGCCTGCTCAAGCAGGGGCAGTCCAAGACCTTCCAGGACAGCTCCAAGATCAACCTGGTCCTCGGCGACGCCGGGGCCATCCAGCTCTACGTCAACGGCAAGAAGATCGACGACGACTTCCAGCCCGGCGCGGTGGAGCGTCTGACCTACACCAAGGGCGACCCCCAGGTCGGCTGAGGTGGGGCCTTCGGGCCCACAGCACGCGCATGTGGACGGGGTTGGCCAAGATCGGCCAACCCCGTCGACGTGGGGTGTCGGTGGGACGAAGTAGTCTTGAGCCCATGCCTGAACGCCGTACCGTCGCACTCGTCACACTTGGCTGCGCCCGTAACGAGGTGGACTCGGAGGAGCTCGCAGGCCGCTTGGAGGCGGACGGCTGGCACCTCGTGGAGGACGCCGCGGAAGCGGACGTCGCCGTGGTCAACACCTGCGGTTTCGTCGACGCCGCCAAGAAGGACTCCGTCGACGCCCTGCTGGAGGCCAACGACCTCAAGGGGCACGGCCGCACCCAGGCCGTCGTCGCGGTCGGCTGCATGGCCGAGCGGTACGGCAAGGAACTCGCCGAGGCGCTCCCGGAGGCCGACGGCGTGCTCGGCTTCGACGACTACTCCGACATCTCCGACCGCCTCCAGACCATCCTGTCCGGTGGCATCCACGCCGCCCACACCCCGCGCGACCGGCGCAAGCTGCTGCCGATCAGTCCGGCCGAGCGTCAGGATTCGGCCGCCGAGGTCGCCCTGCCCGGGCACGGCCCCACCGACCTCCCGGACGGTCTCGCGCCCGCCTCCGGCCCCCGCGCGCCTCTGCGCCGCCGGCTGGACGGCGCCCCGGTCGCCTCGGTGAAGCTGGCCTCCGGCTGCGACCGGCGCTGCACCTTCTGCGCCATCCCGTCCTTCCGCGGCTCCTTCATCTCCCGTCGCCCCTCGGACGTCCTGAACGAGACGCGCTGGCTGGCCGAGCAGGGCGTCAAGGAGATCATGCTGGTCTCCGAGAACAACACCTCGTACGGCAAGGACCTGGGCGACATCCGTCTGCTGGAGTCGCTGCTGCCCGAGCTCGCCGAGGTCGACGGCATCGAGCGGGTGCGGGTGAGCTACCTCCAGCCCGCCGAGATGCGCCCCGGCCTCATCGACGTGCTCACCGGCACCCCGAGGATCGCGCCGTACTTCGACCTGTCCTTCCAGCACTCCGCGCCCGACGTGCTGCGCGCGATGCGCCGCTTCGGCGACACCGACCGCTTCCTGGAACTGCTCGACACGATCCGCGGCAAGGCGCCGCAGGCGGGTGTGCGCTCGAACTTCATCGTGGGCTTCCCCGGTGAGACCGAGGCCGACCTGGCCGAGCTGGAGCGCTTCCTGACCGGGGCGAGACTCGACGCCATCGGTGTCTTCGGCTACTCCGACGAGGAGGGCACCGAGGCCGCCACCTACGGCAACAAGCTCGACGAGGACGTCGTCGCCGAGCGCCTCGCGCACGTCTCCCGGCTCGCCGAGGAACTCGTCTCCCAGCGCGCCGAGGAGCGGCTGGGCGAAACCGTGCGTGTGCTCGTGGAGTCCGTGGACGAGGAGGAGGGCGTCTTCGGCCGTGCGGCCCACCAGGCGCCCGAGACGGACGGCCAGGTGCTGCTCACGAGCGGCGAGGGACTGAGCGTCGGCCGTATGGTCGAGGCGAAGGTGGTCGGCACGGAGGGTGTCGACCTGGTGGCCGAGCCGCTGGCGGGCTCGCACGCGTGTAGCGAGGAGGCGGGCAGATGACCGGAGTACCGGCATCCGCCGCGGGCGGCCCCGCCAAGGCGGGCTCCTCCGCGAGCGGTGTCTCCCCGGCCGGCGCGTCGGCCCTGGGCCTCTCCAAGAGCCAGCCGGTCAGGCCCGGCACATCCGCCGCCGCTCCGGCCGGCGACGGCGGCTCCTCCGCGGCCGGCGACGGCACCGCGCGGACCCCGCGCGGCGGCAAGCTGGCGGCCGCGGCCGTCAACCAGGCGAGCGTCTGGAACATCGCCAACCTGCTGACCATGCTCCGGCTGGTCCTGGTGCCGGCCTTCGTCGCGCTGATGCTGGCCGACGGCGGATACGACCCCGCCTGGCGCTCGTTCGCCTGGGCGGCCTTCGCCATCGCCATGATCACCGACCTGTTCGACGGGCATCTGGCGCGCACCTACAACCTGGTCACCGACTTCGGGAAGATCGCCGACCCCATCGCCGACAAGGCGATCATGGGCGCGGCGCTGATCTGTCTCTCCTACCTCGGCGACCTGCCGTGGTGGGTGACCGCGGTGATCCTCGGCCGGGAACTCGGGATCACGCTGATGCGTTTCCTGGTCATCCGGTACGGCGTCATCCCCGCCAGCCGCGGGGGCAAGCTCAAGACGCTCACCCAGGGCGTGGCCGTGGGGATGTACATCCTGGCGCTGACGGGGTGGCTGGCCAGCCTGAGGTGGTGGGTGATGGCCGCGGCCGTCGTGCTGACGGTCGTGACCGGGCTGGACTACGTAAGACAGGCCATTGTCCTGCGCCGACAGGGAATGGCCGAGCGCGAGCGGGCGTCGGAGGAGACGGAAGCGTGAGTTCCACCGCCGCCGATGTGGTGCGACTACTGACGGTGAAGGGCGAGACGCTCGCCGTCGCCGAGTCGCTCACCGGCGGAATGGTGGCCTCCGCACTGACCGCGGTCCCCGGGGCGTCCAAGGCCTTCCGGGGCTCCGTCACGGCGTACGCCACGGCTCTGAAGCATGAGCTGCTCGGGGTCGACGCCACCCTGCTGGAGGAGCGCGGCGCGGTCGATCCGCAGGTCGCGGCTCAGATGGCGGCCGGTGTGCGCAGGGCACTGGGTGCCGACTGGGGCATCGCGACGACCGGTGTGGCCGGCCCCGACCCCCAGGACGGCCGGCCCGTGGGCACGGTCTTCATCGCCGTCGACGGCCCCCTGGGGGCGCATTCCGTTTCCGCCGGTGGCGGAAAAGTGGAGGCGCTGCGGTTGAACGGCGACCGTGCGGAAATTCGTATGGAGAGTGTACGGAGCGTGCTCGGCCTGCTTCTGAGGGAGCTCGCGGGCGAACAGACCGGGAATGAGCGGGCACAGGATACGGAACAGAACGGGGGGTTTTGATGTTTGCAGCCCTGAGTGAACACGACATCGCTCCCCGCACGGCCGCGGCGCGAGGCGGTACGGTGGGGCGTGAAGGATGCGGCTACGCGGTCCGAGGAGGGAGCCACCGATGATTCTGCTCCGTCGCCTGCTGGGTGACGTGCTGCGTCGGCAGCGCCAGCGCCAGGGCCGTACTCTGCGCGAAGTCTCCTCGTCCGCCCGAGTCTCACTCGGCTATCTCTCCGAGGTGGAGCGGGGGCAGAAGGAGGCTTCCTCCGAACTGCTCTCCGCCATCTGCGACGCGCTGGACGTACGGATGTCCGAGCTCATGCGGGAAGTGAGCGACGAGCTCGCCCTCGCCGAGCTGGCCCAGTCCGCAGCGGCCACCCCCAGCGAACCCGTGCCCACGCCGGTGCGACCCATGCTGGGTTCCGTTTCGGTGACCGGTGTGCCACCGGAACGGGTGACGATCAAGGCGCCCGCCGAGGCGGTGGACGTCGTCGCCGCCTGACGGTCGTGCGCATGAGCGCGTGATGCGACGCGATGCGTTGTGTGAGGCCCTGGTCAGGGCTTCTCCGGGTAGCCGGGGAGGTCGGCCGGGGCCTTTCGCGTGGGTGCGGCCGTGTGGAATATGCCACAAATCAACCCGCTTGCCTCCGTTTGCCGCTGTCGGGCGGCGCGGTCATGGTGGAGGGGCATGTCCCGCCGCGGCCCGCGGAGATCCGCCCGTACGCCGTGCGGGACATCCTGCGTCCGTGTGCCCGGGGTGCGCCCTGGTGACGGAAGTGAGGCGTACTCAGCGTCGTTCGTCGGGCGACGGTCCGCTGAGGCGGTGGCCGACGGGATCGGGCTGGAGGTGGCGCCATGGTGGGGCGGATAGCGCGCTGGGGGGCCGGTCTGGGGTTCGGCGCCCTGTGGTGGTGGGCCGTGGTGCGGCTCACGGTCACGCCGGACGCCGGGGTGCTGGAGGGTGCCGTGGCGGCCGGGGGCTGGGGGCTGAGCCTGCTGCCGGTGCACTGCGTCCCGAAGAAGCGGGCGACGGGAGCGCTCGCCACGGGTCGCTGGGTGCGGGCCTGGCGGGTGGGCGACAGGGGGCTGGGGGGCGGTCTCGGGGGGCCGGGAGGGGGACGCCGGGGCTGATGGTCGGCTCTCGGCGGCCGTGCCGATTGGAGGACTGCTCGACGGTCGGTCGAGACGGGGTCCCGATAAGCGGGGGTTCCTGGCCCCGGCGGGCGGGGTGGAGTGGGCCGACGGGGGTGAGCGGGCGCAGACCGGGGCCCGGTGACGCCGGCGTTTCTCACCATGGCATGGCGACGCCGCCGTTCGGGCGGAGGATCTGGCCCGTCATGAAGGCGGAGGCGTCCGACGCCAGGTGGAGAACGGTGTGGGCCACGTCCTCGGGCTCGCCCACTCGGCCCAGCGGCGATCTGCGGGCCATGAGCGCCTCCGCACGGGCCTGTTCCCCGGCCTCGTGCCGGTCGGTCATCGGCGTACGGATCCAGCCCGGCGCGACGGCGTTGACGCGGATGCCGTGCCGGCCGACCTCGTTCGCGAGAGTCCTGGTCAGCTGCACCACCGCCGCCTTGGCCGCGCCGTAGCAGAGCAGGCCCGGGCCGCCCGTGTCGACGGCACCGGATGCCATGGTGACGATGCTGCCCCTGATGCCGCGGGCGATCATCAGCCGTGCCGCCTCCTGGCAGGCGTACAGCACACCCTTGAAGTTGACGTCCAGCACCCGGTCGAGGTCCTCGTCGCGGGTCTCCAGGACCGGGCTGCTGTGCATGATCCCGGCGACGGCCGCCAGCACGTGCAGCCGCTCGCAGCCCGCGACGGCCTGCCGCAGCCGTGCGCGGTCGGTGACGTCCAGGAGGTGGGTCACGGCCGTGCCGCCCTCGGCCTTGATCAGTGCGGCCGTCCCGTTGAGACCGGAGGCGTCGAGGTCGGCGCAGTGCACATGGGCGCCCGCGCGGGCCAGCAGAACCGCGCTGGCCCGTCCGATGCCTCCGGCGGCGCCGGTGACGAAGGCGGTGCGTCCGTTGAGGTCGTACGCGTCGACGGCCATGAAGGGACCGTACGAGCGTTTCTGACGGATCGTCAATCAGTGGGTCGGCGGCTTCTGCGGGCGGCCGGGGAGCCCGGTGCCGGGGCCGGGCCCGGCTGGCAGGTCGGGCACCAGTAGGTGGGGCGCTCGCGGGAGCCGTCGCCCTGGTCCGCGAGGCGCACGGGCGTGCCGCAGCGCAGACAGGGCCGGGACGCCCGGCCGTACACGAACAGGTCCTGCCCGCGGCGGGCCGTCGTGGTGCGCACCGGGCGTTCGCGGTTGGCCTCCAGGAGTCTTTTGGCGAGGACGGGCAGCGCGGCCGTGCGGTCGGCGGGGAGGGCGCCCACGGGGAGCCAGGGGGTGACGCCGAGCAGGAAGCAGAGCTCGCTCTTGTACACGTTGCCGATCCCGGCGAGGTTGCGCTGGTCGAGCAGCGACTCGCCGAGGGGGCGGGACGGGTCCGTGAGGAGGTTCGCCAGGGCGCGGTCCGGGTCCCAGTCGGGGCCCAGCAGATCGGGGCCGAGGTGGCCGACGACGCGTTCCTCCTCGGAGGTGCGCAGCAGTTCCAGGACGGGGAGGCGGTAGCCGACGGCGGTGTGCGCCGGGTTGCCGAGGACGGCCCGGATCTGATGGGCGGGGCCACCGCTCCACCGCTGGTCCGCCGTGAACACCTTCCAGGAGCCGTCCATCCTGAGATGCGAGTGGAGGGTGATGCCGCCCTCGAAACGGGTGAGCAGGTGCTTTCCGCGGGGGGTGACGTCCAGGACGGAGCGGCCGGTGAGGTCGACCGTGGCGTACTTCGGCACCCTGAGGTCGCAGTGGGTCAGCATCTGGCCCGCGAGGGCGGTGTGCAGCCTCTTCGCGGTCTGCCAGACGGTGTCGCCTTCGGGCATGGGTCAAGGGTGGCACGGGGACATGTGTGTCACGCTCTCAGGCGCAGACCGCGTGGGGTCGCGATGAAGCCCGCTCCCTCCAGAACGGTGCCGATGGGTGAGGTCAGGGCCGGGACGCCGTTGACGCGCTCCACGGTGACCGTGCCGAGGGAGCCCGCGCGGGCGGCCGCCGCGAGCGCCTCGGCGGCCTCGTGCAGCCGCGGGTCGTCCGAGGGTGAGCCGCTCGTGCCGTCCGGGTCGGGGAGCCAGGCCAGCAGGGTCTTGCCGCCGCGCTCCATGTAGAGGGTCAGCTCGCCGTCGACCAGGACCACGAGCGAGCCCGCCTTGCGCCCCGGCTTGTGCCCGGCGCCGGTGGGCGGCTCCGGCCAGGACAGGGCGGCGCCGTACGCGTTGGCCGGGTCGGCGGCGGCGAGGACGACCGCGCGGGAGGCGGGGGCGGGGCGTCTGCCGTGGCCCGGGGCGTAGGGGGGCGTGCCGGCGCCTCGCCAGGGGGCGTTCTGGGACGGCCGGCCGCTCGAGCCGTAGCGGTCGTACGGGGTGTTCGTGCGGTACGGGTCGTTCGCGCCGTACGAGTCGTTCGGCTCGCGCGGTTGGGCGAGGTCGCGTGGGGAGACGTAGTCGCCCGGGGCGGTCCGGTTGCCGGCGTACGGGCGGCCGCCGGGCGAGGTCGGGTCGTCGGGGAACGCGAACTCCCCGGGCGTGACGGGGTCGTTCGGGAAAGTGAAGTCGCCGGGCGACGCGGGCCCGTCGGGGAGGGCGAAGGCCTCGTCGGTGAAGGGCGCGTTCGTGCCGAAGGCGGCCGCCGCCGGGTTCTGTCCCCGGCCGTCGGCGAAACCGGGGACGGGCAGGCCCTCGCGGGCGTTGGAGACCGCGCGCAGGCGGTCCACCGCCCCGTCCATCGCGAACTGGGCCGCGCCCAGCCCCTCCACGACATAACCGCGGCGGGCCTGTCCGGTCTCCTCGAAGGCGGACAGCACGCGGTACACCGCCGAGAACCCTCCCTCGACGCCCTCGGAGGACACCGCTCCCCGGGTCACCACGCCGTGCCGGTCGAGGAGGACCCGGGCCAGCGCGTGGGCCCGCACGGTCGGATCGGCGTCGCGCTCCGGCAGGAGCGACCAGCGGCCGGCGACCGTCGGGGGGCCGGTGCGGGAGGCCGGGCGGGCGGCGGCGGTCAGCGAGCCGTAACGCCCGCGCGGGGTCGTGCGCTTGGCGCGGTGGGCCGTGGAGCCCGCCGTACGGCCGGAGCCCAGCAGGGCGCGCATCGGCGCCAGCGTGTCGTTGGTGAGGCGGCCGGACCAGGCCAGGTCCCATACGGCGTCGGCCAGTTGGGGATCGGTGGCGTCCGGGTGCGTGGTGGCCCGGACCTGGTCGGCGATCTGGCGGAAGAACAGGCCGTAGCCGCCGGACAGGGTCCCCAGGACGGACTCGTGCAGGGCTGTCGGCTCCAGCGGGTGGGGCGGTGGCAGCAGCAGCGGGGCGGCGTCGGCCATGTACAGCGAGACCCAGCCGTCCTTGCCGGGCAGGGAGCCCGCTCCGGCCCACACCACCTCACCGGACGCGGTGAGTTCGTCCAGCAGAGCCGGGGTGAAGTCGGAGACCCGGGAGGGCAGCACGAGCTTCTCCAGGGCGGACGCGGGTACGGACGCGCCCTGCAACTGCTCGACGGCCCGCACCAGGCCGTCGACGCCGCGCAGCCCGTGCCCACGGCCGATGTGCTGCCACTGCGGGAGGAACTGGGCGAGCGCGGGCGGCGGCACCGGCTCCAGCTCGTGCCGCAGCGCGGCGAGCGAACGGCGGCGCAGCCGGCGCAGGACCGTCGCGTCGCACCACTCCTGGCCGATCCCGGCCGGGTGGAACTCGCCCTGCACGACCCGGCCGGCCGCCGCCAGCCGTTGCAGGGCGCCTTCGGTGACCGCGACGCCGAGCCCGAAGCGGGACGCCGCCGTGGCGGAGGTGAACGGGCCGTGGGTGCGGGCGTGGCGCGCGAGGAGGTCGCCCAAGGGGTCCTTCACGGGTTCGGTGAAGGCTTCCGGCACGCCGACCGGCAGCGCGGTGCCGAGCGCGTCGCGCAGTCTGCCCGCGTCCTCGACGGCGGCCCAGTTGTCGGCGCCCGCGATGCGGACCCGGATGGCGCGCCGGGCCGCGGCCAGGTCGTGTGCCCACTGGGGCTGCGCGCCGCGCTCGGCCAGGTCGGCGTCGGTGAGCGGGCCCAGCATCCGGAGCAGGTCGGCGACGCCCTCGGCGTCCTTGACCCGACGGTCCTCGGTGAGCCACTGCAGCTCCCGCTCCAGTTCGGTGAGCACCTCGGCGTCGAGCAGTTCGCGCAGTTCCGCCTGGCCGAGCAGCTCGGCGAGCAGGCGGGAGTCCAGCGACAGGGCGGCCGCCCGGCGTTCGGCGAGCGGTGAGTCGCCCTCGTAGAGGAACTGGGCGACGTATCCGAAGAGGAGAGAGCGGGCGAAGGGGGACGGCTCGGGGGTGGTGACCTCGACGAGGCGCACCTTGCGCGACTCCAGGTCACCCATCAGCTCGACGAGGCCCGGGACGTCGAACACGTCCTGGAGGCATTCGCGGACCGCCTCCAGGACGATCGGGAACGAGCCGAACTCGCTCGCTACCTGGAGCAGTTGGGCGGCACGCTGGCGCTGCTGCCACAGCGGCGTGCGTTTGCCCGGGTTGCGGCGCGGGAGCAGCAGCGCGCGGGCGGCGCACTCGCGGAAGCGCGACGCGAACAGCGCGGAGCCGCCGACCTGGTCGGTGACGACCTGGTCGACCTCGCCCTTGTCGAAGACGACGTCCGCCGCGCCCACGGGCGCCTGGTCGGCGTCAGCCGCCGTGTCGAGGGGGGTGCCCGTCTTCATGGGCTCCTGGTCGAGCAGCTCCAGGCTCATCAGGTCGGCGTCGGGTAGGCGCAGCACGATACCGTCGTCGGCGTGCATGACCTGGGCGTCCATGCCGTAGCGCTCCGACAGGCGGGCGCCGAGCGCCAGCGCCCAGGGGGCGTGGACCTGGGCGCCGAAGGGGGAGTGGACGACGACGCGCCAGTCGCCGAGCTCGTCCCGGAAGCGCTCCACGACGATCGTGCGGTCGTCCGGGACGTGGCCGCAGGCCTCGCGCTGCTCGTCCAGGTAGGACAGGACGTTGTCGGCGGCCCAGGCGTCGAGGCCCGCGGCGAGCAGGCGCAGCCGGGCGTCGTCCTTGCCCAGGGAGCCGACCTCGCGCAGGAACGCGCCCACCGCGCGGCCCAGTTCGAGCGGGCGGCCCAGCTGGTCGCCCTTCCAGAACGGCAGCCGGCCCGGCACGCCCGGCGCGGGGGAGACCAGCACGCGGTCGCGGGTGATGTCCTCGATCCGCCACGAACTGGTGCCCAGCGTGAAGACGTCACCCACGCGGGACTCGTAGACCATCTCCTCGTCCAGCTCGCCGACCCGCCCGCCGCCCTTCTTGGGGTCGGAACCGGCGAGGAAGACGCCGAACAGACCGCGGTCGGGGATCGTGCCGCCGGAGGTGACGGCGAGGCGCTGCGCTCCTGGCCGGCCGGTCACCGTGCCCGCGACGCGGTCCCACACCACGCGTGGGCGAAGTTCCGCGAAGGCGTCGGAGGGGTAGCGGCCGGCGAGCATGTCGAGGACGGCCGTGAAGGCGGACTCGGGCAGCGAGGCGAAGGGCGCCGCGCGGCGGACCGCGGCGAGCAGGTCGTCGACCTGCCAGGTGTCCATGGACGTCATCGCCACGAGCTGCTGTGCCAGCACGTCCAGGGGATTGGCCGGGACCTTCAGCGACTCGATGGAGCCGGTGCGCATGCGCTCGGTGACCACGGCCGCCTGCACGAGGTCGCCGCGGTACTTCGGGAACACCACGCCCGTGGAGACCGCGCCCACCTGGTGCCCGGCACGGCCCACGCGCTGGAGCCCGGAGGCCACGGAGGGCGGGGACTCCACCTGGACGACGAGATCGACCGCGCCCATGTCGATGCCGAGTTCGAGGCTGGAGGTGGCGACCACCGCGGGCAGGCGGCCCGCCTTGAGGTCCTCCTCGACCAGCGCCCGCTGCTCCTTGGAGACCGAGCCGTGGTGGGCGCGCGCGATGACCGGCGGGGCGCCCATCGCCGCGCCGGAGCCGCCCATCAGCTGGGCGGGACCGTGCTGTTCGTCCAGGGGCTCGCCGGTGGCGCGCTCGTAGGCGATCTCGTTCAGCCGGTTGCACAGGCGCTCGGCCAGGCGGCGCGAGTTGGCGAAGACGATGGTGGAGCGGTGCGACTGGACCAGGTCGGTGATGCGTTCCTCGACATGCGGCCAGATCGAGGGGCGCTCGGCGGCGGAGTCGCCGTCGACCGCCGGGGCGGTGCCCAGCTCGCCGAGGTCCTCGACCGGGACGACGACCGAGAGGTCGAACTCCTTGCCCGACTTCGGCTGGACGATCTCCACCTTGCCGCGCGGCGCGAGATAGCGGGCCACCTCGTCGACCGGGCGCACGGTCGCCGACAGGCCGATGCGGCGGGCCGGCTTCGGCAGCAGCTCGTCCAGCCGCTCCAGGGTCAGGGCGAGGTGGGCGCCGCGCTTGGTGCCGGCCACCGCGTGGACCTCGTCGAGGATCACCGTCTCGATGCCGGTCAGCGCGTCGCGCGTGGCCGAGGTCAGCATCAGGAACAGGGACTCCGGGGTGGTGATCAGGATGTCCGGAGGACGTGTGGACAGCGCGCGGCGCTCCGCCGGCGGGGTGTCGCCGGAGCGGATGCCCACCTTCACCTCCGGCTCGGGCAGGCCCAGCCGGACGGACTCCTGCCGGATGCCGGTCAGCGGACTGCGGAGGTTGCGCTCGACGTCCACGGCCAGCGCCTTCAGCGGCGAGACGTACAGCACGCGGCAGCGCTTCCTGGGGTCCGCGGGCGGGGGAGTGGTGGTGAGCTGGTCCAGCGCGGCGAGGAACGCGGCCAGCGTCTTGCCGGACCCGGTCGGCGCGACCACCAGCACGTCCGAGCCCTCCCGGATGGCCTGCCACGCGCCCGCCTGGGCCGCGGTGGGCGCGGAGAAGGCCCCCGTGAACCAGCCGCGGGTCGCGGGGGAGAAGCCGTCGAGGGCCCGGTGGGCGGAGCTGACCATGCGTCCATCCTGCACCCACACACTGACAACGGCGCTGAGCTGGGGGTTTCGGGGCGGGCGGGGTGCGTGGGCGGCGGGCGCTGAGCTGCGGGTCGTGGTGCGGGCGGGCTGTGCGGGCGGCCGGTGTGCCGCCGCCGGGCAGCGGGCCGACGGGCTTCGGCGGCCGATCCGGGTGGGCCCGTCCCGGGTGTCCTGGGCGTGCCGGGTGGGCCGGTCCCGGGCGTCCCGGCCCGTGCCGGGCGGGTTTCCGCGCGCCGATCCGGTTGGCCGACAATGGGCGCATGGCGGGTTCCGGGGAGCGGGCACGGCACTGGCAGTACGCGGAACTGCCCGGTGTCGATCTGCTGCGGGCCCGGTACATCCGCAAGACGTTCGTCCGGCACACCCACGAGCACTTCGTGATCGCCGCCATCGCCGACGGCGTCGAGATCTTCCACCACGGCAGCGGCGACCAGTACGCGGGCGCGGGCGCGCTGGCCCTGGTCAACCCGGACACCCCGCACACCGGACGGGCCGGAGTGCCCGAGGGCTGGCGGTACGGGGCGGTCTACCCCTCCCCGGACGTCGTGTCCGCCATCGCCGCCGAGACGACCACGATCCGCGGCACCCCGGGCTTCGTCAGGCCCGTGCTCGACGACCCCTACACCGTCGCCCTGGTCCACAGGGTGCTGCGCGCCGCCGACGAGGGCAACGCCCTGGCCGCCGACACACTGCTGCGGGTGGCCGTGACCCGGCTGCTCCGGCTGAACGGCGGGCCCCTTCCGCAGCGGGCGGTCCGGACCGCGGGCGCGAGCGTCGCCGCACGCGCGCGTGCCGCGCTGGAGGACCGGATGACCGGGCCGCCGACCCTGGAGCGCCTCGCCGCGGACCTCGGCACCAGCCCCTTCGCCCTGCTGCGCGCGTTCCGTGACGCCTACGGGATGCCGCCGCACGCCTGGCTCACCGACGCGCGCGTACGGCGGGCGCGGGCGCTGCTGGACGCGGGCACCTCGCCCGCCGAGGCCGCCGTGGCGGTGGGCTTCACCGACCAGCCGCACCTGAACCGGCACTTCAGCCGCATCGTGGGCGTACCGCCGGGCGCGTACCAGCGGGAGCGCAAGAACGTACAAGACGGCACGCGCGGGCTCCTCGTACCGTCCGAGGCGTGGCAGAACAGACAGCGCTCACAGCGGACACACGGGCCGGCGGCCCGGGAAGGCGGGACACCGGCCGCGCGGCGGACACCGGTGGTCCGCGGAAGCCGGACGCGGCCGTCGTACGGGACGCCCTCGGAGTCGGGGTCGCCGTAGGGCTGTCCGGCTTCGCCTTCGGGGTGACGTCGGCGGGCGGCGGGCTCACCCTCCTGCAGACCTGTGCGCTCAGCCTCCTGGTCTTCACCGGGGCGTCCCAGTTCGCGCTCGTGGGGGCCCTGGCGGCCGGAGGGAACCCGTTCACGGCGGCCGCGGGTGCCTTCTTCCTGGGCGTGCGCAACGCGTTCTACGGGCTGCGCCTGTCGCAGTTGCTCGCGCTCCCGCGCGCGCTGCGGCCCTTCGCCGCGCAGTGGGTCATCGACGAGACCACGGCCGTCGCGCTGGCCCAGCCCACACGCCGTGCCGCGCGGATCGGCTTCACGGTGACCGGGCTCAGCCTCTACGTGCTGTGGAACCTCACCACGCTGCTCGGCGCGCTGGGTGCCGAGGCCATCGGCGACACGGACGCGTGGGGTCTGGACGCCGCGGGGCCCGCCGTCTTCCTGGCGCTGCTCGCGCCCATGCTCACCAGCGCCACCGAGCGGGCCGTCGCCGGCCTCGCCGTGATCCTCGGGCTCGCCCTGCTGCCGGTGCTGCCCGCGGGAGTGCCGGTGCTGCTGGCCGCGCTGGCGGCGCCCGCCGTGCTGTGGGTACAGGGACGCCGCCGGAGAGCCGAACCACGTCGGCCGGGGCCGGTCGCGAGTGCCGGCGGTGACGGGAGGGCGTCCCGCGGTGACGGGAGCGTGTCCGGCGGTTCGGACACGACCTCCGGTGGTGACTCGGGTGCGCCCGGCCGCGGGGAGACGCCCTCCGGCGAGGACGAGAGCGCGAAGGACGGGCGATGAACTTCTGGATCGCGATCGCCATCACCGCGGTCGGCTGCTACGCCGTCAAGCTCGCCGGACTGCTCGTCCCCGCGGGTGCCCTGGAGCGCCCCCTCGTCAGGCGGCTCGCCGAGCTGCTCCCGGTGGCGCTGCTCGCCGCCCTCACGGCGCAGCAGACCTTCGCCGACGGCCGGACACTGGTGCTGGACGCGCGGGCGGCCGGGCTCGCCGCGGCCGCCGTGGCACTGGTGCTGCGCGCTCCCTTCCTGGCCGTCGTGGCGGCCGCGGTGCTGGTCACGGCGGGGGTGCGGGCGCTGGGCGGATGAGAGGCGGCCGACTCCGGGGCTGGGCGGACGATGCAGGACAGCGCCCGCCTCGGAGCCTCGGTGCGACAGGGCCTCGCTCCTCGGCACCTCCGTAGCACGCCTGCGCCTCACTCCCCCGGCTGCCCGGCGCCCCACCCCCGGCTGGCTGGTGCCTCACCCCCGGCCGGCGCCTCATCCGATGAACCGGCCGTACGCCCTCAGGGTGCGCAGGGCCTCGATCGTCACCATGGGACGCGCCTCCAGGGCGGTGCCCGGCGCCCACCGGCGCCAGCGGACGGGCCAGCCGCCGTCCTCCTCCTGCTCGGCGGCGAGGAAGTCCAGGGAGCGCGCCATCTCCTCGTCGGTGAACCACGCGCGCGCGAGGGACTGCGGTGTCCTCGCGAAGTCGTGCGGGAAGTGGTGCTCGTCCGGCCCGTATCCCGGAGCCACCGGGTAGGCGTCGAGGTCCGCCGGGTCCAGCGCCGCGAGCCGCTGCTCGCGCACCAGGCGGCCCAGCCGGTCCGCAGCCGACTGCGCGCGTGACCGGTCGGGTGCCGAGTCCAGGAAGGCGACCGCGGCATGGATCTCGTAGGGGTGCGAACTCTTGAGCGACTCGACCGCCTCCCAGCAGAAGTCCGTGGCCCGGAACAGCCATGCGTGCCACACCTCGTTGCGGTGCAGCACCCCCACCACCGGCCCGGTGGCCAGCAGCTCGCCGGGCGGGTCGTCCACGATCGGCACGAACGGGGCCGCCGGATAGCCACGCTGGCTGGGATGCACCGCCGCAAGGGCACCGTCCGGCGTCGAGACGAGGGTCAGGTAGCGGCAGACGCGCTCCACGCGCTGTCCGCCGCAGCGCCCGATGGCGTCCAGCACGCGCAGTGCGTGCGCGGTGTGCAGCGGCTGGCTGACGGGGCCGCGCAGATCTGGCTCCAGGGCGTGCCCGTATCCGCCGTCCTCGTTGCGGTAGGCGTCCAGCGCGGTCTCCACCGGATCGGCGGTGCCGTCCAGGAAGTGGTACGCGAAGAGCCGCTGTTCCAGCACGCGCGCGGTGAGCCAGACGAAGTGCTCGGCGCGGAAGAGCGGGGAGTGCGCCGGGGGCCTTGCGGGGAGTGGGGAAGCTCCGGTTTCGGACATGGTCAGACCGTAGGGCCGAAAGCGGTCCGGGAGAGCCGCCCCGGCCGGGGCCCACTCTCAGGGGCGGGATACTGGGGTCATGCGGTTGACGGTCTTCTGGGAGCGGATGGCGGAGCACTTCGGTGCGGGGTACGCCGAAACCTTCGCGCGCGATCACGTGATGTCGGAGCTCGGCGGGCGCACGGTGGTCGAGGCGCTGGACTCCGGCTGGGAGGCCAAGGACGTGTGGCGAGTGGTCTGCTCGGTGATGAACGTCCCGCGGGAAAGGCACTGAGCGGGCGCCAGAACACAGGGCTGTCGTACGAGTGTCGGTGGCGTGGGCGAGACTTTCTCCGTGGCACCAACTGACGAGACGGGGCAGGCGGCCCCGCAGGCATCCGCGATCGGCACGACACCACCCGCACAGCCCCCGGCAGGCGGCGCGGGACGGCCGGGCGACCGCATGCCGCGCTGGCTGCCGCGTGCCATGGTCCTCGCCCTCGCGCTCGTCGCCTGCTTCCAGCTCGGCAGCTGGGCCTTCCACCAGCTGACCGGGCTGCTGATCAACATCCTGATCGCGTTCTTCCTGGCGCTCGCCATGGAGCCCGCCGTGAGCTGGATGGCCTCCCGGGGGGTGCGCCGGGGCCTGGCCACCGGACTGGTCTTCCTCCTGGTGATCGTCCTGTCCGCGGGGTTCGTGATCGCCCTGGGGTCGCTGCTCGCCGGCCAGATCATCAAGATCGTCGAGGGTTTCCCGCAGTATCTCGACTCCGTCATCAACTGGATCAACGCCCACTTCAACACCGACCTGAAGCGGGTGGACGTCCAGGAGGGCGTGCTCCGCTCGGACTGGCTGCGCAGCTACGTCGAGAACAGCGCCACCGGGGTGCTGGACGTCTCCGCGCAGGTGCTGGGCGGGCTCTTCCGGCTGCTGATGATCGTGCTGTTCGCGTTCTACTTCGCCGCCGACGGGCCCCGGGTGCGCCGCGCGCTGTGCTCCGTACTGCCGCCCGCCAAGCAGGCCGAGGTGCTGCGCGCGTGGGAGATCGCCGTGGACAAGACCGGCGGCTACCTGTACTCACGCGGTCTGATGGCGCTGATCTCGGGCGTCTGCCACTACATCCTGCTCCAGTCGCTGAGCGTGCCCTACGCGCCCGTGCTCGCGGTGTGGGTGGGCCTGGTGTCGCAGTTCATCCCGACCATCGGCACCTATCTCGCGGGCGCCCTGCCGATGCTGATCGCCTTCACCGTGGACCCCTGGTACGCGCTCTGGGTGCTGATCTTCGTCGTGATCTACCAGCAGTTCGAGAACTACGTGCTCCAGCCCAAGCTGACCTCCAAGACCGTCGACATCCATCCCGCGGTCGCCTTCGGCTCGGTCATCGCGGGCACGGCCCTGCTCAACGCGGTCGGCGCTCTGATCGCCATCCCGGCGGTCGCCACGCTTCAGGCATTCCTGGGCGCCTATGTGAAGCGCTACGACGTCACCGACGACCCGCGCGTGCACGGCCACCGGGCCCGCGGCGAGCCCGGTCTGCTCGGCCGCGGCCGCCGCTTGCTGGACCGGCTGCGGCAGGACCGCCCGGGGGACGGCTCGGAGAACCGCCCGGAGGGCCGCTCCGACGGTGAGGCGCCGCCGAACGGACCGGATTCGGACTGACGGTCCGCGTCTCCGTCCCGCGTGCCACGCAGTCGGTGCCGCGCCGCGTGCCCCGCAGTCGGAGCCGCGATGTTGAGCATCCGCACATCCGGCGTTGAGTACGCGTACTCAGGGATCGGCGACGGTCGGTGACAAGACTGAGGGCACACCGACCGACTGGAGACGATCATGTTCAAGCCCCGCAGCGCCCGCCGGCCCGCCCCCGCGGCGCGCCCCCGCCGGCTTCCCGGCGTCACCGCCGTCCTCGTGGGCGCGGCAGCAGTGGCGGGGCTCACCGGATGCTCGGCCTTCGAGATCCGGGAGGAGATGTGCATGAGCACGGAGTATCCGGTCCTGGCGGTGAACAGCAGCGGTTCGGACTGTGTCCGGAAGGGCGAGGAGCCCGGGGAGGGGTACGCGCGGTACCCGGAGGGCAAGGTGCCGGAGGTCGTCGGCGACAAGTGGGACGTGTACTGGGACACGCGCACGCTCGACGAGAACGGCAACATCGTCAGGCTGCCCGAGGCGCAGTGATCCGAGGGCACCCTGGGCCGGGGCGACGGGGCCCGGCGGTACCTGGGTCAGGGCGACGGGGTCCGACGGCACCTGGACCGTGGCGACGAGGCCAGGTCGTATGGCGGCACGAGGCCTGCCGGCCGTTCGCGGCAGGGGGTCCGCCGTTCCGGAGACACGCTCCCGGAGCCGCGTGGTGCGCTTGACACGAAAATCGAACATCCATTCTCATGGGGGCTCCGGCGGGGTTCTCCGTGGGTGATTTGATGTAGTTCACACAGAGAAATGCCCGAGTTATCCACAGGCCGGACCGGCGTCGGGGCGCATTGTCAGTGGCAGGCGTTAGCGTCTTTGACGTGAAGCGATCGACTCAAGCAAACCGGGTGGAACCCATGGCAGGAACCGACCGCGAGAAGGCGCTCGACGCCGCGCTCGCACAAATTGAACGGCAATTCGGCAAGGGTGCGGTGATGCGCCTGGGCGAGCGGCCGAACGAGCCCATCGAGGTCATCCCCACCGGGTCGACCGCGCTCGACGTCGCCCTGGGCGTCGGCGGCCTGCCGCGCGGCCGCGTGGTGGAGGTGTACGGCCCGGAGTCCTCCGGCAAGACGACCCTGACCCTGCACGCCGTGGCGAACGCGCAGAAGGCCGGCGGCCAGGTCGCCTTCGTCGACGCGGAGCACGCACTCGACCCCGAGTACGCGAAGAAGCTCGGCGTCGACATCGACAACCTGATCCTCTCCCAGCCGGACAACGGCGAGCAGGCCCTGGAGATCGTGGACATGCTGGTCCGCTCCGGCGCCCTCGACCTCATCGTCATCGACTCCGTCGCCGCGCTCGTCCCGCGCGCGGAGATCGAGGGCGAGATGGGCGACAGCCACGTCGGCCTCCAGGCCCGCCTCATGAGCCAGGCCCTGCGGAAGATCACCAGCGCGCTCAACCAGTCCAAGACCACGGCCATCTTCATCAACCAGCTCCGCGAGAAGATCGGCGTCATGTTCGGCTCCCCGGAGACCACGACCGGTGGCCGGGCGCTGAAGTTCTACGCCTCCGTGCGCATCGACATCCGTCGCATCGAGACCCTGAAGGACGGCACGGAGGCGGTCGGCAACCGCACCCGCTGCAAGGTCGTCAAGAACAAGGTCGCGCCGCCCTTCAAGCAGGCCGAGTTCGACATCCTCTACGGCCAGGGCATCAGCCGCGAGGGCGGCCTGATCGACATGGGCGTGGAGCACGGCTTCGTCCGCAAGGCCGGCGCCTGGTACACGTACGAGGGCGACCAGCTCGGCCAGGGCAAGGAGAACGCGCGCAACTTCCTCAAGGACAACCCCGACCTGGCCAACGAGATCGAGAAGAAGATCAAGGAGAAGCTCGGCGTCGGCGTGCGTCCCGGGGACCCCGCCACCGAGCCGGGCACGGACGCCGCGGTCTCCACGCCCGCGGACGACGCGAAGTCGGTGCCGGCTCCCGCGGCGGCCAAGACCGCCAAGCCCAAGGCCGCGGCCGCCAAGAGCTGACGGCGTGACACGGCGAACCGACTGGGCCGAGTACGCCCGCCCCGGCACTCCCCGGGAGCCGGGGCGGCAGGGGGAAGCGGGCTTCGCCGGGGACGGTGACGACTGGCCGGACGGCCCCACGCGCTCCGACGACGACGGAGGCCGCCGCGGTGGGCGCCGCCGGCCCGGTGAGGGTGGCTCACGCACGGGGCGTGGGCGCCGTCGGCGGGGCGAGGCGGAGCCGTTCGGCGAGGACGGAGGCACCCCTGGCTCGTCGAGGGCCGAGACGGGGGAGTCCTCGGGGGACCCGGTGGAGCGGGCACGGGCGATCTGCCTGCGTCTGCTCACCGGGACCCCGCGCACCCGCAAGCAGCTCGCGGACGCCCTGCGCAAGCGGGAGATCCCGGACGAGGCCGCCGAGGAGGTGCTCTCCCGCTTCGAGGAGGTCGGCCTGATCGATGACGGCGCCTTCGCCGACGCCTGGGTGGAGTCCCGGCACCACGGCCGAGGCCTGGCCCGTCGCGCGCTCGCCCAGGAACTGCGCACCAAGGGCGTCGACCCCTCACTGATCGACTCGGCCGTCTCCCAGCTCGACTCCGAGCAGGAGGAGGCGACCGCGCGCGAACTCATCGACCGCAAACTGCGCTCCACCCGCGGCCTGGACCGCGACAAGCGACTCCGCCGGCTCGCGGGCATGCTCGCCCGCAAGGGCTACTCCGAGGGCATGGCCCTGCGCCTCGTCCGGCAGGCGCTGGAGGAGGAGGGCGAGGAGACGGACCACCTGGGCGACGAGGGTTTCTGAGCCCCGGCCGCCCAGGGGTTCGGCACCGCCGCCCCGGGAGCGCGGCCTCCGTGACCGAGCGCAGCCTGCGTGACCGGACGCGCGGTTCCGTGACCGGAAGCTCGGATCTGGGACGGGCAGCGGATCTGGCACGGGCCCCGGTCGTCAGCGGAGCCCCGGCTCTGTCACCGGCACCACGGCTGTGTCACGAGGCCCCGGTGGGCCCCGTCACCGGAAGCCCCGCCTCCCTCCACGCCTGGAAGCCGCCCACCAGGTCAGTGGCCCGGTGGAGGCCCAGACGGTGCAGGGACTCGGCGGCCAGGCTGGAGGCATAGCCCTCGTTGCAGAGCACCACGACCCGGAGGTCATGGCCGGTGGCCTCGGGGAGACGGTGGCTGCCCAGGGGGTCGAGGCGCCACTCCAGTTCGTTGCGCTCGACGACATGGGCGCCGGGGATCAGTCCGTCCCGTTCGCGCAGGGCGGCGTAGCGGATGTCGACGAGCAGCGCCTCTCCGGCGAGCGCGGCGGTGTGGGCCTCGGCGGGTCCGACCCGCTCGTAGCCGGAACGCACCCGTTCCAGCAACGCGTCGATACCGACCGGCCGACCGGTCTCGCCGCCGGCCGCGTCACCTTCGCCGCCCCGGGTGTCCACGGTCCGGCCGCCGCCCCGATGAACCGAGGGGAGCGGGACCCGGCCCTCGTGTCCACCGCCGTCTGCCGCACGACCCGGCTGATCTTCCGTACCCACCTCGGCCCCTCCGTCCCCGTCGTCGACCCCGCGTCCGCGCCCCGAGGATCCCCGAAGCACTACACCACCACTCCCCGGCTCGATGCTCACTGCCAGTCCTCCGGGCGCTCGACCTGCTCCAGGCGCAGCACCGGGCCGGTGCGGCTGAAGCGGCGGATTCGGGGCAGCGGCGGGTAGTAGGCGTGGACGGAGACCGCGTGGTGCTCGGTGGACTCGTTGAGAACCTCGTGGACGTGGTGCTGTCCGAACGCACGGCCCTCCCCGGCGGGCAGCCGGCGTTCGCGGTCCACGCCCTCGGTCAGCTCCAGGGTCTTCCAGCCGTCGGTGGGCAGCCGGGTGGCGAGCGAGTACTCCGTCAGCTCGCCGCGGGCGGTGAGGAAGGCGCCGACCGAGTCGGCGTGATCGTGCCAGCCGGTACCCGTGCCGGGCGGCCAGCCGATCAGCCACGCCTCACTGCCGCCGGGGCCCTCCAGCCGGACCCAGGTGCGGCCCTCGGGGTCGAGCGGCAGGGAAGCGATCAGCTCGGCGTCGGCGGCCGTGCGCCGTACGAAGTCGAGAAGGTCCGCCTGGGTCGGGACCCGGGCGGGCGCGGACACGGCGGAGGCGGGAGAGACAGACATCGGACACCGTCCTGGAGAAATCGCGAGAGCGCGCGCGGCGGCGGAAGGGCGGCGGCACGCGCGGAAGGAAAGGGATGCGAGTTCAGCAGGACGGACGACACACGCAGCCCGCATAGCGGACCAGGTCCATATGGACCCTCCGCCACAGGCGCACATCGGTGTCGGTCACGATCCGGAGTAGACCACGCCGGTCCGGACGGGTCAACTCACTGTCACCATGCGGACGCAGGGTGACAGTCGCGTGGCAACGAGCGCGGGGGCCACCGGACGGTGGCCCCACCGTCATTCGGCGCGGACGGCCCCAAGATCACTTGGGCCCAGAAACGGAAGCGGAAGCGGAGCTGGACGCGGACGCGGAGCCGGAAGCCGACGCGGCAGCCGCGTGCCCCTCCGCCTCCCTCTCCCCGGGCCCCTCCCCGGGCCCCCCGATCGCCGCCTCGGCCGCCGCGTACAGGTCGGCCGGACGCACGCCGTTCAGCGCCGTGACGAGATGGCCGTCGGGACGTACGAGGAGGACGGTGTGGGCGGACGCGCCCGGGTAGCTCTCGGCGACCAGCAGCTCGGCGGGATGCGGCAGGGCCGTCACCGCCGCCGCCAGGCGGGGCATCAGCCCGGCCGACACCCAGTGCCTGCGCTCCCACACCCCCGTGCCCGGCGCGATCAGCACCACCAGCAGCGCGCCCCGGCCGAGCCGGTCCCGCAGCCGTACGAAGGTGCCGTCCTCGGCGGTGACCCGTACGTCGGCGACGGGCGCGCCCACGGGCGTGTCGACCGGGACCTCTGCCTCGATGTGCCGGGCGGCGAGCGGAGAGTCGGCGTAGCCGCCCGGGGCGCCCACCGGGCCCTGCCCCAGATGGCCGTCCGTGAGCAGCGCGTCATGGCCGCGCCCCGAGCCCGGGACGTAGGCGCGCAGGCCCTTCCCGCCGCGCAGCAGCGGCAGCACCTGGTCGGCGGCGCGCAGCCGGGCGGCGACGACGGCGCGCCGCTCGGCCTGGTAGCTGTCGAGCAGCGACGGGTGCGGCCCGTGGTGCCAGGCGAGCGCCAGTTTCCAGGCGAGGTTGTCGGCGTCCCGCAGCCCCTCGTCGAGTCCCTGGGTACCGAGCGCGCCGAGGAGGTGGGCGGCGTCCCCGGCGAGAAAGACGCGGCCCACCCGCCAGCGGCGGGCCAGCCGGTGGTGCACGGTGTGCACACCCGTGTCCAGCAGTTCGTACGACGGTGTGGCGCCGTCGGTCCAGCCCGTCAGGGTCTCCCGGACGCGGGCGACCAGCAGTTCGGGGGTGACCAGGTCCTTGCCCGGCGGCAGCAGCCAGTCCAGCCGCCAGACACCGTCCGGCAGCGGGCGTGCGGTCACCTCCCCGGCAGAGGGTCCCGACATCCGCCACGGCGGTGTCCGATGGAGCAACGCGCGACCGGGCCACGGAAGTTCCGCGCGCAGCGCGGCAACGGCGTGTCGCTCCACCGCGGTCCGGCCCGGGAAGCGGATGTCCTGGAGTTTGCGCACGGTGGAGCGGGGCCCGTCGCAGCCCACCAGGTAGCTGCCGCGCCACCAGGTCCCCTTGGAGCCGCGGGTGCGTGCGGTGACACCGGAAGGTTCCTGTTCGAGGGCGTCCAGCCTGCTGTCCACCGCGATCCTGACGAGCCGTTCACCGGCCAGGGCCGCGCGCAGCGCGCCGGTGAGGACGTGCTGGGCGAGGTGCAGGGGCGGGGAGGCCTGCGGGGCCTCGGGTTCGGTCTCCGGATCGGCCGGGGCGTCGAAGTCGATCTCCCGCATGACCTGCCTGCGCCTGACCGACCGCCAGCCGGACCACCGGGCACCGGCCTCGTCGAGCGGCAGACCGGTCAGCCGCTCCATGAGCGCGGCGGTGTCCTCGCGCAGCACGACCGTCCGGGCGAGGCGCGGCTCGTCCTTGCCGGGGCCCTCGTCCAGGACGACGGACGGCACTTCCTGGCGGGCCAGCGCCAGGGCGAGCGTGAGCCCGACGGGCCCCGCTCCGACGATGATCACCGGGTCCACGGCGTGGCGCTCCCTGCTCGTGGCGGTGTCTCAGGAGACGTCTGTGAACAGGAGGTTTGAGCAGGGTGCACGATCACAGAACGTATGCAACCCATTGCCGGTGCTTGCGTCAAGTGACGAAGGCAGTGGCGTGATCGCCACTGCCTTCGTGTCACTCGACGAGATCGACCGGGATCAGACCGTGCCGCCGGCTCCGGTGCCGAACGTACCGCCCGTTCCGGCCGGGTTCACTTCCTCGTCCTCGGCCGAGAGCACCGCGCCCGTGCTCCGCTTGCTGCGCCGCAGCCTGGCCTCCAGCCAGCTCGCGAAGCTGGTCAGGATGAAGTTGAGGATGATGTAGATGACCGCGACGACGATGAAGCTCGGGATGACGTTGGCGTAGAACGCCGCGAGCGTGCCGCGGGAGTTGAGCAGCTCGGTGAAGCCGATCATCACACCGCCGAGTGCGGTGTCCTTCACGATGACGACGAGCTGGCTGACGATGGCCGGCAGCATGGCCGTGACCGCCTGCGGCAGCAGGATGCTGGACATCGTCTGGCCCTTGCGCAGACCGATCGCCTGGGCGGCCTCCGTCTGGCCCTTGGGCAGAGCGAGGATGCCGGCCCGTACGACCTCGGCGAGCACCGAGGCGTTGTAGAGCACCAGGCCCGTGACGACCGCGTACAGCGGCCGGTCCGCGCTGGAGACGTCGGTGGAGCGGGCGTAGAACTCGTTGGCGAACAGCATCAGCAGCAGCACCGGGATGGCCCGGAAGAACTCGACCACGGCGCCGGACGGGACGCGGACCCAGCGGTGGTCGGACATGCGGGCGATGCCGAAGAACGCGCCCAGCGGGAGGGCGATCACCATCGCGAGCGCCGCGGCCTTGAGGGTGTTGGCGAGCCCGGGCAGCAGATACGTCGTCCAGGCCTCGGACGTGGTGAAGGGCTCCCAGAGCGCCCACTCCAGCTGTCCCTTGTCGTCCATGACCCGCCACACCCACCACAGCGCCAGGGCGAGTACGGCGAAGAAGACGATGGACAGCAGGAGATTGCGCCGTTTGGCCTTGGGGCCCGGAGCGTCGTAGAGGACGGAACTCATCGCTTCACCGCCAGTCGCTTGCTGAGCCAGCCGAGGAACAGGCCGGTCGGCAGGGTCAGAACCACGAACCCGAAGGCGAAGACGGCGCCGATCAGCAGTGTCTGTGCCTCGTTCTCGATCATTGCCTTCATCAGATAGGCCGCCTCGGCCACACCGATCGTCGCCGCCACCGTCGTGTTCTTGGTCAGCGCGATCAGCACGTTGGCGAGCGGGCCGATGACGGCGCGGAACGCCTGCGGCAGCACGACCAGTCGCAGCACCTGGCTGAAGCTCAGCCCAAGGGCGCGGGCGGCCTCGGCCTGGCCCACGGGTACCGTGTTGATGCCGGAGCGCAGCGCCTCGCAGACGAACGCGGCGGTGTAGGCGACGAGACCGAGGACCGCGAGGCGGAAGTCACGGGTCTCGAAGTTGTCCGGCGCTCCCATGCTCACCCGGAAGACGCCGGCGAGGCCGAGCGAGGTGAAGACGATGATGACCGTCAGGGGGATGTTACGGACGATGTTCACGTACGCGGTGCCGAAGCCGCGCATGAGCGGTACCGGACTGACCCGCATGGCGGCCAGCAGGGTGCCCCAGATCAGGGAGCCGATACCGGAGAAGACGGTGAGCTGCACCGTGACCCAGAACGCCCCCAACAGGCTCGGGTCGTTATATTCAGATAGAAAATCGAACACAGTTTCCCGCGCTTCCGGGGGTAGGGGTGTGCGGGTGCGCCGCCCCCAGGGGCGGCGCACCTCCAGGCCAGGGGCCTCAGCTCACGATGACGCCGATCTTCGGGGCGGCCTCGTTCTGGTAGTTGGCCGGGCCGAAGTTGTCCGCCACGGCCTTGTCCCAGGCCTTGTCGGCGACCATCTTCTCGAGGGCCGCGTTGATCTTGTCGACGGTCGCGGTGTCACCCTTCTTCACACCGATGCCGTAGTTCTCGTTGCTCAGCTTCAGACCGGCGAGCTTGAACTGACCCTTGTACTGCTCCTGCGCGGCGAAGCCGGCCAGGATCGAGTCGTCCGTGGTCACCGCGTCGACGGCACCGCTCTGGAGGTTGGCGATGCACTCGGAGTACGAGCTGTACTCCTGGAGCTGGGCCTTCGGGGCGATCTCCTTCTGGACGTTCTGCGCGGACGTCGAGCCGGTCACCGAGCACAGCTTCTTGCCGTTGAGGTCGGTGCCCTTGGTGATGTCGGAGTCCGACTTGACCAGCAGGTCCTGGTGGGCCAGCAGGTACGGGCCGGCGAAGTCGACCTTCTGCTTGCGCTCGTCGGTGATCGAGTAGGTCGCGGCGATGAACTTCACGTCGCCACGGGCCAGCGCGTTCTCACGGTCGGCGCTCTTGGTCTCGACGAACTCGATCTGGTCGGGCTCGTAGCCGAGCTCCTTGGCGACGTACGTGGCCACGTCCACGTCGAAGCCGGAGAACTTGCCGCCCGGCTCCTTCAGACCGAGACCGGGCTGGTCGTACTTGATGCCGATCTTGATCGTCTCGCCGCCACCGGTGCCGGAGCCGGAGCCGCTGTCGTTGTCGCCGTCGTCGCCCCCACAGGCCGTCGCGGTCAGGGACAGGACGAGCGCAGCAGCGGCCGCGGCGGAGACCTTGCGGAGCTTCATGGTGAACATCCTTCGTGTGGTGAGGAGATGCCGTGTTGCTGGAAGACGCTTTACATCACGGGAGCGACGAAACGTCAGTGGTGCAGGATCTTCGACAGGAAGTCCTTGGCGCGGTCGCTGCGCGGGTTGCTGAAGAACTGGTCTGGCGCAGCCTCTTCGACGATCCGGCCGTCCGCCATGAACACCACGCGGTTTGCCGCCGATCGTGCGAATCCCATCTCGTGGGTGACGACGATCATGGTCATGCCGTCTCGGGCGAGCTGCTGCATGACCTCCAGGACCTCGTTGATCATCTCCGGGTCGAGCGCCGACGTCGGCTCGTCGAAGAGCATGACCTTGGGGCCCATCGCGAGTGCCCGCGCGATGGCGACACGCTGCTGCTGTCCACCGGAGAGCTGGGCAGGGTACTTGTCCGCCTGAGTACCCACACCCACGCGGTCCAAGAGTGCGCGGGCCTTCTCCTCGGCCGCCTTCTTGTCCGTCCTGCGGACCTTGACCTGGCCGAGCATGACGTTCTCGAGCACGGTCTTGTGCGCGAAGAGATTGAAGGACTGGAACACCATGCCGACGTCCGCGCGCAGACGCGCGAGGCCCTTGCCCTCGGTGGGCAGCGGCTTGCCGTCGATGGTGATGGCGCCGGAGTCGACCGACTCCAGGCGGTTGATGGTGCGGCACAGGGTGGACTTGCCGGACCCGGAGGGCCCGATGACCACGACGACCTCACCGCGCGCAATGGTGAGATCGATGTCCTGGAGTACGTGCAACGCGCCGAAGTGCTTGTTGACGCTCTTCAGGACGACCAGTTCGTCGGGCGCGGCCACGTCATCCTTGGCCACCGATACTTCGGTCATCGCTCTCTGGCTCCGTCCTCCTCGGTTTCGGAGGACAGTAATAACCCTACGCGACCAGCGTCATTACATCTGAGGGGAATCTGAGCATCACGATCCGATAGCAATCGGACACGTGTCGTAGCACTTGCGGCCTGGCCGCGTATCGGCCGGATAACGGAAGCCGCGAGCAACCGGAACCCTCTTGACGCCGTCCTCGTCAATCGGCGTGACTGCCTTGATGCACGCGCGCGCGTGCATGCGTTTGCAGACGACGAGACCGTACGCGCCATGAACCGAAGGAGGCCGGGATGAGACTGCTCCTCGTCGAGGACGACAACCATGTCGCCGCGGCCCTGTCCGCGGTACTCGCGCGGCACGGCTTCGACGTCACCCATGCCCGCAGCGGCGAGGAGGCCCTTCAGGCACTCGTCCCCGAGGGGCCGGGCTTCGGCGTGGTCCTGCTCGACCTCGGCCTGCCCGACCAGGACGGCTACGAGGTCTGCGGGAAGATCCGCAAACGCACCAGCACCCCGGTCATCATGGTCACCGCGCGTTCCGACGTCCGCTCCCGCATCCATGGCCTCAACCTGGGGGCGGACGACTACGTCGTCAAGCCGTACGACACGGGAGAACTGCTCGCGCGCATCCACGCGGTCAGCCGGCGCACCGTGCCCGAGGACGCCGCGGGCGGCGGCGACGCCGTGCTGCGCCTGGGAACCGTGCACATCGAACTGCCCACGCGCAGGGTCAGCGTCGACGGTTCGGTCGTCCAGCTGACCCGCAAGGAGTTCGACCTGCTCGCCCTCCTGGCGCAGCGGCCCGGAGTGGTGTTCCGCCGGGAGCAGATCATCAGTGAGGTGTGGCGCACGAGTTGGGAGGGGACGGGGCGCACTCTCGAGGTGCATGTGGCGTCCCTGCGGGCCAAACTGCGGATGCCCGCGCTGATCGAGACCGTGCGAGGCGTCGGGTACCGGCTCGTCGCCCCCGCCGCCTAGCGGGCCGGGGTGCGCACTCGACTTCTGCCGCTGCTCATCGTCCTGATGGCGGCCGTACTGCTGGCGCTGGGCGTGCCGCTGGCCGTCAGCGTGGCCGCGGGGGAGCAGCAGCGTGTGATCGTCGACCGGATCGACGACACGGCCCGCTTCGCCGCGCTCGCCCAGTACGTCACGCCCACGACGACCGGCCCCGGCGCCACCTCCCCCGACCAGCGCACCCTCAGCCGCGAACTGGCCAGCTACCACGAGGTCTACGGCATCCGTGCCGGGGTCTTCTACCGCAACGGCTCCCCGATGGCCCAGGCGCCCACCGACTGGCTGCTGCCCGACGAGGGGGAGGTGCGCCGGGCGTTCGCCGAGGCGCTGCTCAGCCGGCGCAGCCAGGACCCCAAGCAGATCTGGCCCTGGCAGCGCCGCAGCATGGTCGTCGCCTCACCGGTCATCCGGGACGGTGACGTCGTCGCGGTCGTCGTCACCGACTCGCCGACCGGCGCGATGCGCTCCCGCATCCTGCAGGGCTGGCTGCTCGTCGCGGCGGGCGAGTTCGCCGCGATGCTGCTCGCCGTCGGCGCGGCCCTGCGGCTGACCGGCTGGGTGCTGCGGCCCGTGCGGGTCCTGGACGCGACCACGCACTCCATCGCGAGCGGCAGGCTGAAGTCCCGGGTCGCGGTGGCGAGCGGTCCGCCGGAACTCAGACGGCTGGCCCGGTCGTTCAACGAGATGGCCGACAACGTCGAGGACGTCCTGGAGCAGCAGCGCGCCTTCGTCGCCGACGCCTCGCACCAGCTGCGCAACCCGCTCGCCGCGCTCCTGCTGCGCATCGAACTGCTCGCCCTCGAACTGCCCGAGGGCAACGAGGAGATCGCCTCGGTCCAGGCCGAGGGCAAGCGTCTGGCCCAGGTCCTGGACGACCTGCTCGACCTGGCCCTGGCCGAGCACGCCCAGGCCGACCTGAGCCTGACCGACATCGGGGCGCTCACCGCCGAGCGGGTCGCGGCCTGGTCCCCGACGGCCGAGGCGAGGGGCGTACGGCTGCTGGGGGACTGCCCGCCGACCACCGCCTGGGCGGACCCGGTCGCCCTGTCCAGCGCCCTGGACGCGGTGATCGACAACGCCGTGAAGTTCACGCCCGAGGACGAGTGCGTGGAGGTCGCGGTCGCGTCGAACGGCGATGTCTCGACCATCGTGGTCACCGACCGCGGGCCGGGCCTGACCGACGAGGAACTGACCCGTGTCGGCGATCGTTTCTGGCGCAGCGGGCAGCACCAGAACATCAAGGGCTCCGGGCTCGGCCTGTCCATCTCCCGGGTCCTGCTGGAGGCGGGCGGCGGCTCCATCGCGTACGACCGCCGGGAGCCGCACGGGCTGCGGGTGACGGTGTCGGTGCCCAGGTCGGGGCCGGTGCGCTAGGGGCGTCCGGTGCGCTGGGGGCAGCTGTGCCGGCCGGGGTTGCTGCGGACGCGACCGGTGCGGCGGGGGCCCGGCCCGGGGTGCGAAATCCCTAGGGCTTGACCGAGCGGTAGTAGCGCCGGGCGCCCTCGTGCAGGGGCACCGGGTCGGTGTAGATGGCCGTGCGCAGGTCCACGAGCTGGGCCGAGTGGACGTCCGCGCCGATCCTGTCCCGGCTCCTGATCACGGTCCGGGTCAGCCACTCGGTGAGCCTGGCGTCCACGTCCGCGCGCGTGACGAGGAGGTTGGAGACGGCCATCGTCGGTACGGGCGTGCCGTGCTGGACGGCCGGGTAGGCCGACTCCGGCATGGTCGTGGCCCGGTAGTAGCGGGCGGCGCCGCCCTGTCCCTGGAGCCGGGCCACGAAGTCGGCGTCCAGCGGGACGAACCGGAAGGCGAAGTCGTCGGCGAGCGCCGTCAGACCGTCCGTGGGCAGTCCGCCGGACCAGAAGAACGCGTCGATCCGGCCGTTCTCGAGCCCCTCGGGGCCGGTGGCGATGCCGTCGGGGAGCGGGGTGATGTCGGTACGCGGGTCGATGCCCGCCGCCTTCAGCACCTGGGTGGCGATCAGCCGCACTCCGGAGTCCGGCAGACCGATGGCCACCCGCTTGCCCTTGAGGTCCTCGACCGACTCCACGTCCGAGCCGCTCGGCACGACCAGATGCACATAGTCGTCGTACAGCCGTGCGACTCCGCGCAGCTGCCCGGCCCCGGGACCGGCGTCCTCGCGGTACGTCTCCACGGCGTCGGCCGCGGCGATGGTGAAGTCGGCGGTGCCCGCGGCCACCCGGGCCACGTTCTTCTGCGACCCGTCGCTGAGCTGGAGCCGTACGTCCAGGTCCGGCATGTCCCGCTTCAGCGCGTTGCGCAGCAGGCTGCCGTACTTCTGGTAGACGCCGTGCGGCGAACCCGTGCTGAACGTGACGTTCCCGCTCGGCGGCTCGTCCCCGAACGGCAGCAGCCACCACAGCAGCAGCCCGAGCGCCACGAACACGGCGCCCGCGCCCTGGAGGGCACGTCGCCTGCCGATTCGGGGGAACGCCTTGAACATGGGCGCGATCCTGCCAGGCCGGGCAGGGTGCTGACCAGGGGCGGAGGGGGAGCGGGCCCGACGAGGCCCTGGTGCGCGGGTGGTGGGAGTGTCCGGGGTGGACGGTGGGCGTGCCCGGGGAACTGTCGGTGGCGGGCGGTGTGCGTCCCCGGGGGAGTACCGGAGGCGGACGGTGCGCGCGCCCGGGGGACCGTCGGTGGCGGCCGTTGTGCGGGCGCGGGGGAGTGCCGGAGGCGGACGGTGTGCATGCCCGGGGACTGTCAGTGGCGGCCGTTAGAGTCGGCGCATGAACCCCTCGCCCGCCGATCTCGTCCGTGAGTTCCACCAGACCTTCGGCCTCGCCACCCGCAGTACGCCCGCCGAGGTCGCCCCGGAGCTCGCCGCGCACCGTGGGGAGCTGCTCGCGGAGGAGGCGGCGGAGGTCGCGGAGGTGTCGGTGTCCGGCCCGCTGGACCGGCTCGCGCACGAACTGGCGGACGTCGTGTACGTCGCCTACGGCACCGCCCTCGTGCACGGCATCGACCTGGACGCCGTGCTCGCCGAGATCCACCGCTCCAACATGACCAAGCTGGGACCCGACGGCCAGGTCGCCCGCCGCGCCGACGGCAAGGTCCTCAAGGGCGAGCACTACCAGGCCCCGGACGTCTCGGCCGTCCTGCGCCGCCAGGGCTGGACATCCGGCAACGGGGCCTGACCTGGTCCGGCGCCGGTACCGTCCGGCCCCGCGGGGAAGCCCGGGACGAGGCCCTCCCCGGACCGCCTACCCTTGACCGCATGACCAGCAGCAGTGACCGGAGCCCGGCCGTGGACGTTCAAGGGACCAAGACGTACGAAGTGCGCACCTACGGGTGCCAGATGAACGTCCACGACTCCGAGCGGTTGTCCGGACTGCTCGAGGACGCCGGATACGTCCGCGCCCCCGACGGAGCGAACGGCGACGCCGACGTCGTGGTCTTCAACACCTGTGCCGTGCGCGAGAACGCCGACAACCGGCTCTACGGCAACCTCGGCCACCTCGCGCCGATGAAGGCGCAGCGCCCCGGCATGCAGATCGCGGTCGGCGGCTGCCTCGCCCAGAAGGACCGCGACACCATCGTGAAGCGGGCGCCCTGGGTGGACGTCGTCTTCGGCACGCACAACATCGGCAAGCTGCCGGTGCTGCTGGAGCGCGCGCGGGTGCAGCAGGAGGCGCAGGTCGAGATCGCCGAGTCGCTGGAGGCGTTCCCGTCCACGCTGCCGACCCGCCGCGAGAGCGCCTACGCCGCGTGGGTCTCCATCTCCGTCGGCTGCAACAACACCTGCACCTTCTGCATCGTCCCGGCGCTGCGCGGCAAGGAGGAGGACCGCCGCCCCGGCGACATCCTCGCCGAGATCGAGACGCTGGTCGGCGAGGGCGTCTCCGAGATCACGCTGCTCGGCCAGAACGTCAACGCCTACGGCTCCGACCTCGGCGACCGCGAGGCCTTCAGCAAGCTGCTGCGCGCCTGTGGGGAGATCGAGGGCCTGGAGCGGGTCCGCTTCACCTCCCCGCACCCGCGCGACTTCACCGACGACGTGATCGCGGCGATGGCGGAGACCCCGAACGTGATGCCGCAGCTGCACATGCCGCTGCAGTCCGGCTCGGACACCGTCCTGAAGGCGATGCGCCGCTCCTACCGGCAGGAGCGTTACCTCGGGATCATCGAGAAGGTCCGCGCGGCGATCCCGCACGCGGCCATCTCCACCGACATCATCGTGGGCTTCCCCGGCGAGACCGAGAAGGACTTCGAGCAGACCATGCACGTGGTGCGCGAGGCCCGGTTCGCCAACGCCTTCACCTTCCAGTACTCCAAGCGCCCCGGCACCCCGGCCGCGACGATGGACGGCCAGATCCCCAAGCAGGTCGTCCAGGCGCGCTACGAGCGGCTCGTCGCCCTCCAGGAGGAGATCTCCTGGGACGAGAACAAGAAGCAGGTCGGCCGCACCCTGGAGCTGATGGTCGCCGAGGGCGAGGGCCGCAAGGACGGCGCGACCCACCGTCTGTCCGGCCGGGCCCCCGACAACCGCCTCGTCCACTTCACCAAGCCGGACCAGGAGGTCCGCCCCGGCGACGTCGTCACCGTCGAGGTGACCTACGCCGCCCCGCACCACCTCCTCGCCGAGGGCCAGGTGCTGAGTGTGCGCCGCACGCGCGCGGGCGACGCCTGGGAGCAGCGCAACGCCCAGGAGCAGGACAAGAAGCAGGGCGTCATGCTCGGCCTGCCCAAGGTGGGCGTCCCGGCGCCCCTGCCGGTGGCCGCAGGCAGCGGCTGCGGCTGCGACTGAGCGGCGGGCCGAGCAGCCCGGCGACGGGGGTGACGACGGGGCGGCCTCGCCGGGTCGGCGAGGCCGCGACGGGTGACGGTTCGCCCCGCCGGGGCCCGGAGCCCGCAGGACGCGCCGGTCGCGCGCCCCACGCGCGCGTGCGCGGGTTACGCTGCCGATCATGCTTGTCGCCGCCGCAGTCTGCCCCTGCCCTCCGCTGCTGGTCCCCGACGTCGCCGCGGGTGCCGCGCCCGAACTCGACGCCGCCCGTGCCGCGTGCGCGGACGCCCTGGGGCTGCTCGCCGCGGCCCGGCCCGATCTGCTGGTGGTTGTCGGCCCGGACGCGGAGACGGGACCGACGGCGTACGCGCAGGGCACGCCCGGCTCGTTCCGGGGCTTCGGCGTCGAGCGGGACGTGACGCTGGGACAGGCGCGGGACGGCGTCGTCGGCACTCTTCCGCCGTCGCTGGCCGTCGCCGGATGGCTGCTGGAGCGGACCGGATGGGCGGACGCCCCGATCGAGGGACTCGGCGTGGGGGAACCGCTCGCGGTCGACCGGTGCATCGAGATCGGAAGCGGGATCGCCGCCCGGACGGAACGGGTGGCCCTGCTGGTGATGGGCGACGCCAGCGCGTGCCGCACACTCAAGGCCCCCGGCTACCTGGACGAGCGGGCCGAACCGTTCGACGCGGAGGCCGCGCGGGCCCTGGAGACGGCGGACCTCGCGGCCCTCAAGGGGCTGGACGCCGATCTGGCCCGTGAGCTGATGGTGTCCGGCCGGGCACCGTGGCAGGTCCTCGCGGGCGCGGCCGACGGGGCCGCCCTCCGAGGCGCCCTGCTGTACGAGGACGCGCCCTACGGAGTGGGATACCTGGTCGCTGCCTGGTCGTAGGGCAGCGCGACACGCAGGGACGCGACACCGAGGGACGCGACACCGATGCACGCGACGCGATATTGAGGCACGCGACACAGAGGGACGCGGACCCCCGGATCGACCGGACTCATAGGTCCCGCGGTGGCCGGGCGCCGCACCTCGCGACGACGAGGGCGGCCGGTCGCACGCAGGAAGGGCGGGCGGCCGGGAGCCCAGCTCCCGGCCGCCCGCCGTCGGACCGACGCGGGGTCAGGAGGCCGGCGGCGGGGAGTCCGGCGACGTGCCGGGACGGTCGGCGGTCCCGGTGCCCTCCTTGTGCGCGAGGCGGTCCACGGCTCCCTTGGCCTTGCCCGTCCCCGTGTGGATCTTGCCGCTGTACTTGCCCTTGGTCTTCTCGTCGACGACCTTCGCCGCCTTGTCCAGACCGTGATGGATCTTGTCCCCGTGCTGTTGCGCGAGGCCGGAGACCTTGTCCTTGGCCGGGGAGAGCTTGCCCTTCAGGTTGTTCAGGAGACCCATGGTCCACCTTTCGTAGCGGTGGGTTATCTGTGGGCGCCCTCGCCGGCCTCGTTGTCGGCCGCCTCGTCGGCGGACTGCTGCTTGGGGATGGCGACGCCGTCACCCGCGGTTTTCGCGGCGGACTCCTCGCCCTGCCCCTGCACCGGCACCTCGTTCGCCGTCCGTGCCGTGGCCCCGGCCGGCTCCCGCGTGGTCCCGGTGGCTTCCGCCGCCTCACCCGCGTCGGCCCCGGTCGCCGGGGTGGCGGCCTGGGTCTCGGCGGTCGGCGTCTTCTCCGTGGCCTTGGACCTTCGGAGAAGTCGCGCAAAAACGCCCATATCAACTCCATACGTTACTCGTGCGGGCGAAATCCCGCGTTGCCCGGTGTGTCCGATTGCGTCGCCCGGGTCACCGCCTCCGTGCGTGGGCGGCTAGCACCTCGCATCGGGGAACGACACCGGACCGCCGCCGTCACGTAACTCGTTCGGGGCCACCCCTCGGGGTTTGGGAGACTGGTGCGGTGAGCAGCGCAGCCCCCGCCCCCCGAGTCATCGCCGTCGTCGGACCCACCGCGGCCGGAAAATCAGATCTGGGCGTATTTCTCGCCCGGCAGCTCGGCGGCGAGGTCGTCAACGCCGACTCCATGCAGCTGTACCGGGGGATGGACATCGGCACCGCGAAACTGACGCCCGAGGAACGGGGCGGTGTCCCGCACCACCTCCTCGACATCTGGGACGTCACGGTCACGGCGTCCGTCGCCGAGTACCAGCGGCTCGCGCGTGAGCGCATCGACGCCCTGCTCTCCGAGGGACGCTGGCCGATCCTGGTCGGCGGTTCCGGCCTGTACGTCCGTGGCGCCGTCGACAACCTGGAGTTCCCCGGCACCGACCCCCAGGTCAGGGCCAGGCTGGAGGAGGAGCTCACGCTGCGCGGCTCCGGGGCGCTGCACGCGCGCCTCGCCGCCGCCGATCCGGAGGCCGCGCGGGCGATCCTGCCCAGCAACGGCCGCCGGATCGTGCGCGCCCTGGAGGTGATCGAGATCACCGGCCGGCCGTTCACCGCCAATCTGCCCGGCCACGACTCCGTCTACGACACCGTCCAGATCGGCGTCGACGTGGCGCGCCCCGAGCTGGACGACCGCATCGCGCGCCGCGTCGACCGGATGTGGGAGACCGGTCTGGTGGAGGAGGTGCGGATCCTGGAGGCGCAGGGACTGCGCGAGGGGCGTACGGCCGCCCGCGCACTCGGTTACCAGCAGGTTCTCGCCGCGCTGTCCGGGGAATGCACCATGGACGAGGCACGTGACGAGACCGTTCGTGCCACCAAGCGCTTCGCGCGCCGCCAGGATTCATGGTTCAGGCGGGACCCGCGGGTGCATTGGCTGAGTGGGGCTGCGGCGGATCTCACAGAACTTCCGCACCGCGCGCTGGCGTTGGTCGAACGACCGGTTACAGCCTGATCACGTGATGGCATCGGGACGCTCCGGCCGTCATCCGGGGCTCCGGCGCCGTGCCATCATCGAGCTTCGATCGACCAAGTGGAGTCCGAGTTGGGAGGGCGCGTGGCGATGGAGGCCGGCCCTCGCGACACCGCACAAGACACCGAACCCGTCACCGCCGACAGCGGTCCGACGGAGCCGGACGAGCAGCGTCTGAGCGCCGACGGTCCCGACGAGACACCGGACGGGGTGACCGACGACGGCCCCGAGCCGGAGGAGATGTTCGCGGGCGGTCCCGAGGTCGAGGTCGAGCTGCGTCCCCAGCGCAGACTGCGGATCTGGCAGCTCGCCCCGATCGTGGGCCTCGCCGCGCTTGGCTCCCTGATGTTCGCCTTCCCGCTGGCCTTCGACTTCGGTGACAGCGGTGCCGTGATCGCCATGCTGGGCCTGCTGATCTCCCTCTGCGCCGCGGGCTGGGGCATGATGGCCGCCCGCCGCGTCGGCTACACCTGGCCCGGCCTCCCGCAGCGCGGGTCCGGACGACGGCCCGACTGGCGGGTCGTGATCGCCTACGCCGTCGTGGTCCTGGCCGTCGTGGTCCTGGCGGTGTGGCGGGTCGCGCGGCTGCGCTGACACCGGGCCCGCCCGCGGCCGCGGCTGCCGTACCGGCCGTCAGGCGATACGGCACGCCGGAGTGTCGTACCCACACCGTACGATCGAGGAATGAGCACGCGGATCGCCTTCCTCAAGGGGCACGGCACCGAGAACGACTTCGTGATCGTCCCGGACCCCGAGAACGCCGTCGACCTGCCCCCGTCCGCCGTGGCCGCCCTGTGCGACCGTCGCGCGGGCATCGGCGGCGACGGACTGCTGCACGTGGTGCGGTCCGCCGCGCACCCGGAGGCGCGGGGGATGGCCGCGGAGGCGGAGTGGTTCATGGACTACCGCAACAGCGACGGCTCCATCGCCGAGATGTGCGGTAACGGCGTGCGGGTCTTCGCCCGCTACCTCCAGCACGCCGGCCTGGCCGCCGAGGGGGACCTCGCCGTCGCCACGCGCGGTGGGGTGAAGAGCGTGCACCTCGCCAAGGACGGTGACGTCACCGTCGGCATGGGCAGAGCCCTCCTGCCCGAGGGAGACGTCACGGTCGCCGTCGGCGGGCACACCTGGGCCGCGCGCAATGTGAACATGGGCAACCCGCACGCGGTCGCCTTCGTCGACGACCTCGCCGACGCGGGGACGCTCCACGAGGCCCCGCCGTTCAGCCCGGCCTCGGCGTACCCGGACGGGGTGAACGTCGAGTTCGTCGTCGACCGTGGCCCCCGGCATGTGGCGATGCGGGTGCACGAGCGCGGCTCCGGCGAGACCCGCTCCTGCGGCACCGGCGCCTGCGCGGTCGCCGTCGCCACCGCCCGCCGCGACGGCGCCGACCCGGCGGCCACCGGTACGCCCGTCACCTACACAGTCGACGTCCTCGGAGGCCGCCTGCTGATCACCGAGCACCCCGACGGAACCGTCGAGATGACCGGCCCGGCGGTGATCGTCGCCGAGGGCGAGCTGGACGCGGAGTGGCTGGAGGGCGTCAGAGGCTGAACCCGCCTCGGTCCTCCCGCCCCGGGTCGAGGGCGCGTCGACCCGGTCTCGGCCCTCCCGGCCGGTGCGCCTCGAGCCCGCCTCGGTCCTCCCGTCCCGGGCTGCGTGAGCCTGGGGCCCTTCTGACGGATCTCCGTGGGAGTAGGAGCGGCGTTCGGTGCGGGCGATCGGCGTGCGGTGCGGAGGAGCATGTGGCGGAGCCGCCACCTGTCCTTTCGCGCCGTGCGGCTGGGGTACCTCCCACGCCCTTGAGGCGGTGAGGGAAAACGTGCCGGGCGTCGCGACGCCGCGGAGATCCGTCAGAAGGGCCCCGGACCCCGCTACTCCATCGCGAGCCCGGTACCCCTCGTACGGGGCACCCCACCGATGGCCGGCGTGCGCCAGGACCCGCGCCTTTCACGCCGGTCCGGGCATTCACAGACACGCCCCGCCCCGGGCGAGTGACCGGACTCGGGTTCGACACCCGGGTCGCCCCAGCTCATGCGGATCGCAAATCGTAAACCTCAATCGCATCCCTCGAATGGGTGATCCGTTTCACGCTCGGCGAGAGGCGGTCAGCCGGGCGTGATGGGCTCGGTAGCATCAAGCACCGGCCCGGACGGGGGATGGCTGCCATCCCCTGAGCCGTGTCCGCCATGGGGCACCCGTCCGCCGGTCCACGCAGCCGGAGGTGCCCATGAGTGCGGAGGCCACGAACCCTGCGACGCCAGGCCCGGTGACGGGCGCCCTGACAGGGCTGCCGACCACGCCGACCAGCCCGGTGTCCGTGTCCCGCAAGCGCGCCCGTGCGCGTATCGACCTGCGCCGACTGGGCCGGGCCGCGCTGCTCGGCCCCACCGCCCGCGACCGGCTGCCCGACGCCATCAGCCATCTCGTCGACGCGCACCGCGCCCATCACCCCGACGCCGACCTGGACCCGCTGCGCCGCGCGTACGTCCTCGCGGAGTCCTCGCACCGCGGCCAGATGCGCAAGAGCGGCGAGCCGTACATCACGCATCCGCTCGCCGTGACGCTGATCCTCGCCGAACTCGGCGCGGAGACGACGACGTTGACCGCGTCCCTCCTCCACGACACCGTCGAGGACACTGATGTGACGCTGGATCAGGTCGGCGATGAGTTCGGCGCGGAGGTGCGCTATCTCGTCGACGGCGTGACGAAGTTGGAGAAGGTCGACTACGGTGCGGCCGCCGAGCCCGAGACGTTCCGCAAGATGCTCGTCGCCACGGGCAACGACGTCCGCGTGATGTCGATCAAACTCGCCGACCGCCTGCACAACATGCGCACCCTCGGCGTGATGCGCCCCGAGAAACAGGCGCGCATCGCCAAAGTGACCCGCGACGTACTGATCCCGCTCGCCGAACGACTCGGCGTCCAGGCCCTCAAGACGGAACTGGAGGACCTGGTCTTCGCCATCCTGCACCCGGAGGAGTACGAGCACACGCGCGAGCTGATCGTCGGCAACACCGCCCGCGCGGACGACCCCCTCGCGGAGATGGCCGAGGAGACGCGCACCGTGCTGCGCGAGGCCGACATCACGGCGGAAGTCCTCATCAGACCAAGGCACTTCGTCTCCGTGCACCGGGTGTCCCGCAAACGCGGGCAGCTGCGCGGAGCCGACTTCGGCCGGCTGCTGGTGCTCGTGAACGAGGACGCAGACTGTTACGGCGTCCTCGGCGAACTGCACACCTGTATGACCCCGGTGGTATCGGAGTTCAAGGACTTCATCGCCGTACCGAAGTTCAACCTGTACCAGTCGTTGCACACGGCGGTGGCCCGCGCCGACGGCCAGGTCGCCGAAGTCCTCATCCGCACCCACCAGATGCACAAGGTCGCCGAGGCCGGCGTGGTCGCGCTCGGCAATCCGTACACGCCCGGGGCCGACGAACCCGTCGACGGCGAGCGCGTCGACCCCACCCGCCCCGGCTGGCTGAGCCGACTCCTCGACTGGCAGGAGGCCGCTCCGGACCCCGACACGTTCTGGTCCACCCTGCGCGAGGACCTCGCCCAGGACCGCGAGATCACCGTCTACCGCCCCGACGGCGGCACCCTGGGCCTGCCCGAGGGCGCCACCTGCGTGGACGCGGCCTACGCGCAGTACGGCGAGGACGCGCACGCCTGCATCGGCGCCCGCGTCAACGGACGCCTCGCGACCCTGAGCACGATTCTGCGCGACGGCGACAGCGTGCAGCTCCTCATGGGCCAGGACCCCGCCTCGGAGCCCTCCCGGGAGTGGCTGGACCACGCGACCACGCCCGCGGCACGGATCGCGATCCAGCGCTGGATCGCCACCCATCCGACGGCCGCCGAGGAACCGGCGGAGCCCCTGCCCGGCGAGCCGGGCGAGGCCACCGCGCAGGGCGCACGCGTACCCGCGCCGGAACGGCGCTACCGGCCGTCCCCCGCGACCACCGACGCCGAAGGGGACGCGGACGCCCCGGCGGAGCCCACGGGCGGGGGCGCCTTCGTCGTCGACCGGCCCGGCGCGATCGCGCGGCTGGCGGGCTGCTGTACGCCGGTACCGCTGGACGAGGTCACCGGCTTCGCCGTGCGCGGTGGCGTGGTGACCGTGCACCGCGTCGCGTGCCCGGCGGTGGCGCGTATGACGGACGCCGGGCGCGCGGAGGTGCCCGTGCGCTGGGGCGAGGGCGTCGAGTGCCGGGTGACCCTGTTCGCGGAATCGTTCGTCCGCCCCCATCTGCTCGCCGACCTCACCGAGGCCATGGCGCTGGAGGGCGCCGAGATCGTCTCGGCGACCGTGGAACCGCCCAGCCAGCAGCGCGTCCGGCACACCTACACCGTCACCCTGCCCGACGCCGCACGGCTGCCCGAGCTGATGCGCGCCATGCGCAACGTGCCCGGCGTGTACGACGTCAGCCGCGCGCAGGCCGGTGACACCCCCGAGGAGTGACGTCTCGTCACACCGCCGCGTGGAAGCCCCCGTTCGGGTGGGCCCGGCGCGCGTCGGCACGGCCCGGCACGCGCGCGCTGGTAGCCGTGGTGCATGCTGCTCACTTCCCGTGTCACCCGGCGCGCGGCTGCCTTTGTCGCGCCACGCGCGCGTGCCGCCCGTCCCGGCACCCGCTCCCGGCGTCTGACGGCCTCCCTGCTGGCCTCAGCCGTCTCCGTCTGCCTCGTCGCCGCGAGCGCGCCGCCGGCACCGCTCGGCGTCGGTGACCGCCTCTTCCCGAACCTGGGCAACCCCGGCTACGACGTGGCGGCCTACGACCTGTCGTTCGTCTATGGCGGCTCCAACACCGAGCCGCTCCAGGCCGTCACCACGATCGACGGCTGGACCACCGCCGCGCTGGACCGCGTGAACCTCGACTTCGCCCACGGAAAGGTCGGCTCGGTCGAGATCGACGGAGAACCCGCCGAGTTCGCCACCGTCGGCGAGGACCTCGTGGTCACCCCGAAGGAACCGCTCGCCCCGGGCAACTGGATGCGGATCACCGTGCGCCACACCAGCGACCCGGTCTCGCCCGAGGGCCGCGACGGCGGCTGGGTCCGCACCTCGGACGGGCTCGCCATGGCCAACCAGGCCGACGCCGCCCACCTGGTCTTCCCGTGCAACGACCACCCCTCCGACAAGGCCGTGTTCACCATCCGGGTCTCCGCCCCCGAGGGCTACACGGCCGTCGCCAACGGTCTCCGGACCGGCGTGGACAGCGCGCGCGGGACGACGACGTGGACGTACCGAACCCGCCACCCCATGGCCACCGAGCTGGCCCAGGTCTCCATCGGTCGCTCCACCGTGGTCCACCGCACCGGCCCGCACGCACTGCCCCTGCGCGACGTCGTCCCCACCGAGCACCGCGAGGCGCTCGAACCCTGGCTGGCGAAGACCCCCGAGCAGATCTCCTGGATGGAGGGCAAGGTCGGGCGCTACCCCTTCGAGACGTACGGCCTGCTCATGGCCGACGCCTCGACCGGCTTCGAACTGGAGACACAGACGCTCTCCCTCTTCGAGCGTGACCTGTTCACCGAGCCCGCCTACCCGAAGTGGTACGTCGAGTCGATCATGGTGCACGAGCTGGCGCACCAGTGGTTCGGCGACAGCGTCACCCCGCGCACCTGGTCCGACCTCTGGCTCAACGAGGGCCACGCCACCTGGTACGAGGCCCTGTACGCGGAGGAGAAGGCCGACCGGCCGCTCCAGGACCGGATGAAGGCCGCCTACGGCGCCTCCGACCGCTGGCGCGCGGTCGGCGGACCCCCGGCGGCACCGAAGGCGCCCCGGCCGGGCAGCAAGATCGGCATCTTCCGCGCGAACGTGTACGACGGGGCCGCCCTCGTCCTCTACGCCCTGCGCCAGGAGATCGGCCGCCCCGCCTTCGAGAACCTGGAGCGCGCCTGGGTGAGCCGCCACGACGACGCCACCGCGAGCACCGCCGACTTCGTCGCCCTCGCCGAGGAGGTCTCCGGACGCGACCTCGGAGCCTTCGCCGAGGCCTGGCTGTACGGCGAGAAGACCCCGCCCATGCCGGGCCACCCGGACTGGAGGACCGTGGCACCCGCCGAGGCCCGGAACTGAGGCGGTGGGGGCCGGCCCGCCGGAACGGCCGCAAGGCCTGTAAATAAGGCGGTGACGAGACGTGGCGTACCGTGCGACCATCTTCAGACGGACACGGCGCCGGGCCGGGAATCTCCCGGGGCACTCGTACGTTGTGACCAGTGACGGAATCCGTATCGACGTAAGGAACCGATGACCTCCTCTTCTTCCCCTTCCCAGGACAACAAGCGCCTCGCGCACAGCTACCCCGAGGGTCTTCGGGCCGATGCCCTGATGGAAGAGGACGTCGCCTGGAGCCACGAGATCGACGGAGAGCGGGACGGCGAGCAGTTCGACCGCTCCGACCGCGCGGCTCTGCGCCGTGTGATCGGCCTCTCCACCGAGCTCGAGGACGTCACCGAGGTCGAGTACCGACAGCTCCGCCTGGAGCGGGTCGTCCTCGTCGGCGTCTGGACCACGGGAACCCTTCAGGACGCGGAGAACTCCCTCGCGGAGCTCGCCGCGCTGGCCGAGACCGCCGGCGCCCTCGTCCTCGACGGTGTCTTCCAGCGCCGCGACAAGCCCGACCCGGCGACCTTCATCGGTTCCGGCAAGGCCCTGGAGCTGCGCGACCTCGTCATCGAGTCCGGCGCGGACACGGTCATCTGCGACGGTGAGCTCAGCCCCGGCCAGCTCATCGCCCTGGAGGACGTCGTCAAGGTCAAGGTCATCGACCGTACGGCCCTGATCCTCGACATCTTCGCCCAGCACGCCAAGTCCCGAGAGGGCAAGGCACAGGTCGCGCTCGCGCAGATGCAGTACATGCTGCCGAGGCTGCGAGGCTGGGGTCAGTCCCTGTCCCGTCAGATGGGCGGCGGCAAGGGCGGCGGCCTCGCCACCCGTGGTCCCGGTGAGACCAAGATCGAGACGGACCGGCGTCGTATCCGCGAGAAGATGGCGAAGATGCGCCGGGAGATCGCGGACATGAAGACCGGCCGCGACATCAAGCGCCAGGAGCGCCGACGCAACAAGGTGCCGTCGGTCGCCATCGCGGGCTACACCAACGCCGGCAAGTCCTCGCTGCTCAACCGCCTCACCGGCGCGGGCGTCCTGGTCGAGAACGCGCTGTTCGCGACCCTGGACCCGACCGTACGCCGGGCCGAGACCCCGAGCGGCCGGATCTACACGCTGGCCGACACCGTCGGCTTCGTCCGGCACCTGCCCCACCACCTGGTCGAGGCGTTCCGCTCCACCATGGAGGAGGTCGGCGACGCCGATCTGATCCTGCACGTGGTCGACGGCTCGCACCCGGTCCCGGAGGAGCAGCTCGCGGCCGTGCGCGAGGTGATCAGGGACGTCGGCGCCACCGGAGTACCCGAGATCGTCGTGATCAACAAGGCCGACGCGGCCGACCCGCTGGTGCTCCAGCGGCTGATGCGGAACGAGAAGCGCTCCATCGCCGTCTCGGCCCGCACCGGCCAGGGCATGACCGAGCTGCTCGCGCTGATCGACAACGAACTGCCCCGGCCCTCGGTCGAGGTCGACGCGCTCGTGCCGTACACCCACGGCAAGCTGGTCGCCCGTGCGCACGACGAGGGCGAGGTGCTCTCCGAGGAGCACACCGCGGAGGGCACGCTGCTCAAGGTGCGCGTGCACGAGGAACTGGCGGCGGATCTCGCGCCGTACGTCCCGGCCACGCTCAACTGACCCGCGCGGAAAGCGAAGGAAGGCCCGTCCCCAGTGAGGGGACGGGCCTTCCGCGTACACCCGGCCCGTTGTCGCGGACCGGCGTGCTCGGCGGGTCGGTCAGTGACCTGACCGGCGTGCTCGGCCGGTCACCAGCGACCTGACCGGAGTACGCGTCGAGTCGTCACGACCGGCCCCCGCGTACGAGGCCGTCACCGGCCGGCGTACGCGAGGGTTTGTCGGGGTCGTCACCGGCCGGCGTACTTCTCGCTCACCTTGTTGAACACGCCCTCGGCGACATCGCCGAGGCGCGGACCGGCCAGCCAGCCGCCGGTGATCGGGCCGATGGAGGTGTTGGAGACCAGCGCGGGCTTGCCGTCGGAGCCCGCGGCCACCCAGCCGCCACCCGAGGAACCGCCCGTCATGGTGCAGCCGATCCGGTACATCGTCGGGTCGGAGTCGTTCAGCGACAGCCGGCCCGGCTTGTCCTCGCACTGGTGCATCGTCTGACCGTCGAACGGGGCCGCCGCCGGGTAACCGGTCGCGGTGATGCTGTCCACCTCGGGCACGGCAGGGGCGTTGAAGTCGACCGGCAGCGCCGAACCGACCGTCTCCTCCAGGGACTTGCCCGAACCGCCCTCCTCCGGCGTCACATGGATGACGGCGAAGTCGTAGGAGGCGCCGTCACCGCCGGTCGCGCCGCCCTGCTCGATCCACTGGTCGGAGGTCTGCACCCAGTCGCCCCACCAGACACCGTACGGAGCGACCTGCTCCTTGGCGGTGCTCTCGTTCTCCATCTCCTTCGCCGACAGGCCCGAGTCGTTGTACGACGGCACGAACGCGATGTTGCGGTACCAGCCGCCGCTCTTGCCGGCGTGCACGCAGTGGCCCGCCGTCCACACCATGTTGGACTTGCCGGGGTTGGCCGGGTCCTGCACGACGGTGGCCGAGCAGACCATCGTGCCCTGGGGGGAGTCGAAGAAGACCTTGCCCGCCACGGGAACGGCGGAGTGGTACGGCGTCGAGACGGCCTGCGCCTCCACCGGTTCGGGGGTCGGGTCCGTCACGCCCTGGTCACCGGAGATGTCGTTCTCGTCGACACCCTTGTCCGGCTGCTCGGCGTCCCGCATCCGGTCCGGGTCCCAGAGGTCCGCGATGATCGGGTTGATGAATTCGTCGGCCTCGCGCAGCCAGTCGTCCTTGTCCCAGTTCTTCCAGGCGCCGTTGCGCCACTTGTCGATGTCGATCCCGTGTTCCTTGAGACGGTCCTTGATGTCGTCCGGGATCTTGATCTTGTCGTCGCCCGCCACCGCGGTCGCAGACGGGTCGCCCCCCGCCGTGTCGTCGCCCGACTCGCAGGCGGTGGCGGTGAGCGCGAGGGCCGACACGAGGGCTACGGCCGCCAGGACAGGGGAGGTCCGGCGGCGGGCGCCTGCGCCTCCTCGGCGAGCGGTGGTCGACGGCCGTATGGATCGCATGTGCTGACTCCCCCTGATGTGGACGAACGTGGCGCTGCACGCCAAGTGCCGCGCTGAGCACGGCTTCCTGGAACGGCACCCCACACTATGCCGTCGCCGTGGGCGACTTCCGACGGAACGGCAACGGTTCGGATACAAGCCGCCTGACCTGGGCAGGCCTTCGAGCGGGCGCTTCCGCGAGGTTGCGCGGCGCGCGTGCGTACCTGCGCGCCGCACGAGTTCATCCGCATCTCCTCGCACCTCTTTCGCACTCTTTCGCACCTCCCTCGCACCTCTTCGTCCACGCGCCCGGCGGGTGCCTGTTCCGAGCGGTCCTGCGGCCTCCGGCCCTTGGCTCACACGGCTCGGGTGCACTGCACGGCTTCCCGGCGGTGGCTCCCGGGCCGACACACCGCCGGTGATCTTGCGCAGACCCGTAACTACGTGGCCGATGCGGGGTTGGTAGGGGTGGGCGGGCGATTCGAACGTGGCCGGGGGCGGGTTCGTGGATCACCGAGGCGGTTGGCGCCTGGTGGTTCGTAACGGGCCGGAACACCTGACAGCGGGCGAATCGACCTGAGGCCGGAACGCCGCCGAACGGGCTGGACGGCCGACATGCCGAGTGGACTTCGCTGCCGGAACACCGGCCTGCAGGCGCGAACTCGGCGGATCCGCGGGGAAGCCGGGCCGGGCAGGTCTGGACAGGCCATGGGTGTCGGACCCGTGGCGGGTGGGGAGCGCGAGCGAGGTCTCGCCTCCGGACAGCGGGAGGACGGAGCACCGTGACCGTGACCGAGGGGACTCCGCGCAGCCGCACGGCGCGCGAACCGGCGGCGCACACCTATGCGCAGGCACTGCCGATCGTGCCCGTACGCGCGCGTGGACTGACCATCGAAGGCGCCGACGGCCGCCGTTACCTCGACTGTCTCTCGGGCGCCGGCACACTCGCCCTCGGACACAACCACCCGGTCGTCCTGGAAGCCATCCGAAAGGTCCTCGACTCGGGCGCGCCCCTCCATGTCCCCGACCTGGCAACCCCAGTCGAGGACGGCTTCGTCGCCGAACTCCTCCACACCCTCCCGCCCGGCCTGGCCGACCACGCACGCGTGCGGTTCTGCGGCCCTTCCCGTGCGAGCGCCTTGGAAGAGGCGCACCGGGTGGCCCGCGCCGCCACGGGCCGCACGGACGTCCTCACCCTCGATTCCACCGCGCCCACGCCCGCGCTCGGTCCGCGTCCGCGCGCGGCCGCCCGGCCCGACGGGCCCCCGTCTCCTGTCCCGCGCCCCGGGGGCGAACTCAGTACCCCCTGGCCAGAGTCCGCCCACCCGGCCGGGGTGATCGTCGAAGCCGTCCGCGGCGACGATGGCGTCAGTCCCACCCCGGACGCATGGACCCGAGAGGTCCGTCGCCTCGCGTCCACCCGGGCCGTCCCGCTGATCGCCGACGAGACCGAGACCGGCGTCGGCCGAACCGGCGTCTTCTGGGCCGTCGAACACAGCGGAGTCACTCCCGACCTGATGATCCTGTCCAAGGCCGTCGGCGGCAGCCTGCCCCTGTCCCTTGTCGTCCATCACACCGACCTCGAACCCGGCGCCCCGGCCCCGACCGCCCGCGGCAACCAGCTGGCCATGGCCGCCGGCACGGCCACCCTCGCCCACGTCCGCGAGCATCACCTCGCCGAACGGGCCGCCCTCCTGGGCCACCGGATGCTGACCCGTCTCGGCGAGCTCGCCCGGTCCTTCCCCTGCATCGCCCCTGTGCGCGGCAGGGGCCTGATGACGGGCATCGAGTTCCTGCCGCTGGAGGCAGAGGTAGGGGTGGGGCGTGAACCGGCCTCGGCCTCGGAGCCGGGCTCGGACCCCAGGCGCCCTGCCGCCGCCGCACTGGCCGCAACCGTCCAACGCGAGTGTCTGGACCGAGGCCTGATCGTCGGCCTCACCGGCACCCACTCGCACGTCGTACGGCTGCTCCCACCCCTGACCATCAGCGACGAACAGACCGCTGCCGTACTCGACCGGCTCTCCGAAGCGGTGGAGGCAGCCGCCCGTCACCCCGTGACAGACCACCCCCGAGGCATCTCCTTCTGAGGAACCCCTTGAACATCACCTCCAGCCCTCACGCCGTCTCCTCCCAACCCCCGACACCCCCGCCCCCGCCCCTGTCCGACCGCGCCGACGACCACACCGCACTCCCTCGCCAGCACACCCCGGCCGCCGAACTCGCCGAACTCCCCGAGCCCCTCGACCAACCGGACCCGTACCTCGCTGCCCAGGCCGCAGCCACGGACGCACTCCTACGGTGCTGGGTCCGGGAGGCCGGGCTCACCGCCCCCGAGGACGGTGTCCTGCGCATTCCGCTCCCGGCGACGGGCACCACTCTGCTGGCCCCCGTGCGCTACTGGTCCCCGACCGGCTGCCACCGCTTCGGCCGGCCGTCCCTGGCCGAGGCACCCGTCCACGCCCCCTCGGTCGACGCGGTCATGCTCGCCGCCCTGCTCGGCAGGGAGACGAACGGCGACGGGACCGCCGCCGCGGGGCCGGCCACAGCCGAGGCCGCCGACCTCGTCGCGCGCGTCGCCGACTCGGTCCGCCGCACGGCCACGTTCATCGGTGAAAGACGGGCACACCCCACCGACGGACCGGACCTCTTCCTCTCCGCCGAGCAGGCCCTCGTGCTCGGCCACCCTCTCCACCCGACCCCGAAGAGCCGCGAGGGGCTCACGGATTCCGAAAGCCGGCTCTACTCACCCGAGTTGCGCGGCTCCTTCCCACTGCACTGGATCGCCGTCTCACCTTCCGCCCTCGCCATGGACTCGGCCTGGACCGAGCGAGGCCGTCCCGTTCCCGCGACGCGGCTCACCGCCCGCCTCGCCGGACCGGGCCTGGAGCTGCCCGACGGCTGCGCCGCACTGCCCCTGCATCCCTGGCAGATGCGGGAGATCCGCGACCGACCGGACATCGCACCCCTGTTCGCAGCCGGACTGCTCAAAGACCTGGGCCCGCACGGCGCCCCATGGCATCCCACCTCCTCCGTACGGACCGTGCACCGCACCGGCGCACCCGCCATGCTCAAGCTGTCGTTGGCGCTGCGGATCACCAACTCCCGCCGCGAGAACCTCCGCAAGGAACTCCACCGGGGTGTCGAGGTCCACCGCCTGCTGCGCGGTGGCGTGGCCGGGCGCTGGCATGCGGCCCACCCCGGCTTCGACATCGTCCGGGACCCGGCCTGGCTCGCCGTGGACGGGCCGGACGGCGACCCCGTACCGGGACTGGACGTGGTGATCCGGCACAACCCCTTCGCGCCGTCGGACGACGTCAGCTGCGTCGCCGGGCTCCTCGCTCCCCGGCCGCGGAAGCAGGCGGACCCGCGGGGCGGCGACTCCTCGGAGCCCGGCAGCACGGTGATGACGTCCCGGCTCGCCGAGGTGGTCGCCCGGCTGGCCGGCCGCACCGGCCGTTCCCGGGGAGCGGTGGCCGCCGAGTGGTTCCTGCGCTACCTCGAGCAGGTCGTCCGTCCCGTGCTGTGGCTGGACGCCGAGGCCGGCATCGCCCTGGAAGCCCACCAGCAGAACACGCTGCTCCTGCTGGACGCCGACGGCTGGCCCGCGGGCGGCCGCTACCGCGACAACCAGGGGTACTACTTCCGCGAGTCCCGGCGCGCCGAGCTCGACGGGCTGCTCCCCGGGATCGGCAAGCTCAGCGACACGTTCGTCTCCGACGAGGTCACCGACGAGCGCTTCGCCTACTACCTCGCGATCAACAACGTGCTCGGACTCGTCGGAGCGTTCGGCTCGCAGCGCCTCGCGGACGAGCGGCTGCTGCTCGCCGCGTTCCGCCGCTTCCTGGAGGGCGTCGCCGCCGGTCCCACGCGGCTGCGCACCTCCCTGCCCGGCCGACTGCTCGACTCGCCCGTCCTGCGCTGCAAGGCCAATCTCCTCACCCGGCTGCACGGCCTCGACGAACTCGTGGGCCCCGTGGACACCCAGTCGGTCTACGTCACCATCGCCAACCCCCTTTCTCCATGACCGGCATCGCGTCTCCTCCCCCTGCTGCTGAACACCGGCCCCTTTCGCGTCCGAGGACCATGCCTCGTCCCGCCTCCTGAGAGGAGCGTCGCCGTGTCTCCCGTCGACCCCGGTGTGAACCCCGGCCCCACCTCCGTCACCCGGCTCCCCGAGAGGTGCGGCCCGGCGCTGGGAACGGACGTCGAGGACACCCTCGACCTACGGCTGCCCGACGACTTCCTCGCGGGTCTCTCCCTCGCTGCCGGTGCAGCCGCCGTCCCCGTTGCCGAGGCGGGCACGGCGGGGGAGACGGACGAGGCCTTGGCGCGAGAAGTCGCCGAGGACCTGCCTCCCAGGCACGACCTGCTGGACCGGGTCCACACATGGGGCTCGATCGCCACCACGGCAGGCGTGTTCCAGTTGGTCCCCGTACACCTGGAACGGGACCTGCCCCTCGTCGCGCGGTGGATGAACGACCCGGCCGTCGTGACGTTCTGGGACCTCGCCGGCCCACCGTACGTGACCGAACGGCACCTGGCAGGGCAGCTCGCCGGCGACGGACGCAGCGTCCCCTGTCTCGGTGTGCTGAACGGCAGCCCGATGAGCTACTGGGAGATCTACCGGGCCGACCTCGATCCCCTGGCCCGTCACTGTCCCGTCCGCCCGCACGACACCGGTATCCACCTCCTCATCGGCGGCGTCGCCGACCGGGGACGGGGGCTCGGCAGCGTTCTTCTCCGAGCCGTCGCCGACCGCACGCTCGACCGCCGCTCCGCCTGTGCGCGCGTGATCGCCGAGCCCGACCTTCGCAATACGCCTTGCATCGCCGCCTTCCTCACCGCGGGCTTCCGGTTCGCCGCCGAGGTCGACCTTCCCGGGAAACGGGCCGCCCTGATGGTTCGGGACCGGTCGCCGCGCCATCTGCCGTAACCATGTGCGACAGCGTCGTCACTCCTGGTACACCGTCCGGTGGCCCCCGACCAACCACGAGCCTCCATCGACCACCCCCGTCCGCACACACCCGCTCACGCACAAGAGACCCACTGCCTTGATCCCACCCCTCGCATCACCCGCGATCACCCGTTTGTCAGTGCCGAGCCGTAGGGTGGTCGCGCTATGACGAAGCCCTCTCTCCCCGAACTCCTGCACGCCGCCGTCGCCGCTGTCGGCGGTACGGAGCGCCCCGGCCAGGTGGCCATGGCCGAAGCCGTCGCGGAGGCGATCGACGACGGCTCCCATCTGCTCGTCCAGGCCGGCACCGGCACCGGAAAGTCACTCGGCTACCTCGTGCCCGCGCTCGCGCACGGGGAGCGGGTCGTCGTCGCGACGGCCACACTGGCTCTCCAGCGCCAGCTCGTGGAGCGGGACCTGCCGCGCACGGTGGACGCCCTGCACCCGCTGCTGCGCCGCCGCCCGGAGTTCGCGATGCTCAAGGGCCGGTCGAACTACCTGTGCCTGCACCGTCTCCACGAGGGCGTGCCGCAGGACGAGGAAGAGGGCCTCTTCGACCAGTTCGAGGCCGCGGCGCCCACCAGCAAACTGGGCCAGGACCTGCTGCGGCTGCGTGACTGGTCGGACGAGACCGAGTCCGGCGACCGCGACAACCTCACGCCGGGTGTGTCCGACCGCGCCTGGGGCCAGGTGTCGGTCTCCTCGCGCGAATGCCTCGGTGCCACGAAGTGCGCGTACGGCGCCGAGTGCTTCGCCGAGATGGCGCGTGAACGGGCCAAACTGGCGGACGTGGTCGTCACCAACCACGCCCTGCTCGCGATCGACGCCATCGAGGGCGCCCCGGTGCTGCCCCAGCACGAGGTGCTGATCGTCGACGAGGCCCACGAACTCGTCTCCCGTGTCACCGGCGTCGCCACCGGCGAACTCACCCCCGGGCAGGTCAACCGGGCGGTGCGCCGCGCCGCGAAGCTCGTCGACGAGAAGGCCGCCGACCAGCTCCAGACCGCCTCGGAGGGCTTCGAGCGGCTGATGGAGCTGGCGCTGCCCGGCCGCCTTGAGGAGATCCCCGAGGATCTGGGCTACGCGCTCATGGCACTGCGCGACGCCTGCCGTACGGTCATCTCCGCGATCGGCGCCACCCGCGACAAGTCCGTCCAGGACGAGGACGCGGTCCGCAAGCAGGCGCTGGCCTCCGTGGAGACGGTGCACGACGTCGCCGAGCGGATCACGAACGGCTCGGAGTGGGACGTCGTCTGGTACGAGCGCCACGACCGCTTCGGCGCGTCCCTGCGGGTGGCTCCGATGTCGGTTTCGGGGCTGCTGAGGGAGAAGCTCTTCAACGAGCGCTCGGTGACGCTCGCGTCGGCCACGCTGAAACTGGGCGGCGACTTCAACGGCGTGGGAGCGTCCCTGGGGCTTGCCCCGGAGGGCACGACGGGTGACGACGCGCCGCCGTGGAAGGGCGTCGACGTGGGCTCGCCGTTCGACTACCCCAAGCAGGGCATCCTGTACGTCGCCAAGCATCTGTCGCGCCCCGCGCGGGACGGCGAGCGCGGCGACATGCTGGACGAGCTGACCGAGCTCATCCAGGCCGCCGGCGGCCGTACGCTCGGCCTCTTCTCCTCCATGCGGGCCGCCCAGCTGGCCGCCGAGGAACTGCGCTCGCGCATCCCGGAGTTCCCGATCCTGCTCCAGGGCGAGGAGACCCTGGGCGAGCTGATCAAGAACTTCTCGGCGGACCCGAGGACCTGTCTCTTCGGCACGCTGTCCTTGTGGCAGGGCGTCGACGTCCCCGGCCCGAGCTGCCAGCTCGTCGTCATGGACAAGATCCCGTTCCCGCGCCCCGACGACCCGCTGATGAGCGCCCGCCAGAAGGCCGTGGAGGAAGCGGGGGGCAACGGCTTCATGGCCGTCGCGGCGACCCACGCCGCCCTGCTCATGGCCCAGGGCGCGGGCCGCCTCGTACGCGCGACGGGGGACCGGGGCGTGGTCGCCGTACTCGATCAGCGGCTGGCCACGGCCCGCTACGGCAGCTATCTGAAGGCCTCGCTGCCCGATTTCTGGTACACGACCGACCGCAATCAGGTGCGGAAGTCGCTGGCGGCCATCGACGCCATGGCGAAGCAGACGGAAGGCGGATGATCGTGGCGGGTGGCCTCGTTCCTGCACAGGGACAGACCGCCCGCCCCGATTCGAAGCCCCAGTGCCAGTTGCCGCTCACCTCTCAGCGGCACCTGTCACCGGTCATCCGTCGCCGGTCATCCGTCGCCGGTACGGCGGTCGCAGGTCGTGTCGCCCGGTTGATGCGCCCCGCCCCGATCATCCGGCAGAGGTCCTGCCCTGATCAGGTCGGAAACCGGTTACCGATATCAGGCCAGAAACCGGTTACCGACCCCGGACAGCACAGGGCCCCGGAACCGGCGCAGAGGTTCCGGGGCCCGGTCAGGGAGGCGGGTTGCCGTCGGGCCCGCCGGCCGGTGGGCTCAGACGCGACGCAGGACGGCAACCACCTTGCCGAGGATGGTCGCGTCGTCGCCCGGGATGGGCTCGTAGGCCGCGTTGTGCGGGAGGAGCCAGACGTGCCCGTCCTCGCGCTTGAAGCGCTTCACGGTGGCCTCTCCGTCGAGCATGGCGGCGACGATGTCGCCGTTCTCGGCGACGGGCTGACGGCGGACCGTGACCCAGTCGCCGTCGCAGATCGCGGCCTCGATCATCGAGTCGCCGACGACCTTCAGGACGAACAGCTCGCCGTCGCCGACCAGCTGCCGCGGCAGGGGGAAGACGTCCTCGACGGACTCCTCGGCGAGGATCGGGCCCCCCGCGGCGATCCGGCCGACGAGCGGGACGTACGACGCGGCCGGCTTGCCCGCGGTGTCGGTGGGCTGCACGGTCGCCGCCTGGTCGGAGCCGCGTACCTCGTACGCGCGCGGACGGTGCGGGTCGCGGCGCAGGAAGCCCTTGCGCTCCAGGGCCATCAGCTGGTGCGCGACGGAGGACGTGCTGGACAGGCCGACCGCCTGGCCGATCTCCCGCATGGACGGCGGGTAGCCGCGGCGCTGCACGGAGTCCCGGATGACCTCGATCACCCGGCGCTGACGGTCGGTGAGTCCGGAGCTGTCGGCCCGGATACCTGGAGGTCGGCCCGGCAGGGAGCGCTTGTGCCCTTCGGGGTTCGCGGTCTCGTTCATCGCATGCACCGGCTCGACTCGGCCCTGGGAGCGGTCCTGGGCGGTCATGGTGGCACTGTCTGTGGTGGTGGTCACGTCGGCCCCTCTCGATTGTCTCCCTGCCCGGACAACGGTAGTTGCTTTCGAAAGGTTGCGCCAAACACACGTTCGAGTGAAAAAACGCGTTTCGCCTGACGTGATCATGTGTCCGGGTGTATCGGCTGACGCGCCGCCTGGCGAGCGAAAGGGCCCGTCGTTGTACTCTTCACCGCCGAGGCTCGCCCTCGTGGGGGCGTGCCCCAGTCTGCCATCCGCCGCCCTGTCGACCGGGCACCGGCCCTCGCCTCGCGCGGGAGTCCCGCATCTCCTCCCTGCGGCGCCCACGGTATCCCTGAAACCGCCCCGCCTGGCCGGAGAGCCGCGTCCCGGCCGTGTCGTGCCCGGAGTCCGGCCGCGCCGCGCTCCGGCCCTCGTGCGGGCCGCTGGACGCGACACGCGGCTCTCGCTGCATGTATGCGCCATTCCCTACATCTAGTGGTTGGATTGCGGCAGCAGCCCATAAGTTGTGGTCCCCCGGGTCTCCAGGCCCTCCGACATCACCTATGCTTGTGGCTGCTCCGAGGGGCCCAAGGGGCTCCTGGGGCTATTGAGTCTGCTGTGAGGAGGGTTGGGAGTTCCATGCACTGCCCCTTCTGCAGGCACCCCGACAGCCGGGTCGTCGACAGTCGTACGACGGACGACGGCACGTCGATCCGCAGGCGCCGCCAGTGCCCCGACTGCTCCCGTCGTTTCACGACCGTGGAGACGTGCTCGCTCATGGTGGTGAAGCGGTCCGGAGTCACCGAGCCCTTCAGCCGTACGAAGGTCATCAACGGCGTGCGCAAGGCATGCCAGGGACGGCCTGTCACCGAGGACGCGCTCGCCCAGCTCGGCCAGCGGGTCGAGGAGGCGGTGCGGGCCACCGGAAGCGCCGAGCTGACCACCCACGACGTGGGTCTGGCCATACTCGGACCGCTCCAGGAGCTCGACCTCGTGGCCTACTTGCGCTTCGCGTCGGTCTACCGCGCGTTCGACTCGCTGGAGGACTTCGAGGCGGCCATCACGGAGTTGAGGCAGGCGAACCGCCCCGGCGCGGACGACGAGGACCGCGGGGAAGCGGACGCGGGGAGCCAGGAAGACGAGCGCGGGAGCGGGGAGATCGTCCAGGTCCCCGAGCCCGCCGGCACCGCCGACTGACCGACGGGCCGGACCGGACGCACAGTCCGGGCCGGCCGGGTCGAGGCGGCAAGGGCCGGCCGGTCGACGGCGGCCAGGAGAAGACCTGTTGCGGGCGGTACGCGGGTGCCCGCAACACCAGACAGAACACCGTGCCACGGGAACATTCGAGGCACTTCAGGGCGTTTACGCCCGTACAGGGAGGCGGCATGACAGAGACGGCGAGCGGTCCGGCACGAGGTTCCCGAGCGAAGGGCGCCAAGGCCACCAAGGGACTGCGTATCGAGCGCATCCACACCACCCCCGGCGTGCACCCGTACGACGAGGTCCAGTGGGAGCGCCGTGACGTCGTCATGACCAACTGGCGCGACGGCTCGGTCAACTTCGAGCAGCGTGGCGTCGAGTTCCCCGACTTCTGGTCGGTGAACGCGGTCAACATCGTCACCAGCAAGTACTTCCGTGGTGCCGTCGGCACCCCGCAGCGCGAGACCGGTCTCAGGCAGCTGATCGACCGCATCGTGAAGACGTATCGGAAGGCCGGCGAGGACTACAAGTACTTCGCCTCGCCCGCCGACGCCGAGATCTTCGAGCACGAGCTGGCGTACGCCCTCCTGCACCAGATCTTCAGCTTCAACAGCCCCGTCTGGTTCAACGTCGGCACACCCCAGCCGCAGCAGGTGTCCGCCTGCTTCATCCTGTCCGTCGACGACTCCATGGAGTCGATCCTCGACTGGTACAAGGAAGAGGGCATGATCTTCAAGGGCGGCTCCGGCGCCGGCCTGAACCTCTCCCGCATCCGCTCCTCCAAGGAGCTGCTGTCCTCCGGCGGCAACGCCTCCGGCCCCGTCTCCTTCATGCGCGGTGCCGACGCGTCCGCGGGAACCATCAAGTCCGGTGGCGCCACCCGCCGCGCGGCCAAGATGGTCATCCTCGACGTCGACCACCCCGACATCGAGGACTTCATCGAGACGAAGGTCAAGGAAGAGGAGAAGATCCGCGCCCTGCGCGACGCGGGCTTCGACATGGACCTGGGCGGCGACGACATCACGTCCGTCCAGTACCAGAACGCCAACAACTCGGTCCGCGTGAACGACGAGTTCATGAAGGCGGTCGAGAGCGGGGGCAAGTTCGGCCTGCGCGCCCGGATGACCGGCGAGGTCATCGAGGACGTCGACGCCAAGGCGCTCTTCCGCAAGATGGCCCTGGCCGCCTGGGCCTGCGCCGACCCGGGCATCCAGTACGACGACACGATCAACCACTGGCACACCTGCCCGGAGTCCGGCCGTATCAACGGCTCGAACCCCTGCAGCGAGTACATGCACCTGGACAACACGTCCTGCAACCTCGCCTCGCTGAACCTGATGAAGTTCCTCAAGGACGACGGCAAGGGCCACCAGTCCTTCGACGCCGAGCGCTTCGCCAAGGTCGTCGAGCTCGTCATCACCGCGATGGACATCTCCATTTGCTTCGCGGACTTCCCGACGCAGAAGATCGGCGAGAACACGCGCGCGTTCCGCCAGCTCGGCATCGGCTACGCCAACCTCGGCGCCCTGCTGATGGCGACCGGCCACGCCTACGACTCCGACGGCGGCCGCGCCCTCGCCGGTGCCGTCACCTCGCTGATGACCGGCACGGCCTACCGCCGCTCCGCCGAGCTGGCCGCGGTCGTCGGCGCGTACGACGGCTACGCCCGCAACGCCGACGCCCACAACCGCGTCATGAAGCAGCACGCCGACGCCAACGGCCAGGCCGTCCGCATGGATGACCTCGACACGCCGATCTGGGCCGCCGCCACGGAGGCCTGGCAGGACGTCCTGCGCCTCGGTGAGAAGAACGGTTTCCGTAACTCCCAGGCGTCCGTCATCGCCCCGACCGGCACCATCGGTCTGGCGATGTCCTGCGACACCACCGGTCTCGAGCCCGACCTCGCCCTGGTCAAGTTCAAGAAGCTGGTCGGCGGCGGCTCGATGCAGATCGTCAACGGCACCGTCCCGCAGGCCCTGCGCCGCCTGGGTTACCAGGAGGAGCAGATCGAGGCGATCGTCGCCCACATCGCCGACAACGGCAACGTGATCGACGCCCCCGGCCTCAAGCACGAGCACTACGAGGTGTTCGACTGCGCCATGGGCGAGCGTTCCATCTCCGCGATGGGCCACGTCCGCATGATGGCCGCGATCCAGCCCTGGATCTCCGGCGCCCTCTCCAAGACCGTCAACCTGCCGGAGACGGCGACGGTCGAGGACGTCGAGGAGGTCTACTTCGAGGCCTGGAAGATGGGCGTCAAGGCGCTCGCGATCTACCGCGACAACTGCAAGGTCGGCCAGCCGCTCTCCGCCAAGAAGAAGGAGGACGAGAAGGCCGAGGTGACCGCGAAGACCGAGGCGACGATCCGTGAGACCGTCGAGAAGGTCGTCGAGTACCGCCCGGTCCGCAAGCGCCTCCCGAAGGGTCGTCCCGGCATCACCACCTCCTTCACCGTCGGTGGCGCCGAGGGCTACATGACCGCCAACTCCTACCCGGACGACGGTCTCGGCGAGGTCTTCCTGAAGATGTCCAAGCAGGGCTCGACCCTCGCGGGCATGATGGACGCCTTCTCCATCGCCGTGTCGGTGGGCCTGCAGTACGGCGTGCCGCTGGAGACGTACGTCTCGAAGTTCACCAACATGCGCTTCGAGCCGGCCGGTATGACGGACGACCCGGACGTGCGGATGGCCCAGTCGATCGTCGACTACATCTTCCGCCGCCTGGCGCTCGACTTCCTGCCCTTTGAGACCCGCTCCGCCCTCGGCATCCACTCCGCCGAGGAGCGTCAGCGTCACCTCGAGACGGGCTCCTACGAGCCGCTGGACGACGAGGACGTCGACGTCGAGGGCCTCGCCCAGTCGGCGCCGCGCACCCAGGAGCTCAAGGCCGTCGCCGCTCCGAAGGCCGGGACCGAGCCGGCCGAGCCCGCGCCGAAGCAGGCCCACACCAGCGCCGAGCTGGTGGAGATGCAGCTGGGCATCCAGGCCGACGCCCCGCTCTGCTTCTCCTGCGGCACCAAGATGCAGCGGGCCGGTTCCTGCTACATCTGCGAGGGCTGCGGCTCGACGAGCGGTTGCAGCTGATCCGCTGAGCAGTGAGTGAGAAGGGGCGCCGGTCCAGTACCGGCGCCCCTTCTCGGTCTTCGTACCGCGTTCTCGGTTTCCGTGCCGCGCCTGTGCCGGTCCCGCTCCGCTCACGTGCCCATGCGCCCGGCGTCGACCCGTACGCTCCGCCCATGGATCTCTCACGGCGACACGACGGTGACATCCGCGCGCTGACCGGCGCGTCCCGCGCGGCCGCGCTCGACGTACTCGTCGAGGGCCTCCGCGCGGCGGACCCCCTTGTCCGGGACGACGGCGCGTATGCCACGGCCGTACGCTGGATACCCGTACTGGAGCGCGCCGAACGGCAGTGTCTGGGTGACCGGATGGCCGCGTACTTCACCGACCCGGCCGTACAGGCGCGGACGTTCGCGCCACTGGTCCTGGCCCGGATCGTCGCGGCGGGCGACTGGCTGGAGGCGTGGTGGAGCCCCTTCGCCGAGTGGTACCCGGCCGAGACGGACCTGCGCGGCCATGACGCCGAACTGGGCTGGCTGCACGCGGCCGCGCACGGAGCCGATCTGCTCGCGGCGCTGGCCCGGCACCCCGGTCAGGACCCGTCGCGGCTCGCGGACCTCGCGGTCGCCCGGCTGCTCGCGCCCACCGGGCACCTCTTCGACGCGCAGGAGGACGACCGCCTGGCGTACGCGCTCGCGCAGATCCTCAGTCATCCGGACCTCGGCGCGGAGGAGGCCACCGCGTGGCTCGTGCCGGTCGAGAAGGCCTTCAGGACGGGCGAACCCGGCCCGGTCCCGCCGTGGGTGTCGAACACCATGCGGACCCTGCGGATGGTCTACCTGCTGGCCGACCGGGGCCTGCGCACCCGTAACACCGACGAACCGGCGCACGAGGTGAACCACCGGGAGGCCGTCCTCGAGGCGGTCGCGGCGACCCTCGCCGTCGTGGCGCCCTACACCGGATGACACCGGCCGCTCGTACGGGGTGACGGACGCGGGTGCCGTACCCCGGCGGAGAAGACCACTCGCCCAGGGCCGCTCCGAGCGGTCAGAGACGCCTCAGGGCGCCCATGGAGGGGATGAACGCCGCCGGGTCGTCCTCGAAGGCGTGCAGGCCCGGCTGGAAGTCCCAGTTGCCGGCCTCGTCACGGATGAACTCGGCGACGGTCACGGCGGTCGCGCCCAGGACCGTCCCGAAGTCGTCCACGGCGAGGTCGGTGTACCCCTCACGGATCCTCAGGCCCGGGTTGGCGACCGTGACGAAGGTCCGCCCGGCGGGCCGCTGCTGGAGGATGACACCGACGACCACGCGCGCGTAGCGCGCATCGAGGCGGTCCAGCTCGAAGATCATGACCTCGTCCCAGCCGAGGCCCTTGCCGTCCTTGCTGTCCCGGTTCAGATGGATCGTGCCGTCGGGGGAGCGGCTGTCGAAGTGGACCACGTAGGCGGGATCGCCGTACGGCGCGTCGCGCAGATAGGCCGCGGACACCAGGTCCAGGTCCGTGGGCGGCTGTCCCGCTGGGCTCGGATCCCACTTCAGAGCCACCTCGACCTTGTGGATGCCCTTGATGAGGTCGCTCACCGAACTCCCCTTCCCCGTTTCGTCTGCGGACCCAACTTCCCTGCGATGGAAGCCGGTTGCCATCCTGTCACGTCCACGCGTACCGCCGCCGGTGAGCTCTGTGGACGAGCGCGACCCTCGCCACGCTCCATGGCCTTACCATGGCGCGGTGCTGGTCAAGTGGATTCGCTGCACCGTGGTGGACCGCCGCGGTTTCGAGCGCGGGCAGCGGAAATGGGCGGGGCTTCCCGGCGAACCGGGTTTTCGCGGGCAGGGCGGCGGCTGGAGCCGGGGACGGCCGTCGGTGGCCCATGTCTTCGCCTTCTGGGAGAGCCGCGCCTTCTACGACTCCTTCATGGCGCGCTCCCACGACCGGCTCGCCGCGTCCCAGACCGGCACCTTCAAGGACGCCCAGGTCAGGCTGTTCGAGTACCGCTTCGACGTGAAGACCGGCTTCGAGCCGCGCTTCACCGACGCGGACCTGATAAGGGTCGCCCTGTGCCGTGTCCATGAGCAGCGCGTGGACAACTTCACGCTGATGCAGGAGAAGGTCTGGAATCCGGCGATGGCCGGTTCGCCCGGCATGATCCGCGGGCTGTTCGCCGAGGCGCCGGGACACGAGTTCATGGTCCTGTCGATGTGGCGGTCGGCCGCCGAGCACGGAAAATACCGGACCGAGCGGGTGGAACGGCTCGCGCTGCGCGCCCAGACCGAGGCCGACGTGGCCGCCCTCACGGGAGACATCGTGGGACTGGAGCCCTCCTGGACGGTGTGACGGTTCCTCCGTCGCCGCGCGAGGCGACCGCTTCCCGCCGGCCACGTCTCCACGGCCGCCACGGTCGTCACGCGCCCACGAGTGCCGTGTGCGCACAGTGGTGTCCACGGGTGTGCGGATGGTGTGACCTACGCCGTATGGAGCCCGTACCAGTGCTCTGTACGGCCTCGCTCGATCTAGGGTTTTGGCATGGCACGACCACGGCGCATCATCCTTGTCCGGCACGGCGAGTCAACCGGCAACGTTGATGACACCGTCTACGAGCGCGAGCCCGACCATGCGCTCGCCCTCACCGAACGCGGCTGGCGGCAGGCCGAGGAGAGGGGCAAGCACCTGCGCGAACTGTTCGGCCGCGAACACGTGAGCGTGTACGTCTCCCCCTATCGCCGCACGCTCGAGACCCTCCGCGCCTTCCACCTGGACCCCGAACGCATACGCGTGCGCGAGGAACCACGGCTGCGCGAGCAGGACTGGGGGAACTGGCAGGACCGCGACGACGTACGGCTCCAGAAGGCGTACAGGGACGCCTACGGTCACTTCTTCTACCGTTTCGCCCAGGGCGAGAGCGGCGCCGACGTCTACGACCGGGTGGGCGGCTTCCTGGAGAGCCTGTACCGCAGCTTCGAGGCCCCCGACCATCCGCCCAACGTGCTGCTGGTGACCCATGGCCTGGCCATGCGGCTGTTCTGCATGCGCTGGTTCCACTGGTCGGTCGCGGATTTCGAGTCGTTGTCCAATCCCGGGAACGGAGAGATGCGGATGCTCGTTCTCGGAGACGACGACAAGTACACGCTCGACCGGCCATTCGAACGTTGGCGGGATCCTGAGCCGTACGGGATCACCGGATAGGGTGGCAGGGCGATGACCGCTGATTCCTCTTCCCAAGGGCGCTTCGAGCGCGCCCTGTCCAGCCTGCGCGGACTGACGGTGGGTGACGCGCTGGGCTCGCAGTTCTTCGTGCCGGTGAACTACCCGCTGCTCAAGCGCCGCGAGCTCCCGGACGGCCCGTGGCAGTGGACGGACGACACGGAGATGGCCTGCTCCGTGGTGGCCGTGCTCGCCACCCACCACCGCATCGACCAGGACGCCCTGGCCCTGTCCTTCGCCGAGCACCACGACTTCGACCGGGGTTACGGGCCCGCCGTCAACCGCCTCCTGCGACTCGTCCGGGAGGGTGGCGACTGGCGCGAACTGGCAGCCGAGCTCTTCAACGGCCAGGGGTCCTGGGGCAACGGCGCCGCGATGCGCATCGCGCCGCTGGGCGCCTGGTACGCGGACGATCCCGAGCAGGCCACCCACCAGGCGGAGATCTCCGCCTACCCCACGCACCAGCACCGTGAGGCCGTGGTCGGCGCCATGGCCGTGGCCGCCGCGGCGGCGCTGGCCGGTGCGCCCAGCGGGCCGCCGAGCCCCGAGTCGCTTCTCGACGACGTGATCGCCCTCGTGCCCAAGAGCGCGGTGGGCGCCGGGCTGCGCCGCGCCCGGGACATGCTCGACTACGCCGACGCGGCCACGGTCGCCGCGGTGCTGGGATGCGGACGGCGTACGTCGGCTCACGACACCGTGCCCTTCGCCCTCTGGTCCGCCGCCCGCAGTCTCGGGGACTACGAGCAGGCGTTCTGGACCACGGCCCAGGTCGGCGGCGACGTGGACACCACCTGCGCGATCGTCGGTGGAGTGCTCGCCGCGGGGAAGGCCGGGGCGCCGCCCGCCGCCTGGGTGGACCGGACCGAGGCGGTACCGGACTGGGTGCCGACCGGCGCTTAGCGGGCCGGGCGGGCTTGACCCTCGGCCTACCGAGCCTTGGTGTGTCTGGGGGAGAGCCCTGTCCGAGTCCTGGCGTGTCCGCGGGAGTGCACCGTCCGAGTCCTGCACTTGAGAACTCTCCGTGTCGGCTGGGAACCCTCCGTGATTGCCGGGCGTTGTCGGGGTGGGCGCTGCACGAGATGGGTGCATGCGGATACCGGACGACGGTGGCGGTGGGGGTGATCGGGCATGGAGTCGCTGTGGGTGCTGACGGTGATCGTGCGCTGCGCGGTGGCCGCGGCGATGCGCCGGAGCGGGCGAACGGCCGTGCCGTCCGCGGTCGTGCGGACGGCGCCGTGGGCGATACGGTCCGGCAGCCCTGGGCGTCTTCCTGCGACGCCCGTCGACGGACTGCCGGGACCAGACCGGGGTGTTCCTCCGTCAGCCGCCCATCGGCCCGGCGTTGCCCGCCAGCGCGTCCAGGTCGCTCTTGCGGAACCGCACCACCAACACGGCGGTGACCAGGGCGAGTACGGCCATCGCGGCGGCCGGGACGAAGGAGGCCGCGATGCCGTGCGAGAGCACCTCGTGCCCCCAGGGCGCGGGCAGTTGGTGCGTCTGGGCGAACTGCGCCTTCTGCTCGGCCGTGCCGTCGGCCATGAAGTCCGGCAGCTGCTTCTTCGCCTCATCAGCGCTGGCCGTGCCGAAGACGGTGGTCAGGATGGACAGACCGAGCGAACCGCCGACCTGCTGCGTGGCGTTGAGCAGCCCGGACGCGGCACCTGCCTCGTGCTGGGCGACTCCGGAGACCGCGGTCACCGTCACCGTCACGAAGATGAGCCCCATACCGAAACCGAACACCAGCATCGGCCCGAGGACCCCGCCCGCGTACGAGCTGTCCGGGGTGACGAGGCTCTGCCAGGCGAGACCGGCCGTCACCAGGGCGGAGCCCGTGATCATGAACGGCTTGGGCCCGAGGGTGGGCAGGAACCGCTGCGACAGCCCCGCGCCGACCGCGATCGCAACCGTGACGGGAAGGAAGGCCAGGCCCGCCTTGATCGGGCTGTAGCCGAGCACGTTCTGCACGAACAGCACGATGTAGAAGAACATGCCGAACATCGCCGCGGCCAGGCACAGCATGATCACGTACGTGCCGGAGCGGTTGCGGTCGGCGAACATCTTCAGCGGGGTGATCGGCTCCCTGGCCCTCGTTTCGATGAAGACGAACGCGAGCAGCAGCACCAGGGCGGCACCGAAGGAACCGAGCGCCAGTCCGTCGCGCCAGCCGTCCTCCGCCGCGCGGATGAAGCCGTAGACCAGCGAGGCCATACCCAGGGTCGAGGTCAGCGCGCCGGCGATGTCGAAGCGGCCGGGATGCCGTTCGGACTCGCTGATGTAGATCGGCGTGAGGACGGCGATCAGTACGCCGATGGGCACGTTGACGAAGAGGACCCAGCGCCAGTCGAGCCACTCGGTGAGCATGCCGCCGGCGAGGAGACCGACGGCGCCACCGCCCGCGGAGACCGCGGCGAAGACGCCGAACGCCCGGTTGCGCTCCGGGCCTTCGGGAAACGTGGTCGTGACCAGCGCCAGCGCGGTGGGCGAGGCGATCGCGCCACCCACACCCTGGAGGGCGCGTGCCGCGAGCAGCTGCCAGGGTTCCTGGGCGAGTCCTCCCAGCAGCGAGGCGAAGGTGAAGAGCAGGATGCCGGCCAGGAAGACCCGGCGGCGGCCGAGGATGTCACCGGCGCGTGCGCCCAGAAGCAGCAGCCCGCCGAAGGTGAGCGTGTAGGCGCTGACCACCCAAGTGAGATCGGTCGTGCTGAAGTCGAGAGCGCCTTGAATGTGCGGGAGCGCGATGTTCACAATCGTCGCGTCGAGGACCACCATGAGCTGGCAGGCCGCGATGACGGTGAGCGCGATGCCGGGATGCCCCGCCCGGCGTGCCTCACCTCGTTTCTGGTGCTGAGTCAATTGAGAGGTCGTCACCATGGGTCCCCCACAAATGCCTTAGTGAACGATGGCGTTCACTGTTGTGTCCACGGTAGTGAGGCCCTTGTAGGGAACGCAAGCGTTCACTGGCGCCGCCTCGGCGCGTCGATTCCCCCGTCCCCGCAAGGTGACGCGTCCCCGTTGTCCCGGACCGCTTCCGGGATTCCCCGCTTCTGTTCGCTGGAGAGACTCGATGGTTACCTCGCCCTGGAGGGCCGTCCCCGCTCGGCCGGCCTCGGTCCGTCGGCGCGGCGCGGTACTCGAACGCGCGATCCTCGACGCCGCCCTGGAGCAGCTCGGCACGGTCGGCTGGAAGGGCCTGACCATGGAGGGGGTCGCTGCCGGCGCCCAGACCGGGAAGGCCGCCGTCTACCGTCGCTGGCCCTCCAAGGAAGACCTCGTCGTCGACGCGCTGCAGGCGGGACTGCCCCGGCTGGAAGGAGTGCCGGACCTGGGCGGCGTGCGTGAGGATCTGCTGGCCCTGTGCCGCCAGGCGCGGGACGCGATGTACTCCCGCCCCGGGCACGCCTTGCGCGCGGTCATTCACGAATGTGATCCCACTCAGGTCGAGCGCTTCCGGGGGGTGATCTTCGCCTGGGTCGTGGAGCCGACGATCAAGCTGCTCCGAGAGGTCATCACCCGTGGAATAGAGCGAGGAGAGGTGAGGGGCGACGCGGCCAACGGCTATGTCTTGGACGTCATTCCGGCGATGATGATGTACCGCTCGAAGATGTGCGCGAGTGAATGGAACGACGTGGATCTCGAGGAACTCATCGACCTGCTGATGATGCCGCTGCTGCGGCCGGTCGCTCTCTGACAGGCTCCCCCGGCCGCTGGGAGCTTCACGGGGAAACCGGGGTGTCGCGGGGGCTTCCGGGCGTCGTAGGCTAAGGGCGTCATGGCGTACGAACCACCTACTCACACCGTCGAGCGCTCCCTTCGAGCCACGACCGGAGCGAAGATCGTCGCTGGTGTCGACGAGGTGGGGCGCGGCGCTTGGGCCGGCCCCGTCACCGTCTGCGCGGCGGTCACCGGTCTTCGCCGGCCCCCCGAAGGTCTCACCGACTCCAAACTCCTCACCGTCAGGCGGCGGACCGAGCTCGCCGGAGAACTCCAGAAATGGGTGACCTCCTACGCGCTGGGTCACGCCTCTCACGAGGAGATCGACCGGATGGGCATGACGGCCGCCCTGCGGCTGGCCGCGGGGCGCGCTCTGAACGCCCTGCCGGTGCGCCCCGACGCGGTCATCCTCGACGGCAAGCACGACTACCTGGGCGCCCCGTGGCAGGTCCGCACGGTGATCAAGGGCGACCGCTCCTGCGTCGCCGTCGCCGCGGCCTCGGTGATCGCCAAGGTCCAGCGCGACAAAATGATGGCCGAACTGGGTGGCGAACATGCACACTTCGGTTTTGCGGACAACGCCGGGTATCCGTCGCCCGTGCACAAGGCCGCGCTGGAGGAATGGGGGCCCACTCCCTTCCACCGGCTGTCATGGGCGTATCTTGATGCGCTGCCCCAGTGGCGGCACCTCAAGAAGGCCCGCAGCTGGGCGGACGGAAGCGCTCCGGAAATCGAGGGTCAGCTCGGCTTCGATTTCTGACGGTTCCGCTCGCACGTATGTGCCACCCGCTGACGCGAGCCGCACCAACGTTTGATAGACATCAGCTCATGCCTCTCATCCCCGAGGAGCCTCAGATTCACGAGAGTGCCCAGGGTCCCCGCGCCACGCCGTCCAGCGGCCGTACCGCGCCGACCCCCCGCCCCGTACCCGGCCCCCGCCCCGTGGCGCCGCCGCGCCCCGGTCGCCCGGGACCGCTTCGGCCCACGCCGCCGGCCCAGCGCACCCCGCGCGACGTGGCCACCGTCAAGCCCGGTCCTTCGGGCCCGGCGACCCCCACCGCTTCCGGCAAGGCTTCGGCCGCGCCGCAGATCCAGCTGATCCCGGCCTCCGCCGAAGGCGCGCTCGACGCCGCCGACGAAGCCGTGGACATGCTTCTGGACTCGGGCCGAGCCCCGGGTGACGTTCTGGTGATCACCACCGGAGAACAGCACCCGTGGGCCGCGCACGAGCTCTCCTTCGGAGAGACCGCCTACTGGGCTCTGCACGACTCCGGCGACGACGTCTTCTACGCCGACGCCTCGCACGTCGGCCGTGCGGCGACCAGGTCCGTGGTCGTGGTCGCGGTCAACGGCGGGTCCGACGCCGCGGCCGCCCGGACGCTGCCGCTGGCCCTCACCCGGGCCGGTGCCCTGCTGGTCGTCTGTGGCGACCCGCAGCAGATCAACTCGGTTCTGGGCGCGGGCGTCTGATCCCGTCCTGAGACGTTCGGGACGAGACGGGGCGACGAGGCCGCTGTCTCGGCCGTCACCTCACAAGGGCCGAGGCACGGACGACCGGAAGCGCGCTGAAGCGTGCCTCCGTTTGGTGTGCGCCGCGGCTTGCGGTGCGGCGCGGAGCCTTACGAGTGGTGCGACTGCGGGCAGGCCGGGTTCACCGGCCCGCCCGGTGCCGACCTGGCCGGTTCGGGCCCTGGGGCGAGGCACCGTCGCCTTCTCCCAGGCGGCAACCGCCCGATCTCCCTTGCCGACGCTCCCATTGGCGATCTGCGAGGACGCTGACGGGACCTCTCGGTGTGCCGCCGCCACCCGTGCGGTTCCCCACCGGAACCAACTGGCCGACATCGGTGAACACGACGTCGGAGCAGCGGGCCGCCGCCCGCCCGCCCCCGTCGGAACCGGCGGGCCGCCGCGCGTGAGAGCGTCGGCGGAATCCTTCAGCGGGCCGCCACGCGCCGCAGGCCACCGGATCCCGCACCGCCGGTACGGGGCAGCGCCGGGGGAACCTGGATGGCGTCGAAGGGCTCGGGAGCCGAGTCCACGCTGGGGCGGCGGCCGGCGCGGCCCTCGCCGAGCACCTGCCAGCCGTCGTGGGTGAGCGTGATGTACGCCCCGCACCGCAGCCCGTGCAGTGTGCAGGCGTCGCGCAGCCCCCACATCCAGGCGCCGTCCTCCTCGGTCCAGCGGGCGTCGCCGTCCCGGCAGTAGAGCAGGATCGCGGTGCGCGCGGGCGTACGGCGCCGCAGGTCGTGCGGGATGACCCGGCGGAGCTGGGCCAGCAGGGAGTTGCGGAACATCCAGCCGTCGGCGGGCGCCGACCGGCGGGTGAACGAGGCGCTCGCCCGCAGCCGTTCGTCCTGGTCCAGCACGGCCACGATCGCCGTCGAGAGCCCGGGGCGGTGCCGTGCGTGCAGTCCGCTGACGACCTCGCGGGGATTGCGCAGCAGAGGGATACCGGCCGCGGCCCATTCCGCAGGCTCCAGCACACGGGCGGCGGAAGCGGTGGACAGGTCGGCGGACGTCGACGTCGATGCCGTGGGAGACGGAGCGAATCCGAAGGTCACGATCCTCCCTTCGGCTACGCGCCCACACTGCGGGCGGGGTGGAATTCAGGGGAGCGCGCACCGCAGTGAAGCCCTTCCGGGCCACGGGCCGGGCCGTGCGGGGAGCGGACTCCAATTCTTCCTGTCGAACTGGGATGCGGCAACGAGCAATTGGGGCCACCGCCCCTTAACAGGCGATGCGTGGCTTATATCACTACCCCGTGCGGCCCCAGATGATGCTGGGAAGACCGTGACGCACCGGGAACCTCGCGGGGAACTGTAGGTGTCGGACGGAGGACCGGCCAATTCAGCCCTGGACGGCAAGCACCAGGGGCAGCACCCCGGCCGCACCCGACTGGCGGAGCATGCGTGCCGCCACCGCGAGAGTCCAGCCCGTCTCGGTGAAGTCGTCCACCAGGAGGACCGGTCCCCGCGTCTGCTCGAGGGGCGCCTTCAGAGCGGGAGGTACGACCAGAGCCCCGTCGAGGGCCTTGAGGCGTTGCGCGCTGTTGCTGCGGGAGATGTGCGACCCGTCGTGCGCGTACTCCACGGCGCCCAGCAGAGGCAGCCGGCCGACCTCGGCGATCCGGGTCCCCAGGGAGCCGATCAACTGGGGGCGGGTGCGGGAGGCGATGGTGACGACACCCACGGGGCGGGGTGGCGCGTCCGCGTCGCCGGAGGCCCAGCCACCCGGGCCCCTGGCCCAGTCCGCGAGGACACCCACGACCGCGCGTGCCACGTCGTCCGGAACGGGACCGTCCCCGGCCTGCGGCGCGAGCATCGGACGCAGCCGGTTCCCCCACCCGATGTCCGACATCCGCCCCAGTGCGCGCCCCGGCGCGGCCTGCTCGCCGACAGGAATGCGCCCCTTGAGATTCACGCCGATCGCGGGAAGGCCCGTCGGCCACATGCGCCTCGGCTCGACATCGACTCCGGCCCGCCCGAGGTCGACCCGTGCGGCGTCCACAGAGGCGTCGGCGGTGTCCGCGGTGAAGCGGGCCCCCGCGCAGTTGTCGCAGCGACCGCAGGGGCGGGCCGCCTCGTCGTCCAGCTGGCGCTGCAGGAACTCCATGCGGCAGCCCGTCGTCGAGGCGTACTCCCGCATGGCCTGCTGCTCGGTGGCACGCTGGCGCGCGACCCATTCGTAGCGCTCGCCCTCGTACGTCCACGGCTGACCCGTCGCGATCCATCCGCCCTTGACCCGCCGGACCGCGCCGTCCACGTCGAGGACCTTGAGCATGGTCTCCAGCCGGGATCGCCGCAGCTCCACCAGTGGTTCGAGGGCGGGCAGCGAGAGCGGGCGGTCCGTACTCGACAGGACGTCGAGGGTACGGCGGACCAGGTCTTCCGAAGGGAAGGCCAGGGAGGCGAAGTACTGCCAGATCGCCTCGTCCTCCTTGCCGGGCAGCAGCAGGACTTCGGCGTGCTCGACGCCGCGTCCGGCGCGGCCGACCTGCTGGTAGTAGGCGATGGGGGAGGACGGGGAGCCGAGGTGCACGACGAAGCCGAGATCGGGCTTGTCGAAGCCCATGCCCAGCGCGGAGGTGGCGATCAGCGCCTTGACCTTGTTGTTCAGCAGGTCGTCCTCCGCCTGCTGACGGTCGGCGTTCTCCGTCTTGCCGGTGTACGAGGCGACGGTGTGACCGCGTTGCCGCAGGAAGGCCGTGACCTCCTCGGCGGCGGCGACGGTGAGGGTGTAGACGATGCCCGAACCCGGGAGGTCGTCCAGATGATCGGCGAGCCAGGCCATGCGGTGTGCGGCGTCGGGAAGCGCCAGCACATTGAGGCTCAGGCTCTCCCGGTCCAGCGGGCCCCGGAGCACCAGTGCGTCGGACGACCCGCCCGTGCCCAGTTGCTCCGCGACGTCCGCCGTCACACGCGCGTTGGCGGTGGCGGTGGTGGCGAGGACGGGTACGCCCGGTGGCAGGTCGCCGAGCATGGTCCGCAGCCTGCGGTAGTCCGGACGGAAGTCGTGCCCCCAGTCGGAGATGCAGTGGGCCTCGTCCACCACGAGCAGGCCGGTGGCCGCCGCGAGCCGGGGCAGTACCTGGTCGCGGAAGTCGGGGTTGTTGAGCCGCTCGGGGCTGACGAGCAGGACGTCCACCTCGCCGGCCGCGATCTCGTCCTGGATCGCGTCCCAGTCCTCGGTGTTCGAGGAGTTGATCGTCCGGGCGTGGATGCCGGCCCGTGCGGCGGCCTCGACCTGGTTGCGCATGAGCGCGAGCAGCGGGGAGACGATCACGGTGGGGCCGCTGCCCCGCGACCGCAGCAGCGACGTGGCGACGAAGTACACCGCGGACTTGCCCCAGCCCGTGCGCTGCACGACCAGGGCTCTGCGCTTGTCGGCGACCAGTGCCTCGATGGCCCGCCACTGGTCCTCACGCAGCCGTGCCGTGCCGGTGGCATCTCCGACGAGGCGTGCGAGGGCCGAGTCGGCCTCCGCCCGCAGATCCGCGTTGCTCACGTGCTCCATGGGTCCATACAACAGGACGCCACTGACATCGCGTGGTCGCGCCGCTGACTCCCGCGAAGTCGTGTGGCCGACTCCCGCGAGGCACCGCGGCTTACCCGGCGAAGTCGCACGGCTGACTCCGCGAGGCCGCACGGCGACGGACGAGCCGTGCGAGCACGCCGTCGCCGAGAATGCGCGGCCTGCGTGAGCCCGCTGGCGTCCGCACGTCTGTGGCATGTTCCCGACCGGAGTTATCCACAGGGCCAAGCGGAAATCGGCGATCCACGAGATCGTCTGCGCATGACGAATCACAGCGAAACGACCGGATCCTTCGGAAACGACGACATCACCGGCCAGGGCGGACACATCCGGCCGAACGGCCCGGACGAGCGCATCAGGCCGAACGGCGACGGTGTACGAGGTGAGCGCACGCCGCCCGCGGATCACGCGCACCCCCTCACCACGGGCGCGCTCGGCCCGCACCAGGTCACCCTGCGCACCCCGGCCGAGCTGGCCGACGCGCTGCCCTATCTCCTCGGTTACCGTCCCGAGGACAGCGTCGTGATGGTCGCGCTGCACGACGCGGACGGTCGCGGCAGGTTCGGCGGCCGGGCCCGGCTCGGTATCCCCGCGAACAAGGAGGACTGGCCCGGCGCGGCCAGGCAGCTCGCGCACGGCCTCATCACGGGCAGTGTGCGGCGCGGCTCCCCGCCCGAGCAGATGGTCGTCTACCTCTGCCAGGAGCCCGAGAAGGGGGAGACGGGCCGAGAGGTCATGGACCGGCTGAGGCCCCTCGCCCACGACCTGCGCGTCGAGTGCGGAAACCACGACGTGCCGGTGATCGAGGCACTGTGCGTCTCCGACGGCCGCTGCTGGTCCTACTGCTGCGACCGGGAGGACTGCTGCCCGTCCGAGGGCCGCCCGATGGGCCTGCCCGGTACGTCGGTCCTGGCCGCGGCGGCCACCTACGCCGGCCTTCAGGTCCGCGGGACCCTGCGAGAACTGCGCGCCCGGCTCCAGCCCTGGGAGACCTCGGCCGCGCTGCGGCAGGAAATCGCCCTGGACACCGCGGGAATGGCCCTCGTCCCCAGGATCCTCGACGAGGAGAGCCGCGCAGCCGTCGCCCAGGAGACCCTCGACCTGGCCCGTCGTGTGATGAGCCGCCTCGCGGAGGGTCCGTCGGTACAGGGCGCCTTCGCCGCGGACCTGCGCGACGACGAACTCCTCGGCCACGACGAGGCGGCCGCCCTGATCCTCGGCCTCCAGGACCGTGGAACACGCGACCGCGCCGCCGAGTGGATGGAAGGCGACGAGGCCGGCCCCGCCCTGCGTCTCTGGCGGGCCCTGGCCCGGCGCTGCGTGGGCCCCTACGCCGAGCATGCCGCCGCCCCGCTGACCCTGGCGGGCTGGGTCGCCTGGTCCAGCGGTGACGAACTCGAGTCCCGCGAAGCCCTCGCCATGGCCCTGGGAGCCGACCCCGACTACCTCTTCGCCCGCCTCCTGCACCAGGCATGCAACGAGGGCCTCGACCCGGAGTCCCTGCGTCGCTGCCTGCGCGCGGAGCGCGGCGAGCGCGAACGCGAGGGCGGGGGAGTGGGAAGCACAGATCAGGGAGCGGAGCCGGAAAGCGCCGGGTCCGGCCCGGTCGACGCGACACGTGACGCCGACGCGGTGGTCTCCGCCGAGGGCGACCCCGGCGACGACAGCCGTTGCGAGCCGTCGTCGGCCCGGCCCCTGGGCCCGGCCGCGCGACGCTTCCGCCCAGGTCGCGCCCGAACCGTCACCGCCGATGTGAGGTCCGACGGCACCCACCAGACCTCTTCGCCCGGTGCCCGACGCACAGGACGTGGAACCGCACGGCCGGGCATCTCCCGTCCGCCGCGGCAGAGCTCCCGTGCCTCGCGAGAGGGCTCCCCTGCACGGCGCGACGTCTCAGGTCCCCCGCGTACGTCGACGAGGGGCGGCGGCCGGCACAAGCGTTACGACTCCTCCACGGCCGCGTGGCCCGAGCACGACCGCGCGCGGGACGACTCGTGAGCCGCCACACGGTCGGGGCCGTCGGACGGTGCCGGGCGGTGGCCGGGTGGGTCGTGCGGGCGGTCGTGACAGTCCAGAACCGTCGACGCCGCCATTCGGCTCGGTCCCGGGGGCCAGGGCGTGACCCGGGAGACCCCGGCCCCGTTCACCTGGGTGACGGATGTCTCTCGCGGCCCAGTCGTACCGCCACTTCACACACGCCCCGTCGTCTCCGTCGACCGCCACCGCAACCGCCCGAGGCGAACCCACCGCAGAAAAGTCGCCGTATGCACCAGCCGCCCCCGCCCCCTGCCGACGACGCCCGCTCCACCCCCAGCGTTCCTGGTCCTTCGAGGAGGGCGGGGACCGCAGTGCCGCCGCCGCTGACGGGGGCCACGAACCGACGGTCATCCGGGCCGCGCGCCGACACGGATCGCCCGGCCGGAGGTGCGAGCCGGCAGCCGCAACAGTCCCCAGGCGCCCTTCCTCCACCCCGCAACCCCGCCGAACTGCCGCCCGCCCACGCGGTCATGATCTGCGTGGCCCTCCCGAGCCTCGCCATCTCCACCGATCAGGGGCAGTTGACGGGCCGGGGCCTGGAGGGGGTCTACCACGCGGGCCGACGCGTACTGTCCCGTTGCCTGGTCCGGGTGGCGGGGCGTGAGCCGCTGGCGATTCGGGCGTGGATGACCGGGGCCGACCGGGCCCGGTTCGTGGGCACGGTGCGTACTTCCGCACAAGCGGGTCCGGACCCGGACGTCGTGGTCGAACGTGTCCGTCACGCCGACGGCACGGAGCGCATCACCCTGCACAGTTCGGCTCCTCGTCCCCTGCGACTGCCCGTCGAGGTCGCGCTCGGCGCGGACCTCGCCCCTCTCGGGGCGATCGCCGCGGGCGGAGCGGGACCCGAACTGCCCGCGAGCGTGCATGCCTTGGGCCTGCGATGGTCCGGCCCCGGAGGTGGATGCTCGGTCACGGCAGAACCGCCGCCCGCCGACGCCCTGGCCTCCGCCGGGCTGCTCCGTTGGGAGTTGGAGATTCCGCCGGGCGGCAGCACCACCGTGGAGCTGCGGGTCCGCCCGGACGCGGCGGGCTCCGGTGCCGCCCGGCCGGTCGGGCGGACGGCCGCCAACCCGATCTCCGCGGCAGAGGCGCGCGGCGACGACGCCAGGGTCACGGCGCTGCTGAGAACCGGCGTCGAAGATCTCCGAGCCCTGCTGATCAGGGACCCCGCCCAGCCCACCGACATCTGTCTGGCGGCCGGTGCCCCCTGGCGCTGCGGCCTGGCCCCGGCCGAGGCGCTGGCGGCCGCCCGGATGGCACTGCCACTCGGCACCCGTCTGGCGGCCGGAACCCTGCGCACCCTCGCAAGGACCCAACTCAGACGCTCGGGGCCGCAGTCGGGCATGATTCCCGGGCCTCGCAGGGACGCGGGCGCGCATCTGCCCCCGGCCTGTACCGGCACCGAGGCCACACTGCTGTTCCCCGCTCTTCTGGCCGAAGCCCGTCTCTGGGGCATGGCGGAGCAGGAGACGGAGGAACTGCTGCCCGTGGCCGAGCGCTGCTTGGACTGGCTGCTCAGAGCCGTCGACGGCGTCTACCTGCCGGACCCGCAGCCCGCGGGCCCCGCACGCGCAGAGACACAGGCGCACGCCCACCGGGCGGCCTGCCTCGGAGCGGACCTGCTCGACGCTTGCGGCAGACCGGGCGGAGCCGCACTGCGGGAGTGGGCCCGGACGCTGCGGGTGGCGTTCCGGGACGAGTTCTGGATGGAGGACCGAAGCGGAGGCCGCCCGGCCGCTGCCCGCACCCCCGGCGGCCGTCTGCTCCCGCACTTGGGCGCCGGCGCCGCCCATCTCCTCGACACCGGTCTCCTCGGCGGTGGCCGGTACGCCGACGGGCTGCTCGGCAAAGCGCAGGTCGAACAGCTGGCGCGGCTGATGGGCAGCCCGGTGTGGGATTCGGGCTGGGGCCTGCGGAGCCTGGGCACGAAGGAAGCCGGGTACAACCCCTTCGGCCACCGCACGGGAGCGGTGCGTTTCCACGAGACGGCGGTGGCGGTGGCCGGGCTCGCGGTCGCGGGCCACGAGAAGGAGTCGGCCGCCCTGCTGCGGGGACTGCTGGCCGCGGCCGAGGCCTTCGGCTACCGATTGCCGGAGATGTGCGCGGGGGAGCAGCGCACCGACGCCAGTGTCCCCCTCGCCCACCCGGCGGCCTGCCGCCCCGCGGCCACGGCCACGGCGGCGGGGGTGCTGCTGCTGACCGCACTCGTCGGCATCCGCCCGGACGCCCCGGCCAGGACGGTCACACTGCGCCCCCTGCGCGGCGCACCCCTGGGCGAGATCGCCCTGACCGGCCTGCGGGTCGCGGCCGCCCCCTTCTCCGTGCGGGTGAACAGGCTCGGCCTCGCGATGGTCGAGGAGGCGGCGGACGGACTGCAACTGGGGTCGTGACCGTCGCACCAGCCGAGCCGGACACCCCCGCCACCACGCCCGAACCCCGGCACGACCGAAGCCCGAGCCTTTCCCGGCAGGGCGTCTGACCTCGTACAACGGGCCCCCGCGCCCCCGTACGGCCGCCCGAACGATCACATGTGACCCCGCCCGCCCCACCGCCCGTACCGCCCCGGCAGCCGCATACCGGTCAACGAGACGACCAGTCGCCGATGCGGCCCAGGAAGGGAGTGTTTATCGTCAGGAAGACGACTATGATCACGGCATGCCCTACGACCCGTCAGCCTTCCCGCCCTTCGCCGTCACCGTGGATCTGGTCGTGCTGACCGTGCGACGCCATGCTCTGTGCGCGCTGGCGGTGCGCAGGGGAGAGCCGCCGTTCCAGGGGCGCTGGGCGCTGCCGGGAGGGTTCGTACGGGAGGACGAGGATCTCTCGCAGGCCGCGGCGCGCGAGCTGGTGGAGGAGACGGGGCTGCATGCCCACGACCCGTCCGTGCCGGTCCAGGACAACGGTGCTCACCTGGAACAGCTCGCCACCTACGGCGACCCCAAGCGTGATCCGCGGATGCGGGTGGTCAGTGTCGCGCACCTCGCGCTCGCCCCGGACCTGCCCGCGCCCCGCGCCGGAGGGGACGCGAGCAACGCCCGCTGGGCTCCGGTCGAGGAACTGCTGGAGCAGGGCGGCTACGGCCGTGACGGGGAGCCGATGGCGCCGCTCGCCTTCGACCACGCGCAGATCCTGGCCGATGGTGTCGAGCGGGCGCGTTCGAAGATCGAGTACTCGTCACTGGCGACGGCGTTCTGCACGCCGGAGTTCACCGTCGGTGAGCTGCGCCGCGTCTACGAGGCGGTGTGGGGCGTCGCGCTCGACCCGCGCAACTTCCACCGGAAGGTGACGGGTACGCCGGGCTTCCTGGTGCCCACCGGCGGTACCACCACGCGCCAGGGCGGTCGTCCCGCCCAGCTCTTCCGGGCCGGCGGCGCCACGCTGCTCAACCCGCCCATGCTGCGCCCCGAGGTGTGAGGCGGGCGTCGATACGAAGTCGGCCGGCCTCAGGACCGGGAGCGGTCGCGGCAACGGGCTCAAGTGCCGCACTCGGGCGTCCCGCCTTTTCCAACGGGCCGTTCGGTGCCAGGAAAAAGGGACATAGCGCGCTATCTTGCTGCGGGTGATCCAGGCCTTCGGATTGACCAGCAACTCTCGTAAGGGCCTTCCGGCCGCCGTCGACGACGTCTCGTTCGACGCCCGCGCGGGACATCTCACCGCGCTGCTCGGGGCCCCTGGTTCGGGCAGGACGACCGTGCTGAGGCTGATGCTCGAACTCCAACAGGGCCGCGGGATCACCTACTTCAGAGGCAGACCCCTCCATCGCATCGCGCACCCCTCGCGCGAGGTCGGCGTGCTGCTGGGAGATGTGCCCGGCCATCCCGCGCGTAGCGTCCGGGGGCACCTGCGCATGCTGTGCGCCGCGGCGGGCGTACCGGTGCGGCGAGCGGACGAGGTGCTCGAAGTCGTGGGCCTCGTCAGCCTGCGCGACGAACGGCTCGGCACCCTCTCCCGTGCCATGGACCGCCGGCTGGGCCTCGGCTGCGCGCTGCTGTCCGACCCGCACACGTTGGTGCTCGACGACCCGGCCGACGGGCTCTCCGCGCGGGAAAGCCGTTGGCTGTACGGCGTGCTGCGGGCGCACGCGGATCAGGGCGGCACGGTGCTGTTCACCCTCGACGACCCCAAGGAGGCGGCCCGTACGGCAGACCGGATCGTCTCGCTCGAACAGGGCAGAGTCGTCGCCGACCAGGACGCCGGGGACTTCGCCCGCACACGACTGCGACCCCGCGTCGCAGTCCGCAGCCCCCACGCCGCCCGTCTGGCGACCCTGCTGGCCAAGGAGGCCCGCACCAAGAGGCGCTCCGTGGAGGTCCTGCGCGAGGACGGCAACCGCCTCTACGTCTACGGCAGCACCTGTGCCGACGTCGGCGAGACGGCGTTCCGGCACGGCGTCCTCGTGCACCAACTCGCCGACGAGACGGGAGACATGGGGGCGAGCGCGGCGCAGAGTGCCGTGGAGGGCGAGTCGGCCGCGGCCACCGAGCCGGTCGCTGACAGTCCGGCTTCCGTACAGCCCGGCTCGGACGTCACCGCGGACACCGAGCCCGCGACCGAAGCGCAGGCGAATCCGCCCGAGGGCAAGGCCGGGACAAACGCCCGAGAGCCACAGGCCGACCTCCCCGAAGACGCCAGGCCCGCCCCGAACGCGCTGTCCTCTCTGCCACCCCCCATCTCGGTCCGCTCCGCCCCCAGCCCTCTGCGCCCGCTCCGCTACGAGCTGCGCAGGGCGGCCGGGATCGGGACGGGATTTCTCACCGGGGCCGCCGTGCTGGTCGTCTCCGCGCTCACGGCGGTGATCCTGGCGCGGATCGGCCACACCCCACAGGCGCGGCTGCTCGCCGCCTGGCCGAGGGAACTGCCGCTGCCACCCGCGGCGCTCGGTGCGGGGCTGCTGGGCGCGCTCGCCTTCGGGGACGAGTTCCGTCACCCCGCCCTGGCCGCCGACCGGGGCACGGTGCCCCGCCGGCTGGGGCTGCTAGTCGCCAAGCTCCTCGTCGCCGCGGCCACCGCCCTGGCCCTGGCCGTCCTCACCGTGGGATGCGACGCCGAGGTGCTGTACCTCGTATACGGACGGGAGCTCTCCCGAGTTCCCGCGGACTGGCTCTCTCTCGGCGCGAGTTGGATCGGGCTCGTGGTCGGCTGTGCCTGGGCGGGCGTACTGGCGGCCGGGATCTTCCGGTCCACGACGGCAGGGCTAGCGGCCGTCGTCGCGGTGCCGGTGGTGGTCGTACCGCTCGTACAGAAGGCCTGGGAGGGACCGTCCGTGCGAAACGCGGCCGGATTCCCGGTGCGGTTGCGTGAGGTGCTGCTGTCGCAGTGGCCCTTCGGCGGAGAGCGCTATCTGGGCGGTGTGGTGCGGGTGCTGGCCCAACCCGTCGGTGGCGCGCTGGCGTTGTCGCTCACCACGCTGTTCTGCGCATATCTGCTCATGACCCTGCGCGGGAGGGTCCGATGAGCGGTGTCCGGGCGGTTCCGGGCCCGGACTGCGCACAACTCCCCCGAGAAAGGCCATTTCTTTCCGATAAGGCGTCAATTGCGACGGGGGGAGCGATCACCCTTTCGTGTGCTTTTCACCAAAGCCCTCAAGGGAGTTGGAGGCGACGCCGACAAAGGATGCGTGAGTACCCTTGCGCACACCATGATGACCCCCGCCCGCACCGCCGACGCCGGTCTCGCCGGTCCGGGCGAACTCGACCGCTACCCCTACGCGGAGGCCCCCGCCGCCGACCGCGTCGGGCCCCCTGCCTGGGAGAGCGCGGACCCCGAGCTGGGCCGCGTGGGCCGGCGCGCCGCGGGCAGCCGTGGACGCGGACTCCACGGCCAACTCGTCCAGCAACTCGGTCAGATGATCGTCTCGGGCGACCTGGGAGCCGACCGTCCGCTGGTGCCCGAGGAGATCGGGCAGCGCTTCGAGGTGTCCCGCACCGTCGTCCGTGAGTCGCTGCGCGTCCTGGAGGCCAAGGGCCTGGTCAGCGCCCGCCCCAATGTGGGCACGCGGGTGCGCCCCGTCAGCGACTGGAACCTGCTCGACCCGGACATCATCGAATGGCGCGCCTTCGGGCCGCAGCGCGACGACCAGCGGCGTGAGCTCACCGAGATGCGCTGGACGATCGAGCCGCTCGCCGCGCGCCTCGCGGCAGGGCACGGCCGGGAGGAGGTCCAGCAGCGGCTGGCCGACATGGTCGAGATCATGGGCCACGCCATGGCTCAGGGTGACGCGCTGACCTTCTCGCGCGCCGACGCCGAGTTCCACTCGCTGCTCATCCAGGTCGGCGGCAACCGCATGCTGGAGCACCTCTCCGGGATCGTCTCCGCCGCCCTCCAGGTCTCCGGCGGCCCGGTCACGGGCTGTGACCGCCCGAACGAGGCCTCGCTGGCGCACCACGGCCGGATCGTCGACGCCCTCGCCACGGGCGACGGCGCGGGGGCCGAGGCCGCCATGCGTCAGCTGCTCATCGTCCACCCCGAGGTGGAGCGCGTCGTGCCCGCCCCGCGCGAGCACTGATCGCGCGCCACGGGCGGCCCGCCCGGGGGTGCCTCTCCCCTCCTGTGGCATCGTCGGCCGGCGGACCACTCCCCGTCGGACCCCGCAGGGCCTTCTTCCTGCGGGGTCCTGCGGGGTCCCGCAGGGTCCGACGGGGTCCCGGGGCGCCTAGGCGCCCCGGTGCAGCCCGCTCGCCCCGGCGAGCCCGCGTCCGCACCGGCCCGTCGCTCTTTGTCCGCGCTTGACTGCTTTTGATCGCTTACGGGGTGTGACTCGGGCCACGCGGATTGGGCGTAACGCTCGCGAGGGCAGCGCGATGACCTAAGAGGTGACAGCCGCGGAGGGAATACGGACGCCTTGGAAGGCGCTGTGCATCTTCCCGGCCCCCGCCCGCACCGTCGGCCCATCCCCAAGCCGGTGGTCGGCTCCTGTCCGTCGTGGACGGGGCCGGAAGCCGTTTTCCAACGTTCCGAGAGGTTGTTCGTGTCGGCCAGCACATCCCGTACGCTCCCGCCGGAGATCGCCGAGTCCGTTTCTGTCATGGCGCTCATCGAGCGGGGAAAGGCTGAGGGGCAGATCGCCGGCGATGACGTGCGTCGGGCCTTCGAAGCTGACCAGATTCCGGCCACTCAGTGGAAGAACGTACTGCGCAGCCTCAACCAGATCCTCGAGGAAGAGGGTGTGACGCTGATGGTCAGTGCCGCAGAGCCCAAGCGCACCCGCAAGAGCGTCGCAGCGAAGAGCCCGGCCAAGCGCACCGCCACGAAGACGGTCGCGGCGAAGACGGTGACCACGCGGAAGGCCACCGCCACCACGGCCGCCGCACCGGCCGCGCCCGCCGCCGACTCCGACGTCGACCCCACCGAGGAAGCCGCTCCCGCCAAGAAGGCGGCCGCGAAGAAGACGACCGCCAAGAAGGCGGCCGCGAAGAAGACCGTCGCCAAGAAGACCGTGGCCAAGAAGACCGCGGGCAAGAAGGACGACGCCGAGCTGGTCGAGGAAGAGGTCCTCGAGGACGCCAAGCCCGGCGACGAGCCGGAGGGCACCGAGAGCGCCGGATTCGTGCTGTCCGACGAGGACGAGGACGACGCGCCCGCGCAGCAGGTCGCCGCCGCGGGTGCCACCGCCGACCCGGTCAAGGACTACCTCAAGCAGATCGGCAAGGTCCCCCTGCTCAACGCGGAGCAGGAGGTCGAGCTCGCCAAGCGCATCGAGGCGGGCCTGTTCGCCGAGGACAAGCTGTCCAACGCCGACAAGCTGGCCCCCAAGCTCAAGCGCGAGCTGGAGATCATCGCCGAGGACGGCCGCCGCGCCAAGAACCACCTCCTGGAGGCCAACCTCCGACTGGTGGTCTCCCTGGCCAAGCGCTACACCGGTCGCGGCATGCTCTTCCTGGACCTGATCCAGGAGGGCAACCTCGGTCTGATCCGCGCGGTCGAGAAGTTCGACTACACCAAGGGCTACAAGTTCTCCACGTACGCCACCTGGTGGATCCGTCAGGCGATCACCCGCGCGATGGCCGACCAGGCCCGCACCATCCGTATCCCGGTGCACATGGTCGAGGTCATCAACAAGCTCGCGCGTGTGCAGCGCCAGATGCTCCAGGACCTGGGCCGCGAGCCCACCCCGGAGGAGCTGGCCAAGGAACTCGACATGACCCCCGAGAAGGTCATCGAGGTCCAGAAGTACGGCCGCGAGCCCATCTCGCTGCACACCCCGCTCGGCGAGGACGGCGACAGCGAGTTCGGTGACCTCATCGAGGACTCCGAGGCCGTCGTCCCGGCCGACGCGGTCAGCTTCACGCTCCTCCAGGAGCAGCTGCACTCGGTCCTCGACACCCTGTCCGAGCGCGAGGCGGGCGTCGTCTCCATGCGTTTCGGTCTCACCGACGGTCAGCCGAAGACCCTCGACGAGATCGGCAAGGTCTACGGCGTCACGCGTGAGCGCATCCGCCAGATCGAGTCCAAGACCATGTCGAAGCTGCGCCACCCGTCCCGTTCGCAGGTGCTGCGCGACTACCTCGACTGAGTCTCCGTACGGCCATGAGGGCCCGGCTTCCCGACAGGGAGCCGGGCCCTCGTCGTATGGGCGGGGTGGCGGGTGCGAGGGGGCTGCCCCTGGAACACTCTGAGTGTCTGATCAACACCTCAGAGTGAGGAGCGCGCATGCGTCGTCCCTTTGTCCGGACCCTGGCAAGGCCGCTTGTCCTGGCGGCCGCGGCCACCGCCATACCGCTGATGTCCACCGCGCCGGCGACCGCCGACAGCGTGGTGGGCGGATTCCCCGTCGACATCTCCGACAGCCCCTGGACGGTCGCCCTGTCCAGTCGTGACCGGTTCGGGGGTACGCGCTCGGGACAGTTCTGCGGCGGCGTGGCGGTCGGGCGGTCCACCGTGCTGACCGCCGCCCACTGTCTGAGCGAGGAGGTCCTCGGTGGCCCGCCGGGCAGGGCGAACGACCTCAAGGTGATCACCGGCCGCACCGATCTGCGGTCGAGACAGGGGCGGGAGATCCAGGTGCGCGAGGTATGGGTGAACCCGGACTACGACAGCGTCAGCAACGCCGGGGACTTCGCCGTGCTCTCCCTCGCCGAGCCCGTGGCGCAGGACGCGGTCGTCCCGATGGCCGCCGCGGGCGATGCCGCGTACCAGCCGGGCACGCCGGCCACGGTCTACGGGTGGGGTGATGTCACAGGAGCCGGAGACTACGCCTACGGCCTGCGGGGGGCCCGGGTGCACGTGCTGCCGGACGAGATGTGCGCCGAAGCCTATCCGGGCAGCGCCGAGGGGACCTTCAGCGCGGACAGCATGGTGTGTGCCGGTGAGGAATCCGGGGGCCCGGACGCCTGCCAGGGGGACAGCGGGGGTCCGCTGGTCGCCGAGGGGCGGTTGATCGGGCTGGTGTCCTGGGGCAGCGGTTGTGGCCGTGCCGGTGATCCGGGGGTCTACACACGGGTGTCCGATGCCCTGCGGGTGCTGGGCTGGAGCGGTGACCTGCGTGCCGCTGGGGGCCGCGGGGGCGCCTGAGGGGCCGTGATGCGGCCATGGTGGGCCTGAGCGCTCCGGGCGGCCCAGGAGCCCTGCCGTAGGGCTTGTGGGCTCCGCCGCACCGCAGTGGGGGCCGTCCGTCCGTCGGCCTTCCGTCCACGAGTGCGGGCGGTGGCCCCTGAGGCCCAGGGGCCACCGCCCGTCCACCGGCCGGCGCCGGTGCTCGCTCGTCGTGGACGCGGAAGGTCAGCGCTCTTCTTCGGAGGAGGATCCGGGAACGGTGGTGAGTCGCTCGGTCTCGTCCTGTATCTCAGCGGCGATCTTCTTGAGTTCCGGCTCGAACTTGCGACCGTGGTGGGCGCAGAAGAGCAGTTCTCCGCCGCTCAGCAGCACGACGCGCAGGTAGGCCTGGGCGCCGCAGCGGTCGCAGCGATCAGCGGCCGTCAGTGGGCTCGCGGGGGTCAGAACAGTAGTCACGTCGCCTCTTCTCTAGCTCGACGAGCTGTCGTACCAGGGTCAACATCCAACCAGCCCGAATTCGTTCCCGCTCGGGGCTTCCTCTCGAAAAAATCTTTCCGAGTGGTTGTCTGCTGCCGGTTGGCGGCGAATGTGCCGTATCGCGTGTCTATGAGTCGTACGGGTTCGCGCTGTGTCGGGTCTCGGTCCTCCCGGCTGGGTTGCCGGTTGTTCATGAGGACGTGCCCGGAGCCTAAATGGTTCATGCGCCGAAGGGAACGTGATTCCTGCTTCACTCCATCGAGGGATCGAACACCCATGCGATACTGGACTAGGCTGTGTTTCGGACGAGGGTGGCGTTACAACGGCTCTACCAGGCCTCGGTACCCTCTGAGCGGCGACCGAAGCCGCGCCCTTACCCAGAAGGGCCCCAACTGAAATTCAGCGAGGAGCGAACCGCGTGACCGCCGAAACGTCCGTGCCGTCCACAGCGCTGCTGGCAGGAGCAGACCGGGACGGTTCCAACTACACCGCGCGGCACCTCCTCGTCCTCGAGGGCCTCGAGGCTGTGCGCAAGCGCCCGGGTATGTACATCGGATCCACCGACAGTCGTGGTCTCATGCACTGTCTGTGGGAGATCATCGACAACTCCGTGGACGAGGCCCTCGGGGGCTACTGCGACCACATCGAGGTGATCCTGCACGACGACGGCTCGGTGGAGGTGCGCGACAACGGCCGCGGCATCCCGGTCGACGTCGAGCCCAAGACCGGTCTGTCGGGCGTCGAGGTCGTGATGACCAAGCTCCACGCCGGCGGAAAGTTCGGCGGTGGCTCCTACGCGGCCTCCGGCGGTCTGCACGGCGTCGGAGCCTCGGTCGTCAACGCCCTGTCCGCCCGCCTGGACGTCGAGGTCGACCGTAGTGGTCACACCCACGCCATCAGCTTCCGGCGCGGTGTCCCCGGAGCGTTCGCCGGCGTCGGCCCGGACGCGAAGTTCGAGGCCAAGGGCGGACTGCGCAGGACCAAGAAGCTGCCGAGGACGCGTACCGGCACGCGCGTGCGCTACTGGGCCGACCGCCAGATCTTCCTCAAGGACGCCAAGCTCGCCCTGGAGACCCTCCACCAGCGCGCCCGGCAGACCGCCTTCCTGGTGCCCGGCCTGACCATCGTCGTGCGCGACGAGTTCGGTCTCGGCGAGGGCGGCAGCAAGGGCGAGGAGTCCTTCCGCTACGACGGCGGCATCAGCGAGTTCTGCGAGTACCTGGCCAGTGACAAGGCCATCTGCGACATCCTCCGCTTCACCGGGCAGGGCACCTTCAAGGAGACCGTCCCGGTGCTCGACGAGCACGGCCAGATGACCCCCACCCAGGTCACCCGTGAGCTGGTCGTCGACGTCGCCCTGCGGTGGGGCACCGGGTACGACACGACCGTCAGGTCGTTCGTCAACATCATCGCCACCCCCAAGGGCGGCACGCACGTGGCCGGCTTCGAGTCGGCCGTGACCGGCACGATCAACGAGGTCCTGCGCACCAAGAAGCTGCTGCGCGTCGCCGAGGACGACGTGGTCAAGGACGACGCCCTGGAAGGTCTGACCGCGGTCGTCACGGTCCGTCTCGCCGAGCCGCAGTTCGAGGGGCAGACCAAGGAGGTGCTCGGCACCTCGGCGGCCCGCCGCATCGTGAACGGCGTGGTGACCAAGGAGCTCAAGGCGTTCCTCACGGCCACCAAGCGTGACGCCGCCCAGCAGTCCCGGGTGGTCCTGGAGAAGATCGTCGCCGCGGCCCGTACGCGTATCGCGGCCCGCCAGCACAAGGACGCCCAGCGCCGCAAGACGGCCCTGGAGTCCTCGTCGCTGCCCGCGAAGCTGGCCGACTGCCGCAGCGACGACGTCGACCGCAGCGAGCTGTTCATCGTCGAGGGAGACTCCGCGCTCGGTACCGCCAAGCTCGCCCGGAACTCCGAGTTCCAGGCGCTGCTGCCGATCCGCGGCAAGATCCTCAACGTCCAGAAGTCGTCCGTCACGGACATGCTGAAGAACGCCGAGTGCGGCGCGATCATCCAGGTCATAGGTGCCGGGTCGGGCCGCACCTTCGACATCGACGCGGCCCGCTACGGCAAGATCATCATGATGACCGACGCCGATGTGGACGGCTCCCACATCCGCTGCCTCCTCCTGACGCTCTTCCAGCGCTACATGCGGCCCATGGTCGAGGCCGGCCGGGTCTTCGCCGCGGTGCCGCCGCTGCACCGGATCGAGCTCGTCCAGCCCAAGAAGGGGCAGGACAAATACGTCTACACGTACTCGGACCGCGAACTGCGCGACACCCTCATGGAGTTCCAGAGCAAGGGCGTCCGCTACAAGGACTCGATCCAGCGCTACAAGGGTCTGGGCGAGATGGACGCCGACCAGCTGGCCGAGACCACCATGGACCCGCGCCACCGCACCCTGCGCCGGATCAACCTGTCCGACCTGGAAGCGGCCGAGCAGGTCTTCGACCTCCTCATGGGCAACGACGTGGCGCCGCGCAAGGAGTTCATCTCCAGCTCCGCGGCGACGCTGGACCGGTCCCGTATCGACGCCTGACCGTCCCCGGCCTCGGGCGCTTCACCTGAAGGGGTGAAGCGCCCGAGGAAGAAGAGTCGGGGATCTTCCCGTTCTGTCCATCCTTGGACATGCACTCAAGCAATGGTCGCCCCCGCGTGCACGGGGGCGGTCCGGGAAGACCGGCGGACACCCGTGACACCGCGACAGATCCGTCCGCCGACGCGCCGGAGCCCATGGGCTACGACGACCCCTGGTACGACGCGCTCGCGGCGGGCTGGGGGGAGTCGGCCGGACCCGTCGGCGCCGTGTCCCCCGCGCGCGCGGAGGGCGGCCGCACCGCACTCGCCGCGGCCGACGTGTACCTGGAGGTCCAGCGCAGCGCGGCCTTCCAGGAGGTGCGCAGCCGCTACCGCAGGTTCGTGGTGCCGGCCGTCGTCGCCTTCCTCGCCTGGTACCTGGGCTATGTCGTCGCGGCCACGACCGCGCCCGGCCTGATGGCCCGTCCGGTCGCGGGAGCCGTGAACGTGGCGATGCTCGCCGGGCTCGGACAGTTCCTCACGACCTTCGCCCTCACCTGGGCCTACGCCCGGCACGCCCGCCTGTGCCGGGACCGTGCGGCCCTCGAACTGCGCTGGGACACCCAGGAACTGACGCGCGGCGTCCGAGGCGGTGCACGGTGACGGACGATCACCAGACGCTGGCGTTGGCGCTGTTCAGCGTGTTCATCGCCGTCACTCTGGCGATCACCACCTGGGTGAGCCGCAACCGGCAGGGTTCGGCGGAGGAGTTCTACGCGGGCGGGCGGCTGTTCTCGCCGATGGAGAACGGATTCGCCATCGCGGGCGACTACATGTCGGCCGCGTCCTTCCTCGGCATCTCGGGCCTGATCGCCCTGTTCGGTTACGACGGGCTGCTGTACTCGGTCGGCTTCCTGGTCGCCTGGCTGGTGGTGCTGTTCCTGGTCGCCGAGCTGGTGCGCAACTGCGGGCGGTTCACACTCGCCGACGTGGTCGCCGCGCGGATGCGTGAGCGGCCGGTGCGGATCGCGGCGGGAACTTCCTCGGTCGTCGTGTCCGTTCTCTATCTGGTGGCGCAGATGGTGGGTGCGGGCAGCCTGGTCGCACTGCTGCTGGGCGGCACCAGCGAGGCGGCGCAGGCCTGGACCGTCGTCGTGGTCGGTGCACTGATGGTCGTCTATGTCTCGATGGGAGGGATGCGAGCCACCACCTGGATCCAGATCGTCAAAGCGGTCCTGCTCATGGGCGGGGCGATCGCCCTGACCGTGCTCGTACTGCTGCGGTTCCACGGGGACTTCGACCACCTTCTGCGCAGCGCGGCCGAACGCAGCGGCCACGGCGCCAAGTTCCTCGCCCCCGGGCTGAAGTACGGCGGCGACTGGACCGCCCGCTTCGACTTCATCAGCCTCGGCCTGGCCCTCGTGCTGGGCACGGCCGGACTGCCGCACATCCTGTCCCGGTTCTACACCGTGCCCACCGCGCGGGCCGCCCGACGGTCGGTGGTCTGGTCGATCGGGCTCATCGGCGGCTTCTACCTGATGACGATCGTGCTCGGCTTCGGCGCCGCCGCCGTCGTGGGACCGGACGCCGTACGCGGCTCGAACGCGGCGGGGAACACGGCCGTACCGCTGCTCGCCCTCGACCTCGGCGGCGGCGCGGACTCCATGGGCGGCACGGTGCTCTTCGCCATCGTCGCCGCCATCGCCTTCGCCACCATCCTGGCGGTGGTCGCCGGGATCACCCTCGCCTCGTCGGCCTCCGTCGCCCACGACCTTTACGCGTCCCTGCGGCGTCGCCGCACCCGGCCGCCGCGCAGCGAGGTGGCCGTGGCCAGGGTCGCCGCGGTCGGCATCGGGGTGATCGCGATCGGGCTGGGTCTGCTGGCCCGCGACCTGAACGTCGCGTTCCTGGTCGGCCTGGCGTTCGCGGTCGCCGCGTCCGCGAACCTGCCCGTCCTGCTGTACTCGCTCTTCTGGCGCGGCTTCACCACGCGCGGAGCCGTGTGGTCGGTCTACGGCGGACTGATCCCCGCCGTGGTGCTGGTACTGCTGTCACCCGTGGTGTCGGGCAGTCCCGACGCGCTCTTCCCGGCTGTCGACTTCCAGCTCTTCCCGCTCCAGAACCCGGGCCTGGTCTCCATCCCGCTCGGCTTCCTCGCGGGCTGGATCGGCACGGTGACCTCCGCAGAGAAGGCGGACGAGGCGAAGCACGCCGAGACCGAGGTGAGGTCGCTCACGGGCGCGGGCGCGGTGTAGCGGGCGCTGGGCCGGATGAGGCCAGCCGTGGGGCGGCCCGCCGTGTTCATGGTGCGCTCGCCGACCGGGCGCGGTGCCTCGGCCGCGCCCTGACCTCGGTGCCGTCGGCCCCCGCGCTTCAGGCCGTGTCAGGTGCGGGCCGCGTCGCCGTACTCGAGGGTCGGCGTGGCGCGGCCGGTGCGCTCCAGGAGCTTCAGACAGCGCTGGGCGGTCTGGCGGCTCAGCCCCGTGCGCTCGGCGATCTCCTGGGCCGACAGCGGGCCGTCGGCGTCCATCAGGGCCTGACGCACCAGTTCCGCGGTGGTGAAGGGGCCCTTGGGCAGATCAGGCTCCGTCGCGGCGGACACCTTGCCGCGGGCGGAGCGGCCCAGGGCGCCGTCGTAGATCTCCATCACCTCGTGGCCCGCGAGCGCCTGGCTGGGGTCGGTGGAAACCGTGCCGCCGATCGCCCTGGGCCCGGTGTGCGACCAGCGTACGCCCCGTCGGTCCATCACCACGACGCACTCGACCCCGGTGGCCTCCCGGATGTGCTCCGCCTCCCGCTGCACGGGCCTGTCGGGTGTCGCGGACGTGCGGACCACATCCTCGGCGACCTGCGGCTGGGCGGCGGTCGTCTGTGCGATGGCGTGCGCGCGGCGCATCGTCTGGTCGTCCAGCTGTTCACCGAGCGGAGCGAGGAACAGGCCGGTCGCGAGCACCGCGACTCCTGCGGCGATCGCCACCTGCATGGGCAGCACCTGCGAGAACACCCGGCGCGGCAGGCCGAGCCGCAGGCGGCGTGCGGGGGGAGTGGTGGGGATGGCCACGACGGTACGTGGACGCACCGGGACTGCCGCAATGGTGTGGGCTTGATCTCTTGAGCCGGCCGAGAGGCGGGCCGGACGCGAGTCAACGTGGTGCGGTGGGTCAACCCAGTCAACCCAGTGCATGGGTCGATGCGTGGCATTGATCGGCCGTCGAGAGTTGATCAACACGGACGGAGTGGCGGTGGCGATCCAACTGTGGGGCAGGGCGTCAGCTCGCCAGTGCTGCCGCAATCAGCTCCCGTACGGCCACCACGTCCATCCGCGCGGGCGCCCCCAGGATCGACGTCCCGCAGCTCTCCGGACGCGGCGGCTGGGACGCACCCTGCGCCACGGTCACCCGCCAGTGCCGCCCGTCGACGTGCCCGACGGTGACCTCCCAGCGGGGAGCCGCGCCGTCCGTCCGTACGACGGTGAGCGCCTCGGCGGCGTACTCGCCGACCGCCTCGCGCACGGCCAGTTCCGCCGCCTGGCCGGGACGCTCCCAGGCGGAGGCACCGCGGCATCCGTCCATGGCCACCCGGCCCTCGCGGACACCGTGCAGGGCCTCCCTGACGGTGTGAGCCTCGGCACGGCCGTACGCGTAGCCGTAGGGCAGGACGAGCACGGTGGGGGAGAAGCGGTGACCACCCAGATGGGTGACCTCCCAGACCCCGTCGACGCCCGAGGCCGTGAGTTCGGCCGCGAGCGGGCGGCCGAGGAGGGCGCAGCAGCGGTCTCGCTTGCCGTTGGTGCACACGAGCGCGAGCGGGCCGCCCGTGTGGCGGCGGCCGTCCAGGACGGCGTCGAAGGAGCTGTGGTCGCCCCGGCCGAGCGCGGTGAAGTCCAGGTCCAGGAGCCGTCGCGGGTCGACGGTGGTGGCCTCGCGCAGCCAGACGTTGCCCGGCACGGTGTGCGAGACGTACACCCGGCGCACGGACGGCGAGTGGCTGTCGGCGTGACGGCCGGACCGGCGGATGAGCGCGATGCGCACGCCCGTGCCCTTCGCGGCGGCCTCGAGGGCGCGCCCGAGGACGGGGTCGAGGTGGCTGGAGGTGAGAGCTCGGGCACCCCACGGGCCGGGCTGTTCCAGCAGCAGCCAGGTCTTCGCGGGGGCCGCGGTCCCGGTAACGGGCTCGTCGAAGTCCCGCGAGACGCTTGCACACGTACTCACAGAGGTGAGCCTAACCTGACTTGGCTCGGCATGACTTCCTGGAGGGCCCGTGTCCTCCGGCGCGGGGGCCGAGACGCCCCGTTACGGGTGGGGCGGTGGTGATTCGCCGCCGCCGCCCGGCAGCGGCTGGGGCGGTTTGGGGCCGACGTAGAGGCCGCTGGGCCGCATCCTCAGCGGGCGCTCGCCGTACTCCTCCAGCGCGTGCGCGATCCAGCCGGCCGTGCGGGCCACCGCGAAGATCGTCTCGCCCGCCGTGGACGACATCCCGGCGGACGCCGTGAAGACGGCCAGGGCGAGGTCCACGTTGGCGTGCAGCGGGGTGTGGCGCGCGGCCGTCTCCACGACGTGGCGGGCGGCGGCGAGGGCGGGTCCGGCGTTTGGGATCTCCTCCAGGAGACCGAACAGGACCCGCGCGCGCGGGTCCTCACCGGAGTAGAGCCGGTGACCGAGGCCGGGCACGCGGCGTCCCGCGCGCAGTTCGTCGGCGACCACGGGTGCCGCGTCGCCCTGGTCGAGCACCTCCAGCAGCATGCGGTGGGCGAGCCCGCTGGCCGCGCCGTGCAGCGGGCCCTCGATCACGCCCAGCCCCGCAGAGACCGCCGCGTAGGCGTGTGCGCGCGCCGAGGCGGCGACCCGCACCGCGAGGGTGGAGGCGGCCAGGTCGTGGTCGGCGAGGAGGCCGAGCGCCGTGTCCAGGACGCGCAGCGACGCCTCGTCGGGCTGTTTGCCGGACAGCCGGGTCCACAGGCGGTGGGCGAGCGGACTGTCGGGCCGGCTCGCGCCCAGCAGCACCGGCGGCAGGGCGTCGACGATCGTCGGGATCAGGGTGCGCGCGGTGCCGAGCACCGCCTCCTCGGACAGGTCGAAACGCAGCGGGTCCGCGGTGGCGGCGGCGATGGCGGCGACGCGCAACCGGTCGGTGGGTCCGGCGTGTTCGGGCAGCGCGTCGACGGCCTGGCGCGCCACGGCCATGGAGGCCTCGGGAGCGGTGAAGGTGACCCCGGACCGCATCCGGCCCGTCCACAGCCACTCGGCGATCTCCTCGTAGGAGTGGCGCACGGCCAGTTCGGACGCGTCGACGCCCCGGAAGTAGTACCGGTCCGCCTCGATGAGCGTGATGCGGGTGCGCACGGACAGCTCGCCGCCGGCGCTCTGACTCACCGCGCTCTCACGCCTGTTGCGCCGGGCGAGCGCCTCGACCTCCTCGGCGGCGAAAGTGCTGCCGCGGCCGCTGGGCGAGCGACGGCTGCTGAGCTGGCCGCGGCTGACGTAGGCGTACACCGTCTCGGGCTTCACACCGAGCACCTCGGCGGCCTCCTTTGTGCTCAGGCGTCGCTCCGAGGGGCCGGTACCAGCTTGCTGATCGCGCATGGCGGCCACCGTATCCACATCTGTGAAGCATTGATTTTATATTGATTCAATCAATATTGACAGGCATAGAGTCAACCATGGACAGTCAAATCAAGTCCAGGGAGGAAACATGTCCGTCAACCGGTCCGCATCAACTCTTGTCGACGTACCGCGAGGGCTCTCGGGCGTCGTCGTCACCGACACCGAGATCGGCGACGTACGAGGACACGAGGGCTTCTACCACTACCGCCAGTACTCGGCCGTCGAGCTAGCGCAGACCCGCGGCTTCGAGGACGTCTGGCATCTCCTGGTCCACGGCGAGCTCCCCGATGCCGGGCGGAGCGCCGCGTTCGCCGCCGAGACCGCCGCGCTGCGGCGGCTGCCCGACGAGGTGGCGGCGGCGCTGTCCGCGATCGCGGCGGGCGGCGGCCGATCCGGTCCGCTCGCGGGTCTGCGTACGGCGCTGTCGCTGCTGGGGGCCGCCAAGGGCTTCCGGCCCGTGTACGACATCGACGCGGCGCAGCGACGGGTGGACGTCGTGACGGCGACCGCCGCGGTGCCGACGCTGTTGACGGCACTGCACCGGCTGGGCCAGGGACTTGATCCCGTCCAGCCCCGTGAGGATCTGTCGTACGCGGCCAACTACCTGTACATGTTGACCGGTTCGGAGCCCGACCCGCGGCATGCCCGTGCCGTCGAGCAATACTTGATCTCAACTATTGACCACGGATTCAATGCGTCAACCTTCACGGCGCGCGTGGTTGCCTCGACCGGCGCGGACGTCGCCGCCTGCCTCGTGGGCGCTGTCGGCGCGCTCTCCGGTCCGCTGCACGGCGGTGCCCCCAGCCGTGCGCTCGACACTCTGGACGCCATCGGCACGCCGGACCGTATCGACCCATGGGTGCGGGAGCGCGTCCTCGCGGGCGACCGGATCATGGGCTTCGGGCACGCGGTGTACCGCACCGAGGACCCCCGTTCGAGGATGCTGCGGGAGATCGCGCAGGGGTTCGGGGGCGAGCGGGTGGAGTTCGCCGTGCAGGTCGAGCGTGGGGTCGAGGCGGTGCTCGCCGAGCTGAAGCCGGGCCGCGAGCTGCACACCAACGTCGAGTTCTACGCGGGCCTCGTCATGGAACTGTGCGGGCTGCCGCGGCAGATGTTCACACCGACCTTCGCGGCGGCGCGGGTGGTGGGCTGGAGCGCGAACATCCTGGAGCAGGCCGAGGACTCGAAGATCATCCGGCCTGCGGCGCGGTACGTCGGGCCGGTGCCGCCGGTACCGGTTCCCGGCCGGGCCGCCTGAGGCCGAGCCGGAAGGCTTGGGGCAGGCATGGGGCAGGCCTGGGCCGCTCAAGGGGCGGGCCTGCCCGGGAACGGGCCGGGGCCCCGGCGTCGTACGGGGGACGACGCCGGGCCCCCGGCAAGGCCGGATCAGACGTCGGGGATGTCGGCCTTCGCGCGGACGAGGGTCTCGCGGCTGATGACGACGATGCGCTCGTAGTCCGCGCGTGAGGCGTCCGAGGGCAGGTCGGGTTCGAGTGAGTCCGTGGCGTCCGTTCCGATGACCGCGAAGTTGCCGTCGGCCAACTCGAAGATGTCGGGGCAGTTCGCTCCACTCACGCTGCCTCTGGCGCGCGGGGAGACGCCGATCCGACGGATGATCTGACTCACTGTTGGATTCCCTCTGGTGTCGCGTACGGAAGAGCCTGCACGGGCGACCGTGGAACGAGGGCGGCCCTGTGGGGTGCGGCTCTCCAAGCGGTGGTGCAAGCGAGTGCTGCGGAGTCGCCCTCGGCACGGTCATGCGTGAGTCAACTCCTGTGGCGACTCTGACAACTGGGGACTTCACAGGTTCGTTATGGGCCGGGGGTGTGATTTCCGCTGTGAACGCGGTTCACGCCCCCGGCGTCCCGCCCCCACCCCCGGCTCAGAAGCCTCCTCTACGCCCCCCGCTACTCCGGCGCCTCCGGCGGCTCTCCCACCACCCACCACTCGTCCCCGTCCGCCTCCTCCAGCTGTGCGAGGAGTTCGTCCACCATGCGGCCGAGCTCGGCCTCGTCGGAGTCGTCGGCGATGGTGGCCCGTTGGTGGCTGGTGGCGTACCAGTACTCGCGTACGACGGGGTTCTGCAGGATGCCGCGGACGAAACCGTGGAACTCCTCGCGACTGATGTTGCCGATGCGGTAGTAGAACAGGGCGTTCGTGTAGAGGGCGTTGGCGAAGAGGTACTGGCGTCGCCGTCCGGGGGAGACGGGAGGTTCGTACAGGTCGAGCACCTCGGCGAGCTCGGGGTCGTCGATGGCCTTGCTCAGCAGCTCCCAGTGCAGACGCTGCTGATGGGCCAGGTTGGCGTGATGCTGGGCGCGGGCGGCCCGGTCCAGCTGGTCAAGGCGTGACGCGAGCGTCTCCAGCCGGTCCAGCCGGGTGGCGAGTGACTCCAGTCGTTCCAGGCGTGTCGTCAGTGTCGCGAGCGCCTGGCGGTGGACGGCCAGGGTGACGAGCGCTCCCGTCATCAGCCCGAGGCCGGCGGCGACCGCCGTACCCGGCCCCCGTGCTCCAAAACTCAGTGTGCCCATGTCAACCCCCGAATCGTGCGGCAGGCCGCCGGTCGTCGGGTGCGGGTCGACGGGGGATCCGGCGAGCGATGGGTGGCGCCAGAGCGTCGTGCGGTGGACGAGCGGGAGGCACTCTGGCGTCCAGGGCCTTTCCTGGCCTGCGGGGGTACCTCCCCCGATCTGCCGAGCCCCCTTCGCCGACGCCACCGAGCCGACAGCCCCGACAGCGCGCCGAGCCGACAGCTCCGACAGCCCGTAAAGCCGACGGCCCCGAGAACCCCTCGAGCCGACTCACCCCGGACCCGGCCCACGGCAGGCGTCTCCGGCCGTCTCCCAGAGTGCCGAGCGGCTCTGATCGGCGGGGAGGCGGAGGGAGGAGGCGCACGGAGGGATGCGAGGGTCGCACGCGTCTCGCACTCCCCGGCGCCTTGCCAGACGTCTGCCCCGCAAATGCTGCTAACAATCGTTCACAACACCGGGTTTCCTGCGGCTCGTATCCTGGGGCGGCAGTCAGTCCTCAAAGGCGCGCACGGTTGCGATCCGGTGTGCGCGTGGGCGCGAGAGAGGTCGCACATTGGGTCAGAGTCCGCGGCAGATCCCCGTCGTCGTGCTAGCCGGATTCCTGGGTTCCGGCAAGACCACACTGCTCAACCACCTCCTGCACCACAGCGGAGGCAGCCGTATCGGCGCGATCGTCAACGACTTCGGCGCGATCGAGATCGACGCCCTGGCCGTGGCCGGCGCGCTGGGCGACTCGACCGTCTCCCTCGGCAACGGCTGCCTGTGCTGCGCGGTGGACGCCAGCGAACTAGACGCCTACCTGGAGCGGCTCGCCCACCCCGCGGCCGGGATCGACGTCATCGTCATCGAGGCCAGCGGCCTGGCCGAACCCGAGGAACTCGTGCGGATGGTGCTGGCCAGCGAGCTGCCGGACATCGTCTACGGCGGGCTCGTCGAGGTCGTGGACGCGGTCGAGTTCGACGACACGCGCGCGCGGCACCCGGAGATCGACCGGCATCTCGCCCTCGCCGACCTGGTCGTGGTGAACAAGACCGACCGGGCGACGGACGCCGAGCGCGTGATCGGCCTCGTCCGCTCCCTCGCCGACCGCGCGGCCGTCGTCCCCGCCGCCTACGGCCGCATCGACCCGGAGTTCCTCTTCGACTGCCGGCCCGCCGAGGAACGCGTCGGACAGCTCTCCTTCGACGACCTCTACGAACGCCGCGAACGGCACGACGACACGGCCCACGACGACCGCGAGGTGGCCGAGGGAGCCGTCGGCCACCACCACGCGGACCACCCCTCGGCCGACGGCCACGCCCGTCACGCCGGCCACCTCCACACCGCCTACGACAGCGTGTCCTTCGTCTCCGGACTGCCCCTCGACCCGCGCCGCTTGATGAGCTTCCTCGACAGCCGACCGGAGGGGCTCTACCGGATCAAGGGCTACGTCGACTTCGGACCCCACGACCCGCGCAACCGGTACGCCGTGCACGCCGTGGGACGGTTCCTGCGGTTCCGGCCGGAGCCCTGGGCGGCCGGTGCGGAGGCCGAGGACCGCCTGACCCAGCTCGTCCTCATCGGCTCCGGTATCGACGCGGCCGCCCTCGCCAAGGAGCTCGACGCGTGCAGGAGCGACGTCCCGCACGCCGACGAACACGGCATGTGGGGCGTTCTGCGCTACGTCCGCGACCCCGAGGCCGACCTCGGCCCGCAACCGGCGGCGGAACCGGGCGACGACCCCGGCCCCGCAGAAGACACGCGCCCTTAGAAGCCCGCCCCCGAGAAGGCGCCCACCAGAGGGCACCCTCCCAAAGCCCCCCTCCAGAGGACGCCTCCTCCGGAAGACCGGCCCTTCCAGGGCACCCACCCTGGAAGACCCGCCCCAGAAGCCCGCCCTACAACACCCGCCCCGCCACCACCGACACCGTCTTCGCCAGCGAGACCCCCGAGCCGTCACGGCGCGGATCGGGCTCGGGCAGCTCCACCGGCGTGCCGTTCTTCTGCGCGGCTCGCGCCGGAGCGGGGCCCGCCCAGGCCAGGGACAGACAGTCCTCGCCCTTCAGGAACCGCTGGCAGCGCACACCACCGGTGGCCCGGCCCTTGCGCGGGTACTGGTCGAACGGGGTCAGCTTGGCCGTGGTCTGCACGGAGTCGTCCAGCGTGCCGCGCGAGCCCGCCACGGTGAAGACCACCGCGTCGGCCGCCGGGTCCACCGCCGTGAACGAGATGACCTTCGCGCCCTCGGTGAGCTTGATGCCCGCCATACCGCCCGCCGGACGGCCCTGCGGACGCACCTGCGCGGCCTGGTAACGCAGCAGTTGCGCGTCGTCCGTGATGAAGACCAGATCCTCCTCGCCGGTGCGCAGCTCCACCCCGCCGACGATCCGGTCGCCGTCCTTGAGGGTGATGACCTCCAGCTCCTCCTTGTTCGACGGGTAGTCGGGCACGACGCGCTTGACCACGCCCTGCTCGGTGCCGAGCGCCAGACCGGGGGAGGACTCGTCGAGCGTGGTCAGGCAGACGATCGTCTCGTCGCCCTCCAGGGAGACGAACTCCGCGAGCGGCGCCCCGCCCGACAGGTTCGGCGCGGTCGCCGTGTCCGGCAGCTGGGGCAGGTCGATCACGTTCAGCCGCAGCAGCCGGCCGGACGAGGTGACCACACCCACCTCGCCCCGCTGGGTGGCCGGCACGGCCGAGACGATCACGTCGTGCTTGGTGCGCCGCCCGTCGGTGTCCTCCGGCAGCTCACCCGTCGCCGTACGCGCCATCAGGCCCGTCGAGGACAGCAGCACCCGGCACGGGTCGTCGGCGACCTGGAGGGACACCGTGGGGGCCGGGGCGCCCGCGGACTCCAGCAGGACCGTACGGCGGTCGGTGCCGAACTTCTTGGCGACCGCGGCCAGCTCGTTGGAGACCAGCCGGCGCAGCTCGGTGTCCGACTCCAGGATCCGGGTCAGCTCCTCGATCTCGGCGTTCAGCCGGTCCTTCTCCGACTCCAGCTCGATCCGGTCGAACCTGGTCAGGCGGCGCAGCGGCGTGTCGAGGATGTACTGCGTCTGGACCTCGCTGAGCGAGAAGCGCTCGATCAGGCGCTCCTTGGCCTGCGCGGAGTTCTCGCTGGAGCGGATCAGGCGGATCACCTCGTCGATGTCCACCAGGGCGGTGAGCAGGCCCTCGACGAGGTGCAGCCGGTCGCGGCGCTTGCCGCGGCGGTACTCGCTGCGGCGCCGCACGACCTCGAAGCGGTGGTCGAGGTAGACCTCCAGCAGCTCCTTGAGGCCGAGGGTGAGCGGCTGGCCGTCGACGAGCGCGACGTTGTTGATGCCGAAGGACTCCTCCATCGGCGTCAGCTTGTAGAGCTGCTCCAGGACCGCCTCGGGCACGAAGCCGTTCTTGATCTCGACGACCAGGCGCAGGCCGTGCTCGCGGTCGGTGAGGTCCTTGACGTCGGCGATGCCCTGGAGCTTCTTCGAGCCGACCAGGTCCTTGATCTTGGCGATGACCTTCTCCGGGCCGACCGTGAACGGCAGCTCGGTGACGATCAGGCCCTTGCGGCGCGCTGTGACCGTGTCCACGGCGACCGTGGCGCGGATCTTGAAGGTGCCGCGGCCGCTCTCGTAGGCGTCGCGGATGCCGGCCAGGCCCACGACCCGGCCGCCGGTGGGCAGATCCGGGCCCGGAACGTGCCGCATCAGGGTGTCGAGATCGGCGTTCGGGTACTTGATCAGATGGCGGGCGGCCGCGATGACCTCGCGCAGGTTGTGCGGCGGCATGTTCGTCGCCATACCGACGGCGATGCCCGAGGCGCCGTTGACCAGCAGGTTCGGGAAGGCGGCGGGCAGGGCCACCGGCTCCTGCTCCTGGCCGTCGTAGTTCGGAGCGAAGTCGACCGTGTCCTCGTCGATCGACTCGGTCATCAGGCTGGTGGCCTCGGCCATCCGGCACTCGGTGTACCGCATGGCGGCGGGCGGGTCGTCGTTGCCCAGCGAGCCGAAGTTGCCGTGTCCGTCGACCAGCGGGACCCGCATCGAGAACGGCTGGGCCATTCGCACCAGGGCGTCGTAGATCGACGCGTCGCCGTGCGGGTGGAGCTTGCCCATGACCTCGCCGACGACCCGGGCGCACTTCACGTAGCCGCGCTCGGGGCGCAGCCCCATCTCGTTCATCTGGTAGACGATGCGGCGGTGCACCGGCTTGAGGCCGTCGCGGGCGTCCGGCAGGGCGCGGGAGTAGATGACCGAGTACGCGTACTCGAGGAAGGAGCCCTGCATCTCGTCCACGACGTCGATGTCGAGGATCTTCTCCTCGAACGACTCGTCGGGCGGCGGGGTCTTCGTGCTGCGGCGGGCCATCGCTGCCGGCTCCTTGATCTGAAGCGTGAACGGGATCTGACGCGGACCATTGTGGACCTCGGTACTGACAACACCGGACGAGGACCCGGCCACACGTGCCCGCAGGCTACGGGATCTCGCTCTCGGCGTACGGCGGCCGGGAACTCCACCGGTGGTCCGCACGCTTGCATACAGTGGCAGGACCGGCAGGAGAACAGCGGTTTTCAGCGACCGCGACAGCGATCGAAGGGACGTACATGCCCATGGGTCACACGGCCACAGACCAGGCAGGCTCCGGGGGCCTGACAGCGACCGAGCACCGACTGGCCAACGGCCTGCGCGTGGTGCTGTCCGAGGACCACCTGACCCCGGTCGCGGCGGTGTGCCTCTGGTACGACGTCGGTTCCCGCCACGAGGTCAAGGGACGAACCGGTCTGGCTCACCTCTTCGAGCACCTGATGTTCCAGGGCTCCGGACAGGTCAAGGGCAACGGCCACTTCGAGCTGGTGCAGGGCGCGGGCGGCTCGCTCAACGGCACCACCAGCTTCGAACGCACGAACTACTTCGAGACCATGCCCACCCACCAGCTGGAGCTCGCCCTCTGGCTGGAGGCCGACCGCATGGGCTCGCTGCTCGCGGCCCTGGACGACGAGTCCATGGAGAACCAGCGCGACGTCGTCAAGAACGAGCGCCGCCAGCGCTACGACAACGTGCCCTACGGCACCGCGTTCGAGAAGCTGACCGCCCTCGCCTACCCCGAGGGCCACCCGTACCACCACACCCCCATCGGCTCGATGGCCGACCTGGACGCGGCGACCCTGGAGGACGCGCGCGCGTTCTTCCGGACGTACTACGCGCCCAACAACGCGGTCCTGTCCGTGGTCGGCGACATCGACCCCGAGCAGACCCTCGCCTGGATCGAGAAGTACTTCGGCTCCATCGCGGCCCACGACGGCAAGCCGGCCCCGCGCGACGGCACCCTCCCCGACGTCATCGGCGAGCAGCTGCGCGAGGTCGTCGAGGAGGAGGTCCCCGCGCGGGCCCTGATGGCCGCCTACCGGCTGCCGCACGACGGCACGCGCGCGTGCGACGCCGTCGACCTCGCGCTCACCGTCCTCGGCGGCGGCGAGTCCTCGCGCCTGTACAACCGGCTGGTACGCCGTGACCGTACGGCCGTCGCGGCCGGCTTCGGCCTGCTGCGCCTGGCCGGGGCGCCCTCGCTGGGCTGGCTGGACGTCAAGACCTCCGGGGACGTCGAGGTGCCGGTCATCGAGGCCGCCATCGACGAGGAGCTCGCGCGGTTCGCCGCCGAGGGGCCGACCGCCGAGGAGATGGAGCGCGCCCAGGCGCAGTTGGAGCGCGAGTGGCTGGACCGGCTCGGCACGGTCGCGGGCCGGGCCGACGAACTGTGCCGTTTCGCCGTGCTGTTCGGCGACCCGCAGCTCGCCCTGACGGCGGTGAAGCGCGTGCTGGAGGTGTCGGCCGAGGAGGTCCGCGAGGTCGCCGCGGCCCGGCTGCGGCCCGACAACCGCGCGGTGCTCGTCTACGAGCCGCTGTCCCCGGAGTCCGCGCAGCACACCGAGGACGAGGACTTCCCCGAGGACCCGGAGGCCGAGGCCACCGTCGAGGCCGGTGCCGACACGAACGAGGAGACGGCCAAGTGACCGAGCTCGCCACCATGGACTTCCACCCCCAGCCGCAGCCCGGCGACGCCCGGCCCTGGGCGTTCCCGGCGCCCGCGCGCGGGACCCTCGACAACGGCCTGACCGTGCTGCGCTGCCACCGCCCCGGCCAGCAGGTCGTCGCCGTCGAGGTGCTCCTGGACGCGCCGCTCGACGCCGAGCCGGCCGCCCAGGAGGGCGTGGCCACGATCATGGCCCGGGCCTTCTCCGAGGGCACCGACAAGCACTCCGCCGAGGACTTCGCGGCCGAGCTGGAGCGCTGCGGCGCCACCCTCGACTCGCACGCCGACCACCCAGGCGTCCGTCTCAGCCTGGAGGTTCCCGTCTCCCGGCTGGCCAAGGCGCTCGGCCTGCTCGCCGACGCGCTGCGGGCCCCCGCCTTCGCCGACAGCGAGATCGAGCGGCTGGTGACCAACCGTCTCGACGAGATCCCGCACGAGCTGGCCAACCCGGCCCGGCGCGCGGCCAAGGAGCTCTCCAAGGAGCTGTTCCCGGCCGACTCGCGCATGTCCCGCCCGCGTCAGGGCTCCGAGGAGACGGTCACCGCGATCGACTCCGCGGCCGTGCGCGCCTTCTACGAGCGGCACGTGCGCCCCGGCACGGCCACGGCGGTCGTCGTGGGCGACCTGGAGGGCGTCGACCTGGACGCGCTTCTCGGCGACACCCTGGGCGCCTGGACGGGCTCCAAGGCCGCGCCCCGGCCGGTCCCCGCGGTGACCGCCGACGACACCGGCCGGGTCGTCATCGTGGACCGGCCCGGCGCCGTCCAGACGCAGCTGCTCATCGGCCGCGTCGGGTCCGACCGGCACGACCGCGTGTGGCCCGCGCAGATCCTCGGCACGTACTGCCTGGGCGGTACCCTCACCTCCCGCCTGGACCGCGTCCTGCGCGAGGAGAAGGGCTACACCTACGGCGTGCGGTCGTTCGGCCAGGTGCTGCGCTCCGCGCCCGACGGCTCGGGCGTGTCGATGCTCGCCATCAGCGGTTCCGTCGACACCCCGAACACCGGCCCCGCCCTGGCGGACCTGTGGACGGTACTGCGCACGCTCGCGGCGGAGGGCCTGACCGACGCCGAGCGGGACGTCGCGGTGCAGAACCTGGTCGGGGTGGCGCCGCTCAAGTACGAGACCGCCGCCGCGGTCGCGGGCACGCTGGCCGACCAGGTCGAGCAGCACCTGCCCGACGACTTCCAGGCGACGCTGTATCAGCAGCTCGCCGCCACCGGCACGGTGGAGGCCACGGCGGCCGTCGTGAACGCCTTCCCCGTGGACCGGCTGGTGACGGTCCTGGTCGGCGACGCGGCGGAGATCAAGGAGCCGGTGGAGGCCCTCGGCATCGGTGAAGTGACCGTCGTGGCGGCCGAGTAGGGACGTGAGGGCACGCGCGCGTGGCGAGGAGGCCGGCGTCACGCGCGTGAGGTCCTGCGGTGACGAGCGCGAAGGACCCGAACGCGGACAATCCACGTCACGCGCGCGCGGGGCCCTGGTGACCGGAGTGTCACCAGGGCCCGTTTTTGTCTGTATTGACAGGGGATTGCGGGAGAGAAGTCCCATCTGCCCTGTGGCATGCGCTACAAATCCTCTGATCGGTTTGAGGATTGGAAGACAGTCCCCTTAGCGTCATGCGGGCTGTTCGTCAGGCAGTGCGCCGCAGCCGCGGCACCGGACAGTCATCGCCGAGTCCCCCACGGCGCGAGCCAGGGGAGCCGGGGACCCACCGAAGTCCCTGGGGTGAATCGGACGCCCGCGCGCAGGCGAGGGGGTCCGTAGGAGACCTTCCTGCTCCGAACCCGTCAGCTAACCCGGTAGGCGAGAAGGAAGGAAAGGACCAGCCACTACATGGCGTTCACCCGCGCCACCGGGAAGCACCGCCGTCCCAGCCGGATGCAGCGCGGCACCGTCCGCGCGGCGGGCGTCGCGGCGCTCGCCACCACCGGCGCCATCGGCACCCTGGCCGCTCCGGCCCTCGCAGCCGAGCAGCCCGAGACCGAGCAGACCGGTCTGCTGCCGGTCATCACCCTCGGCGACTCGGTCGCCGACCAGATCGACGCCCAGGCCGACGCGCAGAAGCTGGCCGCCGAGAAGGCGCTCGCCGAGCAGCGTGCCGAGGCGGCCGCCAAGAAGCGCGCGGAGGAGCGTGCGGAGGCCGCCCGCGAGGCCGAGGAGCGCGCCGCCCGCGAGGCCGAGCGCAAGCGTCTGAACACCTTCGTGTCGCCGATCGCCGGCTCCTACGTCTCCACCGGCTACCGCACCGGCGGCGCCGTGTGGTCCTCCGGCAGCCACACCGGTGTCGACTTCCACGCCGCCAGCGGCACGGTCGTCCAGGCCGTCGGCATGGGCACCGTCGTCGAGGCGGGCTGGGGCGGCGCGTACGGCAACCAGGTGGTCGTACGGATGCACGACGGCACCTACACCCAGTACGGCCACCTGTCCTCCATCGCCGTCGCGGTGGGCCAGTCGGTCGTCCCGGGCCAGCAGCTGGGGCTGTCCGGCGCCACCGGCAACGTCACCGGCGCGCACCTGCACTTCGAGGCCCGCTCGGGCGAGGAGTACGGCTCGGACATCGACCCGGTCTCCTACCTGCGCTCGCACGGCGTGAACATCTGATCCCCGTGTCCGCGCCCACGTGGGCACCGCTCAGCGGGTGACCACGTACGCCGTACCGAAAGCCCCGGCCGTCACGGCCGGGGCTTTCGACGTTCCCGCCCCCTCGGAGGGGCGCCGCTCCTGTAGCCCAGGTGTTCGCCGCCCGTCGCCGAGCGTTCGATTCGGCCGTCCGGAGGCGGTCGTATGTCCAAAAAATATTCATGGATTCCGGCCGGCCTTCGGAAATTCGGCGTGATTGCAATAGAGTCGCTGAACACACGTCAATCGTCGACGTTTCACGGGGATTAATGCGGAGGTCGGTCATGCGTGTTCCGGCGCACTCGGTGTGCACGGCGATCCGGGACGACATCGTCGCGGGTGTCTACGAACGCGGCGGCCGGCTCACCGAGGAAGTGCTGGCGAAGCGCTACGGCGTCTCGCGCGTCCCCGTCCGGGAGGCCCTGCGCACGCTGGAGGCGGAGGGGTTCGTGGTGACCCGGCGGCACGCGGGCGCCTGTGTCGCCGAACCCACCGAGCAGGAGGCCGCGGACCTGCTGGAGATGCGCATGCTGCTGGAGCCGCTCGGCGCCTCCCGGGCCGCGCAGCGCCGCACCGAGGCCCATCTGAAGGTGCTGCGCGGTCTGGTGCGGCTGGGCCAGGAGCGGGCCAGACGGGGCAGCAGCGACGATCTGAGGTCCCTGGGGAGCTGGTTCCACGAGACGCTCGCCCAGGCCTCCGGAAGCCCCGCGCTGATCTCCGTGCTGACCCTGCTGCGACACAAGATCGCCTGGATGTACTCCGTGGAGCCGCCGGCCGGTCCCGTGGAGTCCTGGGCCGAGCACGGCGCGATCGTGGACGCGGTGGCGCGCGGCGACAGCGAGCGCGCGCGGGCGGTCACCGCCCTGCACGCCGAGCGGGCGAGCGCGGCGCACCGGCTGCGCATTCCCGGCGCGGTGGACCGCGCCGACCGCGTGAGGACTTCGCAACATCCCGTAAACATGTCGGGTCTGCGGCATTAACAAGCGCGCCGTATACAAAGAGGAGATATTCGCGGTGGAGGTGTATTTCCGCTGCCTTTTTCGCGTGCGCCGGTAATTCCGGCTGTGCGCTCCAAGGTATGCCCGGAGAGTTCTCTCGCCCGCCGCGGGAATTGCTGCCGGTGTCCCGGGAAACGGCAGAAGCCGCGTCACCCGGACGGGTGACGCGGCTTCTGTACGTGAGCTGCTCGGGCCGCTCAGACGGTCTCGGGGAGCTCCTCGAGACCCTCGGCGACCAGCTTGGCCAGACGGTCGAGGGCGACGTCCGCGCCCTCGGCCTCGGAGGCGAGCACGATCTCCTCGCCGCCCTGGGCGCCCAGGCCGAGGACGGCCAGCATGGAGGCCGCGTTGACGGGGTTGCCGTCGGCCTTGGCGATCGTCACCGGGACGCCTGAGGCAGTGGCGGCTCGGACGAAGATGGAGGCGGGGCGGGCGTGGAGACCCTCGGCCCAGCCGACGTTGACGCGGCGCTCAGCCATGTGATGCTGCCCTTCACTTTCCCAGGGTTGTCTAGACCAGTGTTCCACACCGTGGAGGGTGCCCGGAACGGTCCGCTGTGAGGGTGCCCGGAACGGTCCTCCGTCCCGCGCCGGAGCAGTCCTCCGTCCCGCACGGGAAGGGCCCTCCGTCCCGCGCCGGCCCGGCCGCCGGACCGCGGCCCGGCTTGTTTTCTCCACAGACTGCCCCGCGCCGTTGTCGTACGCGAGCCGTACGCTGGGCCCCATGCAGAGCGCGCCGGACCGGCAGGAGTACCCCGACCACTGGGAAGCCGACGTGGTGCTGCGCGACGGCGGCACCGCGCGCGTCCGCCCCATCACCGCGGACGACGCCGAACGCCTGGTCAGCTTCTACGAGCAGGTCTCCGACGAGTCGAAGTACTACCGCTTCTTCGCTCCCTACCCGCGCCTGTCCGCAAAGGACGTCCACCGTTTCACCCACCACGACTTCGTGGACCGGGTCGGCCTCGCGGCCACCGTCGGCGGCGAGTTCATCGCGACCGTGCGCTACGACCGCATCGGTGCCGACGGCCTGCCCGCCTCCGCCCCCGCCGACGAGGCCGAGGTGGCGTTCCTGGTGCAGGACGCCCACCAGGGGCGCGGTGTCGCCTCCGCCCTCCTGGAGCATGTCGCGGCCGTCGCGCGCGAGCGCGGGATCCGCCGGTTCGCCGCCGAGGTGCTGCCCGCCAACAACAAGATGATCAAGGTGTTCACCGACGCCGGGTACACCCAGAAGCGCAGCTTCGAGGACGGCGTCGTACGCCTGGAGTTCGACCTCGAACCCACCGACCGCTCGCTCGCCGTGCAGCGCGCGCGGGAGCAGCGTGCGGAGGCGCGGTCCGTGCGGCGGCTGCTCGCCCCCGGGTCCGTCGCCGTGGTCGGCGTCGGACGCGCGCCCGGCGGCGTGGGCCGCGGCATCCTCGACAACATCCGGCAGGCGGGCTTCACCGGGCAGTTGTACGCGGTCAACCGGGCCTTCCCGGAGGACCTCAAGGAGATCGACGGGGTGCCCGCCCACCGTTCGGTGCGGGACATCCCCGGGCCGGTGGACCTCGCGGTCGTCGCCGTACCCGCCCCACGCGTGCCCGACGTCGTCACCGAGTGCGGCGAGCACGGGGTGCAGGGGCTCGTGGTGATCTCCGCCGGATACGCCGAGAGCGGGCAGGACGGCCGCGCGCGCCAGCGCGAACTCGTCCGCCACGCGCGCGCGTACGGCATGCGGATCATCGGGCCCAACGCCTTCGGGATCATCAACACCTCGTCCGAGGTGAGCCTGAACGCCTCCCTCGCGCCCGAACCGCCCCGGCCCGGCCGCATCGGCCTGTTCACCCAGTCCGGCGCCATAGGCGTCGCGCTGCTGTCCCGGCTGCACCGGCGTGGTGGCGGCGTCACCGGTGTCACCGGCGTGTCCACCTTCGTCTCCGCGGGCAACCGCGCGGACGTCTCCGGCAACGACGTCGTGCAGTACTGGTACGACGACCCGGACACCGACGTCGCCCTGATGTACCTGGAGTCCATCGGCAACCCCCGCAAGTTCACCCGCCTCGCCCGGCGGACGGCGGCGATGAAGCCGCTGGTCGTCGTGCAGGGCGCCCGGCACGGAGGCGCCGCGCCGCAGGGCCACGCGGTACGGGCGACGCGGCTGCCGCACGACACGGTGTCCGCGCTGCTGCGGCAGGCCGGGGTGATCCGCGTCGACACGATCACCGAGCTGGTCGACGCGGGACTGCTGCTCGCGCGCCAGCCCCTGCCCGGCGGCCCCCGGGTGGCGATCCTCGGCAACTCCGAGTCCCTCGGGCTGCTGACGTACGACGCCTGCCTGTCCCAGGACCTGCGGCCGCTGCCGCCGCTGGACCTGACGACGGGGGCCTCCGCGGAGGACTTCCGGCGAGCGCTGTCCCGGGCGCTGGCCGACGAGACGTGTGACGCGGTCGTCGTGACGGCCATCCCGGCGATCGGGGAGGGCTCGCCCGACGACGCGGAGCTGGCGGAGGCCCTGCGGTCGGCGGCGGCGGAGACACCGGGCAAGCCCGTACTGGTCGTGCACGTCGAGCTCGGCGGACTGGCCGCCGCGCTGTCGGCCGCGACGAGCACCGCGCCCCAGAGCGGGGACCGGGCGGCCGCCCCCCACCCCTTCCGGCCCCTGCGCCGCGCCACCGCCACCCCGGCCGGACAGCCCGCCGCCCCGGCCGACCCGCCCGCCGTGGCGCCGGGCACCAGCCCCACCACCCCCGCGGGCCCCACGGCCCCCCGCCTCATCCCCGCCTACCCCGCCGCCGAGCGGGCCGTGCGCGCCCTCGCCGAAGCCGTGAAGTACGCCCAGTGGCGGCGGGAGGCGACGGACCCGGGCAAGGTGCCCGAGTACGAGGACGTCGACGAGAAGGGGGCCGCCGGACTGATCGGCGGACTGCTCGCACGCGGGCAGGGGCTCACCCTCGGCACCGACGAGACCTGCGACCTGCTCGGGACCTACGGCATAAGGGTGCTGCGCGCCCTGCCCGCCCCCGCCCCCGACGCCGCCGCCCGGGCCGCACTGGACCTCGGGTACCCCGTCGCCCTGAAGGCCACCGCGCCCCACCTGCGCCACCGCGCCGACCTCGGCGGGGTCCGGCTCGACCTCGCCGACGAGGAGCAACTGAGGCGGGCGTACACCGAATTGACCGAGCTGTTCGGCTCGCCCGAGGAACTGCGTCCGGTCGTGCAGCGGATGGCACCGCGCGGCGTCGACACCGTCGTACGGGCCGTGATCGACCCGGCGGCGGGTGCCGTGCTGTCGTTCGGGCTGGCCGGGGCCGCGTCCCAGCTGCTCGGGGACACCGCGCACCGGCTGATCCCGGTCACCGACCGGGAGGCGACCTCGCTGGTCAGGTCGATCCGGACGGCGCCGCTGCTGTTCGGCTGGCGCGGTTCGACACCGGTCGACACCCCGGCCCTGGAGGAGCTGCTGCTGCGCGTCTCCCGGCTGGTCGACGACCATCCCGAGGTGGTGGCCGTCACCCTGGAGCCGGTCGTCGTCTCGCCGCACGGCCTGAGCGTCCTGGGCGCCACCGTCCGCCTGGCCCCGCCGCCCGCGCGCGACGACCTCGGCCCGCGCACCCTGCCCGCGTACTGATGCCCACGGGCCGTCCCTGGGTATGAGGACCTCAGGCCACTCCCCGGTACACCGGGGAGTGCGTGACCGGTCCCTCGCAGTCAGTGCGCCACCGTAGGATGGACGTCATGGCCAAGACCAGTACGACGACCCAGGGGCTGCGTGCGGCGATCGAGCGCAGCGGCTACTACCCGGCCCTCGTGGCCGAGGCGGTGGAGGCCGCCGTGGGCGGCGAGCCCATCCGGTCGTACCTGGTCCACCAGGAGACCACGTTCGACCAGAACGAGGTCCGCAGGCATGTGACCGTGCTCGTCCTCACCGGCAACCGGTTCATCGTCAGCCACACCGACGAGCAGGCCGCGGACACCACCTCTCCGACGCCGTACGCCACCACCTCCACGGAGTCGGTGAAGCTCGACCGGATCTCGTCGGTCGTGGTGAGCCGGGTCGTGGCCAACCCCGAGCAGTACGCGCCGGGCACCCTGCCCCGCGAGGTCGTGCTGACCATCGGCTGGGGCGCGGTCTCCCGCATCGACCTGGAGCCCGCCGCCTGCGGCGACCCCAACTGCGACGCCGACCACGGCTACACCGGCAGCTCCACGGCCGACGACCTCAGCCTGCGCGTCAGCGAGGCCGGGGACGGGCCGGAGACGGTGCGCCAGGCGCTCGTCTTCGCCCAGGCCATCTCCGAGGCCACCGCGGACACCGCCCGCTGATGGTGCACGCCGCCTCCTGGGACCACCCGGAACCCCTCGCCGTCGCGTCCGCGCCCGTACCCGAGTACGGCAGCGGCTCGCTCGCCGACCTGCTGCCCACGCTCGCCGCCGGCATGGGCGTGCCCGGCACGGCAGCGGCCATCCCCGAGCTGGCCGCCGCCGACCGTGCCTGCGTCTTCCTGATCGACGGCCTCGGCTGGGAGCAGCTGCGGGCGCACCCGGACGAGGCCCCGTTCATGGCCTCGCTGCTGGCGAGCTCGCGGGGCGGCACCGGCCGCCCGATCACCGCGGGCTACCCGGCGACCACCGCGACCTCCCTCGCCTCCGTCGGCACCGGTCTGCCGCCCGGCGCCCACGGCCTGCCCGGCTACACCGTGCGCAATCCGGCCACCGGCGAGCTGATGAACCAGCTCCGCTGGCAGCCCTACAGCGACCCGGTCGCCTGGCAGCCGTACCCCACCGTCTTCCAGCTCGCCTCCGACGCCGGTGTGCACGCGGCGCAGGTGTCCTCGCCGGCCTTCCAGAACACCCCGCTCACCAAGGTCGCCCTCAGCGGCGGCACCTTCCACGGGCGGCTGACCGGCGAGGAGCGCATGGACTTCGCGGCCGAGCAGCTGGCCGCCGCCGACCGCGCCCTGGTCTACACGTACTACGCCGAACTGGACGGCGCCGGGCACCGCTACGGCGTCGCCTCCGACACCTGGCGCGGCCAGCTGATGTACGTCGACCGGCTCGTGCAGCGCCTCGCCGAGCAGCTCCCGCCGCGCACCGCGCTGTACGTCACCGCCGACCACGGCATGATCGACGTACCGTTCGACGAGCAGCACCGGATCGACTTCGACGAGGACTGGGAGCTCCAGGCCGGCGTCACCCTGCTCGGCGGCGAGGGCCGCGCCCGGCACGTCTACGCGCTCCCGGGCGCCGAGAACGACGTCCTGACCTGCTGGCGCGAGGTGCTCGGCGAGCAGTTCTGGGTGGCCTCCCGGGACGAGGCGATCGCGGCGGGCTGGTTCGGTCCGCACATCGACGAGCGGGTGTACGGCCGGATCGGCGATGTCGTCGCGGCCGCCCGGGACGACGTCCTGATCATCGCCTCCGAGCGGGAGCCCAAGGAGTCGGTCATGGTCGGCAACCACGGCTCGATGACCCCGGTCGAGCAGCTCGTCCCGCTGCTCGAAGTACGCTCCTGACCCCGCTCCGTATGTCCCCCACGCCGAAAGGTGCTCACTTTCCCATGCCCGAGCTGGTGTTCTTCTCCGGAACCATGGACTGCGGGAAGTCGACGCTGGCTCTCCAGATAGAGCACAACCGCTCCGCCCGCGGCCTCCAGGGTGTGATCCTCACCCGCAACGACCGCGCGGGCGAGGGCAAGCTCTCCTCGCGCCTCGGCCTGGTGACGGACGCGGTCGAGGTCGTGGACGGCACCGACCTGTACGCCTACCTCGTCGACCTCCTCTCGCAGGGTGGGCGCGCGGACTATGTGATCGCCGACGAGGCGCAGTTCCTCGCGGAGGAGCAGATCGACCAGCTCGCGCGTGTCGTCGACGACCTGGGTCTGGACGTCTACGCCTTCGGCATCACCACCGACTTCCGCTCCAAGCTCTTCCCCGGCTCCCAGCGCCTCGTGGAGCTCGCCGACCGCGTCGAGGTCCTCCAGGTCGAGGCACTGTGCTGGTGCGGCGCCCGCGCCACCCACAACGCCCGTACCGTCGGCGGCGAGATGGTCGTCGAGGGCGCCCAGGTGGTCGTCGGCGACGTCACCCAGTCCGCCGACGAGATCGTCGGCTACGAGGTCCTGTGCCGCCGCCACCACCGCCGCCGCATGACCGCCGCCTCGGCCCGCGCGGCGGCGCTCTCCCCGGACGTCCTGCCGGTGCAGCCGGCCTGACGGCACCGGCCGCGCCCGTACGTACCCCGCCGGGAGCCGAGCGTCAGGCGTTGCTGCGGATCAGGGCGAAGCGGGCGCCCTCCGGGTCGGTGACGACCGCTGTACGGCCCCAGGGGCCGTCATGGGCCGGGGTGAGGACGTGGCCGCCGAGGGCGGTGAGACGGGGGAGCGTCCCGTCGACGTCGGCGACCTCGAAGTACGTCAGCCAGTGGGAGCCACGGTCCCTCGGAAGGGCGTTGCCGACGCCGCGGATGTTGACGACGGGGCTGCCGCGCAGCAGCAGGGTGATGTCGTCCGAGTCGGGGGAGTCGGCCGGGCGGCGCTCGAAGCCGAAGACCGTCTCGTAGAACTTCAGGACGGTGGCGGACTCGAAGGTCAGCAGTTCGTTCCAGGCGGTCGCGCCGGGTACGCCGGTGACGGCGACGCCGAGGTGCGAAGCCGCCTGCCAGATGCCGAACACCGCGCCCGAGGGGTCCGAGCCGATCGCGAGCCGTCCGGCCTCGTCGGCGTCCAGCGGCCCCACCCCGATCGTGCCGCCGCACAACCGGACGGTCTCGGCGGTCTGGTTCACGTCGTCCGAGGCCAGATAGGGCGTCCAGGCGATCGGCAGTTGCCGGTCCGGGGGCAGCTGACCGATGCCGGCCACCTCCCGGCCGTCCAGCACGGCCCGTAGGTACGGCCCGAGTTGCCGCGGGCCCGGCCGGAACTCCCAGCCGAACAGCGCTCCGTAGAACTCCTGGGTCGAGGCCAGCCCGTGCACCATCAGGCTCACCCAGCAGGGCGTGCCGGGCGCGCGCCGGGCGTGTGCTGCGCCGTTCTGGCCGGCCGAACCCCGTGCCTCGGTCATCGTCACTCTCTCCTCGGCCCCTTCGCGGTGGCCGTGTCGCCTTCGCTCTGCGGATTCCGGTGCCGATGCTCGCACCACCCGTGGTCCGGTGCGCTCCGGGCGCGCCGCCGTGGTGCGGCCGGTGAGCCGCTCCACGCCGGAGGATGCCCGGCGCGCGGTTTCCCGGCCGTTTCCGTGTGGTTGCCGACGGGTGGAGATCGGCTGTACAGCATGTGCCCGATTCCGTACGTGCGGTGACCGGTCAGGTCCGGCAGAGTAGCCGGACCTGGACGCTCGGGCCACCCCGTGCGCAAGGATGGGGGCCATGAACGCCATCATCTCCGCACCCGAACTCGCGAGCGAACTGACCGGTGAGAACCCGCCGGTGGTGCTCGACGTCCGCTGGCAGCTCAGCGTCGCCAAGGCCGCGGGCGAACCGCCCTTCGACGGGCGCGCCGAGTACGCCGCCGGGCACGTTCCCGGCGCGGTCTTCGTCGACCTGGACCGGGAGTTGGCCTCCGAGCCGGGCACGAACGGGCGGCATCCGCTGCCGGATGTGACCGGATTCGGTGCCGCGATGCGCCGCGCGGGCGTCACCTCCACGCGAGGTGTGGTCGTGTACGACGGCGGCCAGGGCTGGGCGGCGGCGCGGGCCTGGTGGCTGCTGCGGTGGACGGGTCACCCGGACGTGCGTGTTCTGGACGGCGGGTTGCCGTTCTGGGAGGGCCCGTTGTCGACCGACCGCCCGGCGCCCGCCGAGGGCGACTTCCAGCCGGCCCCGGGTGCCGTCGGACTGCTCGACGCCGACGGGGCGGCCGGACTCGCCCGTTCCGGCGTCCTGTTCGACGCCCGCGCGGGAGCGCGCTACCGGGGCGAGGTCGAGCCCATCGACCCGGTCGGCGGCCACATCCCCGGCGCGGTGTCCGCCCCGACCGACGACAACGTGGCCGAGGACGGCCGCTTCCTGTCCCCGGAGGCCCTGCGGCAGCGCTTCACGGCCCTGGGCGCCGGGAACGGCACCCGGGTCGGCGTCTACTGCGGTTCCGGCGTCTCCGGGGCCCACGAGGTCCTCGCCCTGGCCGTCGCGGGCATTCCGGCAGCCCTGTACGTCGGTTCGTGGTCGGAGTGGTCCCGTGACCCCTCCCGTCCGGTGGCGGTGGGCCCGGACCCGCAGTGACGCGGGCGGAGGCCGCGGGGCGCGGGGGGTGTAGGCCCCGGGTCGACGGGTGAGACGCCCTCGGCGTCGCGGCCGACGCCCAAGGGCCGTCGGCCGGAACGCCGTTGGAATGGGTGCCCTGGCGCCGTCTCTTCGAGGCAGGCAGGACGGACACACGACCTCGCGCCACGCACAGCGTGAGGCGGCTACCCGACGGCGAGGGCGTCAACCCGCGCGCGGGCCCTGACACTCGGAGGAGTGCTACCCCTGCACCGCTCCCTCGCCGCTCCTGAGCTACTCCTGCTTCTTGCGGCGCGTGCCGAAGACGATCTCGTCCCAGCTCGGGACGGCCGCCCGGCGGCCCGGCCGGACGCCGTCGGCCTCGGCCTGGCGGTCGGTGGCGCCGACGAGACGGTCGCGATGGCTGCCGACGGAGCGCGGCATGAGGACGTCCGCGTAGGCGGAACCGGCCGAGGCCGCGGGGGCCGGGGGCTCCTCCGCCACCGGCTCGTCGACGGGCTCCTCCACGGGCTCCGCGGAGGGCAGCTCCGGCACCACCAGGTCGCCCCGGAAGCTCGGCACCGCCTCCAGCAGACTCGTCAGCGAGTCCCGCTCGCTCGCGGTCTCCTCCACGGGCTCCGGCGCGGGCGCGGGCAGGCTCGGCCGCTCACGGTCGGCCGTACGGTCCAGCGGGCGGTCACGCGGCAGCCGGGCGATCCGCGGTACGAACGGAAAGCTGGGCTCCGGCGAGCCGAGGTCGTCGGACTCGCCGATCAGCGAGCGCGCCTCGGAGTCGACGGCCTGGACGAGCCGCCGGGGCGGGTCGTACGTCCAGCTCGCGGAGTGCGGCTCCCCGGCGACGCGGTAGACCAGCAGGACCTCCCACGTGCCGTCGTCGCGGCGCCAGGAGTCCCACTGCACGGTGTCCTTCTCGGCGCCGCGCAGCAGCAGTCGCTCCTGGACGGCCTCGCCCAGCAGTGGGCCGGAGTTCTCGCCGGGACGCCGTACGGGTGTCTTGCGCGCGCGCTCGGCCATGAAGGCGCGCTCGGCCAGCACGGGGCCCTCGAAACGCCGTACGCGATCGACGGGGATGCCGGCCATCTGGGCGACCTCTTCCGCGGTCGCGCCGGCGCGTATACGCGCCTGGATGTCGCGGGGGCGGAGATGACTCTCCACCTCGATCTCGATCTGGCCGAGGCGGGGACGGTCGCCGCGCACGGCGGCGCGGAGCCGCTCATCGATCGGAAGCGTGTACTCCGTACTGTCCGCAGCCTTCAGCACCAGCCGTGTGCCGTCATTGGAGACGGCCACGACACGCAGTTCGGGCATGGGGACCTCCCGGGTGGTGCCTGCCGACGTCACGTGCGTCGCTGCTTCCGCTAGTCGAGTGTGGCCTGCCCGGGTGCAGCCTGCCACAACCTTGCCGAGTTGCCCGGCGTGTCGGGCACGGGCCCTGGACCGCCGTTATGGCACGGTTACCTATTCGCAACGCTAAGTGACCAACTCCGTCACCCTGTGCAACAAGCCCCCTCCCGGCGGTCCTTGAAGGTCGTGGACACCCTGGCGGGAGGCCGGACCCAGGGCTCGCAACAGTACTCCATTCGGGCCATGTGCGGTGATGGGCGCACCGCTCAACTTCCCCCGGAACGCGGGAGTAGGCCGCCTCGAGCGGATTTCCTGATCTTGGGCGTGGCGCACTTCACGCAATCGACCGAAACGGAACGAACTGTTTCGACCGTACGTCCCCCTCTCGTACGGTCCGTCGGGTGCGTGACGGAAAGGGGATGGAATTCCGGAATGCGTGAAAGGCCCGACAAGGAAGGCGAGTTGTGGGGCGACGTCCTCCGGCATTCGCTCCAGCGGCATTCCTTCCAGCGCGCGGGGAAGCGGATCTGTGACACCCGAGGCCCCGGCGCCCCGCCGCCCCACGCCTGCGTCACGCCCCCAGGACCCGCCGCAAGTAGTCGTTCTGGAACAGCCGCTGCGGATCCAGCCGGTCCCGCAGCTTCGTGAATTCCCCGAAGCGCGGGTAGACGTCCGCGAAGTACTCGGCGTCGCGGGTGTGCACCTTGCCCCAGTGCGGCCGCCCCTCGTGCGCGGTGAAGATGCGCTCGGCGGCGGTGAAGTACTCCTGGTAGGGCGTGCCCCGGAACATGTGGACGGCGATGTACGCGCTGTCCCGGCCCGACGCGGTGGACAGGGTGATGTCGTCGGCCGGGGCGGTGCGCACCTCGACGGGGAAGCTGACGCGCAGCCGCGAGCGGTCGACCATGGCCCTCAGCTCGCGCAGGGTGCCGACCAGCGCCTCGCGCGGAACGGCGTACTCCATCTCCACGAACCGCACGCGCCGCGGCGAGGTGAAGACCTTGTAGGGGATGTCGGTGTAACTGCGGGCGGACAGCGCGGTGCTGGCGATCCTGGCGATCGAGGGGATCGTGCCGGGCGCCGCGCGGCCGACCCACTGGGCGGCCTGGAAGACGCCGTTGGAGAGGAACTCGTCCTCGAACCAGCCCGCGAGCCGGTTCACCGGCCGCTCCGGGCCCGCGCTGCGGTTGTTGCGCTTGGTGCTGGTGTTCCCGGTGTGGGGGAACCAGTAGAACTCGAAGTGCTCGTTCTCGGCCCACAGCTGGTCGAACTCGGAGAGCACGCGGTCCAGCGGCATCGGCTCCTCGCGCGCGGTGAGCAGGAAGACCGGCTCCACGGCGAAGGTGATGGCGGTGACGATGCCCAGGGCGCCCAGGCCGATGCGGGCGGCGGCGAAGACGTCCGGGTTCTCCGTCTCCGAGCAGGTGAGCACCGAGCCGTCGGCCAGGACCAGTTCCAGGCCCCTGATCTGCGCGGCGATGGAGGCCGACGTACGGCCGGTGCCGTGGGTGCCGGTGCTGGTGGCGCCGGAGACGGTCTGCTCCATGATGTCGCCCATGTTGGTGAGCGACAGCCCCTCGCGCGCGAGGGCCATGTTGAGTCTCTTGAGCGGGGTGCCCGCCTCGACCGTGACCGTCATGGTGTCCCGGTCGATGGTGCGGATGCCCGTCAACAGTTGAGGGCGGATCAACACACCGTCGGTGGCCGCTATGGACGTGAAGGAGTGGCCGCTGCCTATGGGCTTGACCTTCAGCCCCTCCCGCGCCGCCGAGCGCACCACGGCGGCCAGTTCCTCCACGGAGGCGGGTGTGGCCTCCCGCGCGGGACGGGCGCTGACGTTGCCGCCCCAGTTACGCCACGTGCCGTTCTTCCCGCTCGCTGTGCTGCTCAACGGTGCCTCCCCGACCCGGAGCCGGCTTGCCGAGCCGGCGGTAGCCAAGGAAACCCACCGCGACCGCGACGGCCCCGGCGGCCGCCGGAACCACGTACCCGGTGCGCGCGCCCGAGGCGTCGATCACCCAGCCGGCGACCGAGGAGCCCACCGCGATCCCGACCGCCAGCCCGGTGCTCACCCAGGTCATGCCCTCGGTCAGCCGTGCGCGGGGTACGTGCTGCTCGATGAGGGACATGGTCGTGATCATCGTGGGAGCGATGGCCAGACCCGCAACGAACAGTGCCACGGCCAGAAACGGCAAGTTTCCGACCAGTAGGAGGGGGATCATACTCACGGCCATCGCACAGACGCCCAGCAGCCAGCGGCGCTCGGGTGCTCCCTTGAACTGCAGCAGCCCGAACACCACGCCCGCGGCACAGGAACCCGCCGCGTACAGCGCGAGCACGACGCTCGCGGCGGCCTTGTGGCCCTGCTCCTCCGCGAAGGCCACGGTGACCACGTCGACCGCGCCGAAGATCGTGCCGGTGGCCACGAACGTGCCGACCAGCACCTGGAGTCCGGGGGAGCGCAGTGCCGTGCCGCCGCCGTGGTGCTCGCGCGGATGCGGCTCGGGTTCGGTGGCGCGCTGCGCGGTCAGCCAGAAGACGCCCGCCGCCAGGAAGCACGCGGCGAGCAGCGGCCCGGCCTCAGGGAACCAGACGGTGGACAGACCGATGGAGATGATCGGCCCGAAGATGAAGCAGACCTCGTCCACCACGGACTCGAAGGAGTACGCGGTGTGCAGCTGCGGGGTGCCGCGGTACAGGGCCGCCCAGCGGGCCCGGATCATCGCCCCGACGCTCGGCACGCAGCCGATCCCCACACAGGACACGAACAGCACCCAGTCCGGCCACCCGTAGTGCGCGGCCAGCAGCAGCACCGCGCCCGCGCTCAGCGACAGCAGGGTCGCCGGCCGCAGCACCCGGCGCTGCCCGTGCAGGTCGACCAGCCGCGAGATCTGGGGCCCGGCCACCGCCGCGGAGAGCGCGATGGTCGCCGACAGCGCGCCGGCCAGGCCGTACCGGCCGGTCAGCTGCGACACCATGGTCACCACGCCGATGCCCATCATCGACAGCGGCATGCGGCCGAGGAAGCCCGCCGCGGAGAAGGCTCTGGTGCCGGGGGCGGCGAACAAGGCGCGATAAGGGCTTGGCACAGGGCACTCCGAGGGAACGGGACGCCGCGTCCGGGACATGGACAGGGCGAGGGGCGGCGACTCAGTAAGGCACGAAGTGAACCCACACAGCTTACGAGTTAGGTAACCCTAACGCACCCCCGGGAGCGGTGGCGGTTTCCCGGCCGTCAGTGGCTGGTGGCAGGATCGGAGGCATGCCAGACGCGCTCGAAGCCAGCCCCTACGACGCCCTGCTCCTGCTCTCCTTCGGCGGTCCCGAGGGCCCGGACGACGTGGTCCCGTTCCTGGAGAACGTGACGCGGGGCCGGGGCATCCCCAAGGAACGCCTCAAGGAGGTCGGGCAGCACTACTTCCTCTTCGGCGGGGTCAGCCCGATCAACGACCAGAACCGCGCCCTGCTGGACGCCCTGCGCAAGGACTTCGCCGAGCACGGCCTGGACCTGCCGGTCTACTGGGGCAACCGCAACTGGGCGCCGTATCTGACCGACACCCTGCGCGAGATGGTCGCCGACGGGCGGCGCCGCATCCTCGTCCTCGCCACCAGCGCCTACGCCTCCTACTCCGGCTGCCGCCAGTACCGCGAGAACCTCGCCGACGCGCTGGCCACGCTCCAGGGCGAGGGTCTCGAACCGCCCCGGGTCGACAAGCTGCGGCACTACTTCAACCACCCGGGCTTCGTCGAGCCGATGATCGAGGGCGTCCTGGCCTCGCTCGCCGACCTGCCCGAGGACGCCCGCGCGGGCGCCCACATCGCCTTCACCACCCACTCGATCCCCGACTCCGCCGCCGACACCTCCGGCCCCGTCGAGGGTCACGGCGACGGCGGCGCGTACGTGGCGCAACACCTCGAGGTGGCCCGGCTGATCGCGGAGGCGGTCCGCGAGCGCACCGGCGCCGAGCACCCCTGGCAGCTCGTTTACCAGTCCCGTTCCGGTGCCCCGCACATCCCGTGGCTGGAGCCCGACATCTGCGACCACCTCGAGGAGCGGCACGCCGCCGGGGTGCCGGCCGTGGTGATGGCCCCCATCGGCTTCGTCTCGGACCACATGGAGGTCCTGTACGACCTCGACACCGAGGCCACCGCCAAGGCCGCCGAGCTCGGCCTGCCCGTGCGCCGCTCGGCCACGGTCGGCGCCGACCCGCGCTTCGCGGCCGCCGTCCGCGACCTGGTCCTGGAGCGTGCCGCCGTCGAGCGCGGCCAGGAGGTCACGCCGTGCGCCCTGGGCGCGCTCGGCGCGAGCCACGACCTCTGCCCCGTCGGCTGCTGTCCGGCCCGTGCCCCCCGCGCGGCCGCCGCGGGCGCCGACAGCCCCTTCGCCTGAGGAGCGACGTGACCGACCCCCTGCACACGGAACTGCTCCGGCTCGCCCGGGAGGCCGCCCGCCGCGCGGGCGCCCTGCTGCGCGACGGCCGCCCCGCCGACCTCGCGGTGGCCGCCACCAAGTCGAGCCCCATCGACGTCGTCACCGAGATGGACATCGCGGCGGAGAAGCTGATCACCGGCTATCTCTCCGAGCACCGCCCGCAGGACGGCTTCCTCGGCGAGGAGGGCGCCTCCAGCGACGGCACCTCGGGCGTCCGCTGGGTGATCGACCCGCTCGACGGCACGGTCAACTACCTCTACGGACTGCCCACCTGGTCCGTCTCCGTCGCGGCCGAGCAGGACGGCGAGACCGTGGTCGGCGTGGTCGCGATCCCCATGCGGGGCGAGACCCACTGCGCGGTGCGCGGACGCGGTGCCTGGGCCACCGGCGTCTGGGAGGGCGAGCGCGCCCTCGCCTGCCGCCCCGCGCCCCCGCTGGACCAGGCGCTGGTGTCGACCGGCTTCAACTACGTCTCCGAGGTCCGCGCCCACCAGGCCGAGGTCGCCCATCGGCTGATCCCGCTGCTGCGCGACATCCGGCGCGGCGGTTCGGCCGCGGTCGACCTGTGCGACGTGGCCGCCGGCCGTCTCGACGGCTACTACGAACGCGGCCTGAACGCCTGGGACTACGCGGCGGGTGACCTGATCGCGCGGGAGGCGGGCGCGCTGACCGGTGGACGCCCCTCGGAGCGCCCCTCGCGGGCTCTCACGGTCGCCGCCACCCCGGGCGTCTTCGAGCCCCTCCAGCGCCTCCTGGAGGACTTCGGAGCCTGGCACGACTGAGCGCTCCCGCCGACGTCCCGGAGCACTGAGGCCGACGTCCCGGAGCACTGAGGCCCTCGGGGCGGGGCCCCAGTGCCCGGCGAAGCCGCAGGCCGCCCTCGGGGCGGTGCCACAGCGCCCCGGCAAAGCCGCAGGCCCCCTGGGGCGGGGTCCCCAGTGCCCGGCGAAGCCACAGGCTCCCTGGGACGGGGCCACAGTGCCCCAGCAAAGCCGCAGGCCCCCTGGGGCAGGGTCCCCAGTGCCCGGCGAAGCCGCAGGCCGCCCTCGGGACGGTGCCACAGCGCCCGGCGCAGCCACAGGCCCCGGGGTGAGACCGCGGCGCCCCCGGCACAGCAGCGGGCCCCCGGTGCTGGATTCACCGGGGGCCCGCCGTCTTACGCGAAGATCAGGTCAGACGCGGTACGCGCCGACCTCCACACCGTGTTCGGCCGCGAGGCGGCGCAGGTCGTCCAGCTCGCCCTGCTCCACCTCGACGAGGAAGTCGTCGCCGTCGTTCCGGGCCCGCGTCAGGTCGGACTCGGTCGCCTTTATGCGCTGCAGAAGTCCTGTGGTGAATGCGTCCATGCTGCGCCCCCTCGTCCTGGGTCGTGGGTCGATGGCACGGGGGTGTGCCGGATGGGAAGGGGCGATCACGTCTCCCGTGGCTGCCCGGGCGTACCGTGCCGGGCGGCTACGGTGCCAGGACCTCCACGCCCGCTCCGCGGCAAGCGGAACACGACGTACCGCATGGTGCTGCGGCACAAGCAGAGTGTGATCGCGGGGTGTAATCCGTCCTCCCCGTGCTCCCTTCCGCGGAAACCTCAACAGCCCGAGAAAATCTGGCATTCCCGGCCCGGCCGACCGCAGTCCCCGGCCCCGCCATCTCCCGCTCACCTCGCCTTACCCCCGACTTATGGCCGAAAAGGGCAGGATGGACGCCAACACCCACCAAGCCCCTGCCCGCGTGCGCTCCGCTACGCGGGTGGACATCAGGAAGGACAGCGACGTGCGCGTACTCGTCGTCGAGGACGAGCAGCTGCTCGCCGATGCGGTGGCCACCGGACTGCGCCGGGAGGCCATGGCCGTCGACGTCGTGTACGACGGCGCGGCGGCCCTGGAGCGCATCGGCGTCAACGACTACGACGTGGTCGTCCTCGACCGCGACCTGCCCCTGGTCCACGGCGACGACGTCTGCCGCAAGATCGTCGAGCTCGGCATGCCCACGCGCGTGCTGATGCTCACCGCGTCCGGTGACGTCAGCGACCGTGTCGAGGGCCTGGAGATCGGCGCCGACGACTACCTTCCCAAGCCCTTCGCCTTCAGCGAGCTGATCGCGCGCGTGCGCGCCCTCGGGCGGCGTACCAGCGTGCCGCTGCCGCCCGTCCTGGAGCGGGCCGGCATCAAGCTCGACCCCAACCGCCGCGAGGTCTTCCGCGACGGCAAGGAGGTGCAGCTCGCGCCGAAGGAGTTCGCCGTCCTGGAGGTGCTCATGCGCAGCGAGGGCGCGGTGGTCTCCGCGGAGCAACTGCTGGAGAAGGCCTGGGACGAGAACACCGACCCGTTCACCAACGTGGTGCGGGTGACCGTGATGACCCTGCGCCGCAAGCTGGGCGAGCCTCCGGTGATCGTCACGGTCCCCGGTTCCGGCTACCGGATCTGATCCCCCGTGGCCGCGACCCCCGCGCCCCCGCAGGCGCCTCCGAAACCCACCTGGGACCCGCGACGACAGGAGATCCCCTTCCCCTGGCTGCGCCCGACCATCCGGATACGGCTCACGCTGCTGTACGGCGGGATGTTCCTGATCGCCGGGATCATGCTGCTGTCGATCATCTACCTGCTGGCGGCCCAGGCCCTGAACTCGGGCAACGAGCCGCTGTTCAAGATCGTCGGCGGCAAGGCCATCGAGGTCACCAGCGACAGCTGTCCCGCGATCAACACCGACAACCTCCCGCTGACCGCCTTCAACGAAGCGATCAGCGAGTGCACCGACCACCAGCGCCGCGACGCCCTGGACAACCTCCTCAGCCGCTCGCTGCTGGCCCTCCTCGGGCTCGCCGTGATCGCCTTCGCGTTCGGCTACGCGATGGCGGGCCGGGTGCTGTCGCCGCTGGGCCGGATCACCCGCACCGCCCGTCAGGTGGCAGGCTCGGACCTGTCCCGCCGGATCGAGCTGGACGGCCCGGACGACGAGCTGAAGGAGCTCGCCGACACCTTCGACGACATGCTGGAGCGCCTCCAGCGGGCCTTCACGGCCCAGCAGCGCTTCGTCGGCAACGCCTCGCACGAACTGCGCACCCCGCTGGCGATCAACCGCACGCTGCTGGAGGTGCATCTCTCCGACCCGGACGCGCCGGTGGAGCTCCAGCAGCTCGGCAAGACGCTGCTGGCCACCAACGAGCGCAGCGAGCAGCTCGTGGAGGGCCTGCTGCTGCTCGCCCGCAGCGACAACCAGATCGTGGAGCGCAAGCCGGTCGACCTCGCCGAGGTGGCCTCGCAGGCGGTCGACCAGGTGCACGCCGAGGCGGACGCCAAGGGCGTGGAGATCCGCGGTACGCGCGCGCCCGCGGTGGTCCAGGGCAACGGCGTGCTGCTGGAGCGGATCGCCCTGAACCTCGTCCAGAACGCGGTGCGCTACAACCTCGCCGAGGGCGGCTGGGTGGAGGTCGCCACCGAGGTGCAGCACGGCCGGGCGGTGCTGGTGGTGTCGAACACGGGGCCGGTCGTTCCGGCGTACGAGGTCGACAATCTCTTCGAGCCGTTCCGCCGGCTGCGCACCGAGCGCACCGGAAGCGACAAGGGGGTCGGGCTGGGTCTGTCCATCGTGCGGTCCGTGGCACGGGCGCACGGCGGGCATATCGCGGCCCAGCCGAGGGAGGGAGGGGGGCTCGTGATGCGAGTCACCTTCCCCGTCTGAGATCATGTCGCCGACACACGCGGGGATGTTCGCTTTGCGCGGAATTTTCCGGGCACCCGGTGAGGTTCCACGTGTGTGATCGATCACAAAGGCGAATTTCCAGTCATCTACTCTCCGTGATCATGTGGACCGTCGGAAAGTCGGGAAAATCCGTGTTTTCCGGGGTCTTGATCACGGGAAGTACACGGGGAGGCGCCTTTGAAGTGCAGAGATAGGGCCGTGTACGGTCCCGATCGCCACCCAAACCCGATCACTCGTGAGGAGTCCGGTTGGGTGTCGATTGAGTAACAGACCTTGATGTGAGGCAAAATCTCCGCCTCAGGTCGGGCACAAGTCCGGCCTCTCACGCGTTACGTGCGCTGGAGACACCGCAGACACCCGGAGGGGGAGAGCGACATGGCAACCGACTACGACACCCCACGCAAGACCGACGACGACGTCGACTCGGACAGCTTGGAAGAGCTGAAGGCGAGGCGGAACGACAAGTCCGCGTCGTCCGTCGACGTCGACGAGTTCGAGGCCGCAGAAGGCCTGGAACTGCCCGGCGCAGACCTCTCCAACGAGGAGCTGGCTGTCCGGGTGCTTCCGAAGCAGCAGGACGAGTTCACCTGCATGAGCTGCTTCCTGGTCCACCACCGCAGTCAGCTGGCCCGCGAGAAGAACGGCCAGCCGATCTGCCGCGACTGCGACTGAGGACGGGTCGGGCGTGACTGGCTCGACCCCGCCTCGGAAGCGCCGCCTCTCCTTCGGGAGGACGGACCTTGGGCCGCACGACGGCCCGTACGGCGCGCGTGACGACGAGCGGGGCTCATCCATGACGGGACCGGTTCCTGGCGAACCGGCTCCCACGGGCACGGCTGCCCCGGAACCGCCTCCCACGGGAACGGTTCTTCCGGTGCAGTCCACCCCTGGATCGGCCTCGCTCGGACCGGCCGGAGACCCCGGCCGTGCGCCGGTTCCGGCGCCCAGCCCCGCGCCCGTCGCCCGTCGGCGGGCGGCGGTGATCCGCGACCGGGCCAAGGACCTGGCCAGGGAAGGCGCCCGCAGGAGCGGCGACCGGGCTCGGGCGGGCCTCGGATACGTCGCCGACCGGATCATCGACATCGCGCCCAGAATCCCCGTGCGCGACCTCGCGGCGCTGCGCCGGCAGTTCCCTGGCCTCGGGCCCGAGCAGATCGCCGACAAGCTCGTGGCGGGCGCGGCGAACGCCTCCGCTACGGTCGGCGCGGGAGTCGGCGCGGCGGCCATGCTGCCCGTGCCGCCCGCGATGCCGGCGGAGCTGGCCGCGGAGATCACCGGCGTCGCGGCGATCGAGCTCAAGCTCATCGCCGAACTCCACGAGGTTTACGGCGTACGGCCGCCCGGCACGCTCATGGAGCGCAGCACCGCGTATCTGCGCTCGTGGTCGGGCGAGCGCGGCATCGACGTCATGAAGCCGACGTCGATCAACTCCGCCGTCGGCGGCCACATGAAGCGCGAGCTGCGTCAGCAGATCATGAAGCGCATGGTGCGCGACCTGCCGAACCTGATGCCGTTCATGGTGGGCGCCGCCGTGGGAGCGGTCATGAACCGCCGTGACACCAAGAAGCTCGCCGCCCGCATCCGGACGGACCTGCGCAGACTTCAGGTGCCCTGGGACGCCCTGCCCGCCCTGCCGCCGCTGGAGCAGCCCCGGCAGCCGCTGGAGGTCGGTGACATCGCCAGGGAGCTCGGCGGCCGCTGAGCGGCCGCCTGGCCTCTCGGAAGGGGTTACGCGGCCGCCGTGCGCGCGGCCCGGATGGCCTCCGCGAGCCGCTCCGGCTCCCGCGTGGACAGGTACAGGTACGGCGTCGGGTCGGCCGGGTCGGTGACCTCGACCTTGAGCGCCCCGGGGATGTAGGAGCGCAGCAGCAGGAAGGCGCGGGTGTCTGCCTTGTACGTGCGCCAGGCGCGCGCCTCCTCGGCGTCCAGGATCTCCGCCTCGCCCAGCGCGGTCACCGGGATCCTCGCCTCGCCCGCGATCAGCGAGCCGTTCACGACGCGGATGCGCACCGAGCCGTAGGAACTGGCGACGACGGCCGAGGCCGCGGTGCCGCCGACCAGGCCGCCCAGCATCAGCAGGGTGCCGAACGGCAGCAGGATCAGCGCCAGCGAGACGCCGACCAGGAAGCACACCAGCCACCAGGAGCGGGGGGCCGTGAGGCGTTCTTCGTACGGGGTGGTGGAGAGCTGCATGGTGCCAAGCTTGGCACGGTGTCCTGATATCACCGACGCGCGGGTAAGGTCTGCGCCTGTGAGTGGTACTTCCGCAAGCCTTCAGCCGCCGGCCGACGCCGCGAAGCCGGTCCGGCACCCCGACGCCCCCGCTCCGGGGGAGCTCCTCGGCGCCCACTACGACCTGTGCTTCGGCTGCGGCGGCGGACAGCCGCACGGCCTGCATCTCCAGGCCCGGGCCGGGGACGGCGTCAGCATCACGGCCGAGTTCACCGTGCAGGCCGCCCACCAGGGCGCTCCGGGGCTCGCGCACGGCGGTGTCCTCGCCACGGCCCTGGACGAGACGCTGGGTTCCCTGAACTGGCTGCTGCGCACGATCGCGGTGACCGGGCGGCTGGAGACGGACTTCCGGCGGCCGGTGCCGGTGGGTACCACGCTGTATCTGGAGGCCGAGGTCACCGCGGTGGCCGGGCGGAAGATCTACTCCACGGCCACCGGCCGGATCGGCGGCCCCGACGGGCCGGTCGCGGTCCGTGCCGACGCCCTGTTCATCGAGGTGAAGGTCGACCACTTCATCGACAACGGCCGCCAGGAGGAGATCCAGGCGGCCATGAGCGACCCCGACCAGGTCCGGCGGGCCCGTGCCTTCGAGGTGAACCCGTGAGCCGTGCGCCGCTGGACGTGCTCATCAGGCGCGTCGATCCGGACGTACCGCTTCCGGCGTACGAGCACCCCGGTGACGCGGGGGCGGATCTGCGGACCACCCAGGCGTGCGAACTGGGGCCGGGGGAACGGGCCGTGCTGCCCACCGGGGTGGCCGTCGCGCTGCCGGACGGGTACGCGGCCTTCGTGCACCCGCGCTCGGGGCTGGCCGCCCGCTGCGGTGTAGCCCTGGTGAATGCCCCGGGGACGGTTGATGCCGGGTACCGTGGGGAGATCAAGGTGATCGTGGTGAATCTCGACCCGCGCGAGTCCGTGCGGTTCGAGCGCTTCGACCGGATTGCCCAACTGGTCGTCCAGCAGGTCGAGAGGGTCCGCTTCCAGCAGGTGGCGGAGCTTCCCGGCTCGGCGCGGGCCGAGGGGGGCTTCGGGTCCACCGGCGGCCATGGCGCCGTGGGCGGCGGGAGCGGCACAACCGCGACGAGGGGTCCGGCCGCCGACGGCGGCACGACGGGTGGGAATCGATACGCTTCGGTCGTATCCGACCGGGAAGGACAGTGACGTGTTCGGACGTCGCAAGAAGAGGGATGCCGCCGAGGGCGCGGCCGGCGAGGCCGAGCAGGTCGTCGACAGCGTCGACACTGAGGCGGACGGGAACGCGGGCGGCCGCGAGCGCGTGAGGCTCGAGCCGGAACCGCGCCCCGACGGGCCGTGGGACAGCACCGAGGTGCGCGAGCCCGGTGAGGGCCGTGTGGACCTGGGCGGGATCTTCGTCCCCGGCGTCGACGGCATGGAGCTCCGGGTCGAGGTCGCGGGCGACGCGATCGTCGCGGCCACGGTCGTGCTGCGTGACAGCGCGGTCCAGTTGCAGGCCTTCGCGGCGCCCAAGCGCGAGGGCATCTGGGGCGAGGTGCGCGAGGAGATCGCCACCGGCATCACCCAGCAGGGCGGAATCGTCGACGAGGTCGAGGGTCCCCTCGGCTGGGAGCTGCGCGCGCAGGTGCCGGTGCAGCTGCCCGACGGCACGGGCGGCTTCCAGGTCGTGCGGTTCGTGGGTGTGGACGGTCCGCGCTGGTTCCTGCGCGGTGTGATCTCCGGCCAGGGCGCGGTCCAGCCGCAGGCCGCCGGTCTCCTGGAGCAGATCTTCCGCGACACGGTCGTGGTCCGCGGCGAGGGCCCGATGGCGCCCCGCGACCCGATCGTCCTGAAGCTGCCGAACGACGCGCAGATGGTGCCCGAGGGCGTCACCCAGGAGGAGGGTTCGCGCTTCTCCGGTGGCATGGGCCAGCTCCAGCGGGGCCCGGAGATCACCGAGGTCCGCTGACCCGCGAGGTCCCGAAGGGCCGCACCCCCGACCAGGGGTGCGGCCCTTCGGCGTGTCCGGACCCCTTGACGGGTGATTGGTCTGGACCTGTGGTCACCGGGCGGCGCTCGATTCATGAGAGCGACCATCGTTCGCATACGAGATCAGAGCTGTCCTGCGTCGTACCCCCTCCCCGCCCTCGCCCTCCTGCTCGGCGGTGCCCTCGCGCAGCGGCCCGCGACGGCCGCCTCCGCCACCTTCGCCCACCCCGGAGTCACCGTCTCCCGGGGGCAGTTGGACTTCGCCCGCGACCGGGTGCCGGCCGGCGCCCAGTCCTGGAAGGGCGCCTGGGACCAGATGATGGCGAGCAAGCACGCCGACCCGAACCGCGCCCCGAAACCCCGCGCCGTGGTCGGATGCGGCTCGTACTCCGACCTCGACCACGGCTGCACGGACGAGCGCGAGGACGCCATCGCCGTCGTGGCGGCGGCGCTGCTGAACACCGTCGACCTCGGCCTCGCCAACGGCATGCTGCTGTTCCTCGCCATCGTCGTGGCGGCGGCCCTGCTCGGCGGACTGTTCCCGGCGCTGGCCTCGGCGGCCTTCGGCTCGCTGCTGCCGAACTACTTCTACACACCGCCGCTGCACCGCTTCACCATCGCCGACCCCAAGGACATCGTCGCCATCGCGATCTTCATCGGGATCGGGCTCTCGGTGGCCTCCGTGGTCGGCCTGGCGGGGGCAGGACCCATCAGGCTGCCCGGCTGCGGGGGCGCCGGCCGTCCGGTCGGCCGGAAGCGGCTCCTCCAGGAGGTGTGGGGGCCCTCGTACGGCACGGAGACGAACTGTCTGCGGGTGTACACGGCCCGGCTCCGCCGGAAGCCGGAGGCGGATCCGTCGCATCCGAAGCACTTCGTCACGGAGCCGGGGACGGCTACCGCTTCGAGAAGTGGGGGTGGGGCCGGCCCGGGCGAGGAAGGGCGAGTGAGCGATCTCCCGCCGGGCGGGGCTACTGGCCTGTCGGTGACCCCCGGTACCCTTCAGACATGAGTGCTGTTCCTCGATCCGACAAGCCGGTGGGCCGGTTCCGGCGCATGCTAGACCGGCTCTCCTCGTCGCAGGAGGACCTGGAGTCCGAGGAGCTGCGAGAGGACGCCGAGACAGCGGGCTGCACCCGCATCGGCGACTGTCACGACCGCGAGGTCGTCACCGTTACTGGTACCTTGCGCACGGTCACCCTGCGCCCGCGCGCGGGCGTGCCCGCCCTGGAGGCCGAGCTGTTCGACGGCTCCGCCGCCCTGGACGTGGTGTGGCTGGGCCGGCGTTCCATCACCGGGATCGAGCCGGGACGCAGACTGATCGCGTCCGGCCGGATCTCGATGAGCCGGGGCCGCCGGGTGCTTTTCAACCCGAAGTACGAACTGAGACCCCTCGGTAGGGAGTAGCCGGTGACGTCGCTCGACAAGCCGACCCAGGACACTCAAGCGGACGATGCCCGGGCGGTGACGGAAGCCGCGCTGTTCGAGGCGTTCGGCGGGGTCCGGGGCATGGTCGAGACGGTGGTGCCGGGCCTTCTCTTCGTCACCATCTACACCATCAACAAGGACCTCCACATGTCCGCGATCGCCGCGCTCGCGGTGTCGCTGGTCCTCGTGGTGGTCCGCCTCGCGATGAAGGACACCGTCAAGCACGCCTTCAGCGGTGTCTTCGGCGTGGCCTTCGGTGTCGTGTTCGCGATGATGACGGGCAACGCCAAGGACTTCTATCTGCCCGGCATGCTCTACACGCTGGGCCTGGCACTGGCCTACATCGTCACGACCCTGTGCGGGGTGCCGCTGATCGGCCTGATCCTCGGGCCGGTCTTCAAGGAGAACCTCTCCTGGCGTACCCGCAACCCCGGCCGCAAGAAGGCGTACGCCAAGGCCAGCTACGCCTGGGGCCTGATCCTGCTCGCCAAGTGCGCGATCCTCTTCCCGCTGTACTGGTGGGCCGACACCACCCAGCTAGGCTGGGTGCTGGTCGCGCTGAAGATCCCGCCGTTCCTGCTCGCCGTCTATCTGACCTGGGTCTTCCTGGCGAAGGCGCCGCCGCCGATCGACGTGTTCGCCGAGATGGAAGCGGCCGAGCAGGCGGAGAAGGAGCGCGAGGCCGCGGCCCGCGCGGGCGAGTAGACACCGCCCCCGACCCGTACGACGCGAAGGGCGCCCCGGCCGAACGGCCGGGGCGCCCTTCGCGTCCACCCGTCTTCCCGGGAGACGTCAGTCGGTGTCGTCGCGCCGCACCGACAGCAGGTCCTCCAGCTGCTCCTCGCGCGCCTGCGCGGCGACGAACAGCAGCTCGTCACCCGCCTCCAGGGAGTCGTCCTTGGACGGCGTCAGCACGCGGGTACCGCGGATGATGGTGACCAGGGACGTGTCCTCGGGCCACTCCACGGCGCCGACCTGGGTGCCGGCCAGCGCCGACTCCTCCGGCAGCGTCAGCTCCACGAGGTTGGCGTCGCCGTGGCTGAAGCGCAGCAGCCGGACCAGGTCGCCGACGCTCACCGCCTCCTCCACCAGGGCCGACATCAGCCGCGGGGTGGACACGGCCACGTCCACGCCCCAGGACTCGTTGAACAGCCACTCGTTCTTGGGGTTGTTGACGCGGGCGACGACGCGCGGGACGCCGTACTCCGTCTTGGCCAGCAGGGAGACGACCAGGTTGACCTTGTCGTCACCCGTCGCGGCGATCACGACGTTGCAGCGCTGCAGCGCGGCCTCGTCCAGGGACGTGATCTCGCAGGCGTCGGCGAGCAGCCACTCGGCCTGCGGGACGCGCTCGACCGAGATGGCGGTGGGCGCCTTGTCGATCAGCAGGACCTCGTGGCCGTTCTCCAGCAGCTCACCGGCGATCGACCGGCCGACCGCGCCGGCACCGGCAATGGCGACCCTCATCAGTGACCGCCCTCCTTCGGACCCTCGGCGAACGCCGCCTCGACCTTCTCCACCTCGTCGGCACGCATCATCACGTGGACCAGGTCCCCCTCCTGGAGCACCGTCTGCGACGTGGGCAGCATCGCCTCGCCGAGCCGGGTCAGGAACGCCACCCGCACACCCGTCTCCTCCTGGAGGCGGCTGATCTTGTGACCGACCCAGTCGTCCGACGCGTGCACCTCGGCGAGCTGGACGCCGCCCGTGGGGTCGCGCCACAGGGGCTCGGACCCGGAGGGCAGCAGCCGGCGCAGCATCTGGTCGGCCGTCCACCGCACGGTGGCCACCGTCGGGATGCCCAGACGCTGGTAGACCTCGGCGCGGCGGGGGTCGTAGATCCGGGCCGCGACGTTCTCGATGCCGAACATCTCGCGGGCGACACGCGCGGCGATGATGTTGGAGTTGTCACCGCTGGAGACGGCGGCGAACGCCCCGGCCTCCTCGATGCCCGCCTCGCGCAGGGTGTCCTGGTCGAAGCCGACGCCGGTGACCCGGCGGCCGCCGAAGGAGGAGCCGAGGCGACGGAAGGCGGTGGGGTCCTGGTCGATCACCGCGACCGTGTGCCCCTGTTGCTCCAGGGTCTGCGCGAGAGCGGAACCCACTCTGCCGCAGCCCATGATGACGATGTGCACGACCGTCCTTCCGGTGTCACGAGTTGTTGACTTGGCTTGAACAGGGTCTCAGACCGCCGCCCAAGCTACACACGCACGGTCCGCGGGCGGCACCCCCGTGCACGGGCGTGCCGGTCGGCGTGCCACCGACTCAGCGGCGGCTGATGCTGCGCACGCTCGCGAGGGTCAGGACGGCGAGGGCGACGAGCGTGGCGCTCGCCCCGATCAGTTCTGCGGCGGACGACATGAGGACTCCTGGGCCGGCTGCGGGGAGGGGCGGGTTTGTCATATAGGCATGGGGGCGCTCGCGACGGGGCCACGCCCTGCGGGACCGGAGGCCGATTTCACCCGTGAGGCAGAGGGGGCACGGCCCGCCCGCGACACGCCCCGGCACCCGCCGTGAACTGGCGCGCGGGTGTTACGGGTGGGCCGGTGGGCGGGCTGCTGTTCGAACCCTTACGATGTTCTGTTGTGTCCAAACTGACCGACGTGCCCAAGCGGATTCTGATCGGGCGCGCACTGCGCAGCGACCGGCTCGGAGAAACGCTCCTGCCGAAGCGCATCGCGCTTCCCGTGTTCGCCTCCGACCCGCTGTCCTCCGTGGCGTACGCCCCCGGGGAGGTGCTGCTGGTCCTGTCCATCGCGGGTGTGTCGGCCTACCACTTCAGCCCCTGGATCGCGGCCGCCGTCGTCGTGCTGATGTTCACGGTGGTGGCCTCCTACCGGCAGAACGTCCACGCGTACCCCAGCGGCGGCGGCGACTACGAGGTGGCGAACACCAACCTCGGGCCCAAGGCGGGCCTCACCGTGGCCAGCGCCCTGCTGGTCGACTACGTCCTCACCGTCGCCGTCTCCATCTCCTCAGGCATCGAGAACCTCGGCTCCGCCGTCCCGTTCGTCGTGGAGAACAAGGTGCTCTGCGCGATCGCCGTGATCGTGCTCCTGACGCTGATGAACCTGCGCGGGGTGAAGGAGTCCGGCGCGCTCTTCGCGATCCCGACGTACGTCTTCGTCGCGGGCGTCTTCATCATGATCGCCTGGGGCGCCTTCAAGGGCCTGGTCCTGGACGACACCCTGCGGGCACCGACCTCCGGCTACGAGATCAAGCCCGAGCACCAGGGCCTCGCCGGCTTCGCCCTCGTCTTCCTGCTGCTGCGCGCCTTCTCCTCCGGCTGTGCGGCTCTCACCGGCGTCGAGGCCATCTCCAACGGCGTCCCCGCCTTCCGCAAGCCCAAGTCCCGCAACGCCGCGACCACGCTGGCCATGATGGGCCTGCTGGCCACCACCATGTTCTGCGGGATCATCGCGCTCGCCATGGTGTCCGAGGTCCGGATGGCCGAGAACCCCGCCAAGGACCTCCTCGACAACGGCGTACCCGTCGGCCCGGACTACATCCAGCACCCGGTGATCTCCCAGGTCGCCGAGGCCGTGTTCGGCGCGGGCAGCTTCCTGTTCATCGTGCTGGCCGCCGCCACCGCCCTCGTGCTGTTCCTGGCCGCCAACACCGCCTACAACGGCTTCCCCGTGCTCGGCTCGATCCTCGCCCAGGACCGCTATCTGCCGCGCCAGCTGCACACCCGCGGCGACCGGCTGGCGTTCTCCAACGGCATCGTGCTCCTCGCCGGCGCGGCCGTGCTGCTGGTCTGGATCTACGGCGCCGACTCCACGCGCCTGATCCAGCTCTACATCGTGGGCGTGTTCGTCTCCTTCACGCTGAGCCAGATCGGCATGGTCCGGCACTGGAACCGCCACCTGGCCACCGAGCGTGACCCCGGCAAGCGCCGCCACATGGTCCGCTCCCGCGCGATCAACACCTTCGGCGCGTTCTTCACCGGCCTGGTCCTGGTCGTCGTCCTGGTCACCAAGTTCACCCACGGTGCCTGGGTCGCCCTGCTCGGCATGGTGATCTTCTACGTCACCATGTCCGCGATCCGCCGCCACTACGACCACGTCTCCCGGGAGCTCGCCGCCCCGGAGGGTCCCAGCGACGACAGCGTCCGCCCCTCCCGCGTGCACTCGGTGGTCCTGATCTCCAAGATCCACCGCCCCGCCCTGCGCGCCCTCGCCTACGCCAAACTGATGCGCTCCGACACCCTGGAGGCGCTCACCGTCAACGTGGACCCGGGCGAGACCAAGGCGCTGCGCGACGAGTGGGAACGGCGCGGCATCGAGATCCCCCTGAAGGTCCTCGACTCGCCCTACCGCGAGATCACCCGGCCGGTCATCGAGTACGTCAAGAGCCTGCGCCGCGAGTCGCCGCGGGACGCGGTGTCCGTGATCATCCCCGAGTACGTGGTCGGCCACTGGTACGAGCACCTGCTCCACAACCAGAGCGCCCTGCGCCTGAAGGGCCGGCTGCTCTTCACGCCCGGCATCATGGTCACCTCCGTCCCCTACCAGCTCGAGTCCTCCGAGGCCGCCAAGCAGCGCGCCCGCAAGCGGTCGGAGTGGAACGCGCCGGGTTCGGTGCGCAGGGGGCCCGCGCAGGAGCGGCCCAAGGAGTCGACCGGCAAGGAATGACGGATTCCGGGGCGGCCCGTACGCCGCCCCGGACGACGTAAACTGGTGGGCTGTTGTCCCGCGAGTGTCCCGCGAGCACGGGCGTCCGTCGTCCCTTGTCCGCGGGCCGTCCGCCGTCCCGCCGTACCCTTCCCCGATCTGGAGTCACCCGCCATGCAGGCAGAACCGAAGAAGTCGCTGGTGGGCGAGGAGTACGAGGTCGAGGTGGGACCCGTCGCGCACGGCGGGCACTGCATCGCCCGTACGTCCGAGGGGCAGGTGCTGTTCGTACGGCACACGCTGCCCGGCGAGCGGGTCGTCGCCCGGGTGACCGAGGGCGAGGAGGGCGACCGCTTCCTGCGCGCGGACGCCGTCGAGGTGCTGTCGGCGTCCAAGGACCGCGTCGAGGCGCCCTGCCCCTACGCCGGCCCCGGCCGCTGCGGCGGCTGCGACTGGCAGCACGCCAAGCCGGGCGCCCAGCGCCGCTTCAAGGGCGAGGTGATCGCCGAGCAGCTCCAGCGGCTCGCGGGCCTCACCCCCGAGCAGGTCGGCTGGGACGGCACGGTGATGCCCGCCGAGGGCGACAAGCTGCCCGCCGGGCAGGTACCGCAGTGGCGCACCCGTGTGCAGTACGCCGTCGACGCCGACGGCCACGCCGGCCTGCGCCGCCACCGCTCCCACGAGGTCGAGCGCGTCGACCACTGCATGATCGCCGCCGAGGGCGTCAGCGAGCTGGGTGTGGAGAAGCGCGACTGGACCGGCATGGAGTCGGTGGAGGCCATCGCGGCCACGGGCTCTCAGGACCGCCAGGTGATCCTCACGCCGCGGCCGGGCGGCCGGCTGCCCCTGGTCGAGCTGGACAAGCCGGTCTCCGTGATGCGGGTCGAGGAGAAGGACGGCGGTGTCCACCGTGTCCACGGCCGCCCGTTCGTCCGTGAGCGCGCCGACGGCCGCACCCACCGCGTCGGCAGCGGAGGTTTCTGGCAGGTCCACCCGAAGGCCGCCGACACGCTCGTCACGGCGGTCATGCAGGGCCTGCTGCCCCGCAAGGGCGACATGTGCCTCGACCTCTACTGCGGCGTCGGCCTGTTCGCCGGCGCCCTCGCCGACCGGATCGGCGAGAAGGGCGCGGTCCTCGGCATCGAGTCGGGCAAGCGCGCGGTGGAGGACGCCCGGCACAACCTGGCCGAGTTCCCGCGCGTCCGCGTCGAGCAGGGCAAGGTCGACGCGATCCTGCCCCGCACGGGTATCACCGACGTCGACCTCATCGTCCTCGACCCGCCCCGCGCGGGCGCCGGCCGCAAGACGGTCGCCCAGCTCGCCGCCCTCGGCGCCCGCCGCATCGCCTACGTGGCCTGCGACCCGGCGGCGCTCGCACGGGACATCGCGTACTTCGGGGAGGGCGGGTACCGGGTGCGGATGCTGCGGGCGTTCGATCTGTTTCCGATGACGCATCATGTGGAGTGTGTGGCGATCCTTGAGCCTGCCGGAAAGGGCTCCTGACCTGCAGGTTCGGGTGGTGTGCGTTATGTGCGCTGTGGGCGTTACGGGCGATACCTTGACGCATGTTTGACGCATGCGGCGTATGTTTGACGCACGTTTGACGCATGTTCTGACGAGTAATCAGGTGCGGGAAGGTCGCCGACCAACCCGGCTTTGAGCGGGTCGGTCGGCGGCTCTCTTCGCTGATCCCGAGGGTCAATAGTCACCCCGCCGTGCCTCGTATGCGCCGGTCGTGGATGTCGCCGATGTCGATCGCTTGCAGACCGTGCGGTGCTCCTCGTTGGACGGGTTGAGGCGCGTTCACGACCGGGGCGTGAGCCCCAGGAGGGTTCCCGCGTGGCTCCCTGGGTGGGGGGTACCGACGGCTTCCCAGAACAGAAGTGCGGCTCGCTCGTTCATCGGAAGGATGTGGAACTGACCGTTTACTGATGCAACTCGATCGTCACCTGTGCGGCGGTGTGATGTCGCCGGCATCCGGGATCTCAGACCTGTCAGGGGTGGTCGGCAAAGCGAGGCGAGGCTGCCTTGCTCTTCTGACGTGGGCCGTTGAGGGGCACGGCAGGTGAGGGAGCGAAGAATGGAGTGGGCGCTTAGGAGGGGCTGGGCCGGTTCACGAGAGGATGGCCTCTGACCTGGCCTCATCAGGTTGCCGCGATCAGAAGCCCGGCGACTTCGACGCGCATTCGACAGGCGTGGATGTGCACGAGAGTGGCACGGCCACCTTCTGATCCGTATCTACGGATCGGTCAGCCTAGGTCAGAGCGGCCACCATCTAGCCTCGGGCTTTCATGAAGAGGGCCGTCCGAGGGTTGATCAAATAAGCGGGGAGTGCCTCTGAGCTGGGACGATAGGGCTTGTCGAGGGTCCTGTTCGTCGCCGAGAGAGAAGCGCTCCCAAGCGGGTCGTACCCGCCTGTCCGAGTCGAGGGCAACGGCCGTGCGGTGGTCTCGCAGGCCGGTGCCGTGCTGTTGGTGGAGACGGTCCGCAAGACCGGCCTGGATCAGGCGATGGCGCCGTGGTGCAAGCCGCGGGCGGTGTACGACCCAGGCAAGATCCTGCTGGACCTTGCGCTCGCGACCGCCCTGGGCGGGGACTGTTTGGCCGATGTCGCGATGCTGCGGGCCGAACCGGCCCTCTCCGGGCCGGTGGCCTCCGACCCGACCGTCTCCCGCCTGGTCGACACGCTCGCCGCAGCGGGCCCTCGGGCACTGGCCGCCATCCGAACCGCGCGGGCCGAAGTCCGCGACCGCATCTGGCGGTTGGCCGGGTCCGATGCTCCGCACGCCGACGGGCATGTGATCGTGGACATCGACGGCGTACTGGTGCTGGCCCACTCCGACAAGGAGGACGCCACACGGACCTGGAAGAAGACCTATGGGCATCATCCGCTCATGGCCTTCGTCGACCACGCAGGCGGCGGCACCGGAGAGCCGGTCGCGGGGCTGCTGCGGCCGGGCAGGGCGGGCAGTAACACCGCCGCCGACCACATCGAGACGACCCGCCTGGCGCTGGCCCAGCTGCCGAGGAAGTTCCGGCGCGGTCGGCACACCCTGATCCGCACCGATTCCGCCGGCAAGTACCCACAAGTTCCTCGACTGGCTCACCGCGCGCGGCCGGTGGCTGTCGTACTCGGTCGGCATGACCATCACCGAGCAGATCCATCAGGCGGTGCTGAAGATCCCCGCCTCGGCGTGGACCCCGGCCGTCGAACCCGCGCGGCCACATCCGTGACGGTGCCTGGGTCGCCGAACTCGCCGGAGACGTACTGGACGGCTGGCCCAAGGGCATGCGGCTGATCATCCGCAAGGAACGCCCGCATCCCGGCGCCCAGTTGCGGTTCACCGATGCCGACGGCATGCGCCTGACGGCGTTCGCCACCAACACCAAGGACGCCGCGATCGCGGCGCTGGAACTGCGCCACCGCCAGCGGGCCCGCGCCGAGGACCGCATCCGCACCGCCCGCTCAACCGGCCTTACCAACCTGCCTCTCCACGACACCGCGCAGAACCAGCTCTGGCTGGAGATCGTCCAGATCGCCCTCGACCTGCTGGCCTGGCTGCCGATGCTGGCTCTGACCGGCCCCGCCCGGCTATGGGAACCCAAGCGCCTGAGGCTGCGGCTGTTCTCCGCCGCCGCCCGAGTCGTCACCACCGGCCGGCGTCGCATCCTCCGCCTCGCGAACCACTGGCCCTGGACCGACGTGATCACCGAAGCCGTGCGACGGCTCGCGGCCCTGCCGAACCCTGGCTGACCAGCAGCTTCCCGTCCCTACGAGCAGCGCCACCCCGACCGGTGCCGTGGAACCTGGCGCCCACCCGTCGCGACAGCCGGGACCTCACCATGCCCGCGAACAGTCCGACGAACCGAAACGGGCCGCCGGAGAATCCGACGACCCGTCACGAGAGATCGAGGCTAGGCGCCTTCGGAGGTTGCCGAAGTCCCTGGACAGCTTCGGATTTCGTTGGAAGGGCTTGGGAGTCAGAGGTCGTACTGAAGCGCCCCAGACTCAACACAGCGCCGGCCCTCACCGGTTGAGGCTGTCGCATGTCCTCAGGCGCGATCGGAAACGACGCACCGACACCCGCCACGCTCTGATGAGTCTCGCCACCGGACAGAACGGAGGCCGCGGCCTCTGCGGAGGGTGGAGTCCGGGCGCAGTGCATCACTCAGGCTGCCGGTGGATGTTCAACTGTGCGTGCACGCAGTCGTCTCGGCGGTTCCCTCTTGCATCTCCGAGATTTACTTGCAGACTGACGAGGTGTCAACTAACCTCTTCGAGGCAGGGGTTGACGAGCCGAGAGTTGGACGCAATGACGCGAGATCGGGTGGTGCTGCATGAACGCGAGTGCAGAGTGCGGGACTACTACGCTTCGGAACTGGCCCAGCACCGTCCAGGCGAGCTGCTTATCGCGCGGGAGAACAGTTACGACGGCACGGCCGTGCGCGCGGACATGCGCACGATCGATCGGAGCAACATCACTCGCCTGTGGGAGTTCAAGATCAGTGCGAGTTACGAGGCGCTTGGACAGATCCTGGTCTATGTGGCCATGGCGCGCCGGGCTGAGGAAGCCGCCGGCAGCGACTGCTTAATCCGTGGCGTCATCGCAGCGTTCGATTTTCAACCCGAGATCGTCTACACCGTTGAAAGGTTGAACCTTTCGATCGAGCTAGTCGCTCTGCCGCCCGTCCTCGCCCACGCAGGCGGCATCCCGACCTATGCAGAACCCACATCGCTTCCCGAGATTCCCCGCCAGTCCGGGCTGCTCGCCTCGACGGGGGCCGAGCCCCACCAGCAGGAGACGCCATGAGTACGCCGTTCATCATTCAGCAGAAGCTGATCAACACCGACGACATCCCCGAGGATGAGAGGTACCGGGGCCTGCGCATCCTGCGTGTCAGCTCTGACGAGGAGGCACGAGCCAACTTCGAGCAGCATCGCTACCGCTTCCAGCATGAGAGTGAGAAGCGGCATGCTATCCGCGGCACTCTGTGCCTAAAAGGTGCGGAGGACGGATACCGCATCTGCGTCACAGTCCATCCCAGCCTGCGGCAGTTTACGGACCTCGTAAGGTATAACCCTTCCGATCCGCCACGCGCTGTCGACTACGAGGCCAACGGCATGAAGGCCGCCCACCTCAAGACGCAGAGCGACTTCAAGGGCGCGAAGGCCGCCAACCGTGGTGACTTCAGTCGGTACATCTTGGAGGCCGTCCGCGGTGAGCGGGTCGCATACCTGCCTACCGTCACCGGATGGCAGTCGGTCGAGGAGTTCGAGGAGGACCCTCAGCCCATTTTCGTCGCATTCGATGAAGCGAACCCGGCTGCCCTCTACGGCGAGATCTACCTGCCCAAACGACCCATCATGCAGGCCGACGGACAGACCCAGACCGCAGCCCTCTTCGAGGCAGCGCAGAATCGTCTCGCTCTCCAGAACGGTGCACTTGACACCTTCTTCGTGACCCTTGAGGTCGAACTAAAGGTTGACGTCGACGCGGCGGCCCAGAGTTTCGCAGATCGCAATGGACGCGGCACGAAGAAGAACACCAACCTGGTGGCGACCTTCGACACCTCGTCCGCCCTGGCCAAGCTGCGCAACCAGGCAGTCAAGGGCACCATCTTCGAGAACCGCGTCGCCGATGGCCGCAGTACGGGAGCCACGCTCACCGCGGTGCAAAATATCGTCGACGCATCGACGCTCGAACAGATGCTGCTCAACGTGATCTCCCACGGCAACCGCAAGCGCGAGCACATCAAGCACCACCACATCGAGGCGGTGCTGCCGTACTGCCGCGAGTTCCTGCAAACGTTGGAAGGTCAATTCGGCGGCGCCTGGAGCGACACCAAGCAGGCCGACACCTACCGACGGCTGTACGTCCATGGATGGGCGTTCGCCCTCAAGGCCCTCGCATTGGCCTACAACCAGGTGCGGCGCGACAAACTCGGGCCGATCATGGACGCGATGCAGAAGGAGACTGCAACTGGAGACGACACGACTGAGCAGTTGGTGAAGAGGTTCACCGAGATCATCGCGGAACAGTCGGTGCCTACTCCGGCGGTGTCCTTTGACGAGTTCAAGCAGCGTCTGGCTGCCATCGACTGGCGGCGTGACCGCCGGCACTGGATTCGGATCACAGGCTGTCTGCAGGAGAAAAATGGCACCAAGAAGACGGTGAAGCTCAAGAGCACTGGGGAGACCGTCGTCGCAGCGGCAGCCTCGAACACCCCGGCGCACATCAGCCAGGTCGAGAACAAGATCCTGTCCGACACCTGGACCGACCTCACTAGTGGCGAATCCGAGCCCACCAACTAGACACCCACGCCCCGGTCGACGCTGATCTAGTAGCCGTCGACCCTTAGCCCGCAGCCTTGCTGTACCTGAGGGCCACCGCCGCGGATCCCGCCTTGGATCGGCTGGTGAAACCCCCAGGGACAGCCTCACGCCCCTGGGGTCGCGGAGGACCCCGCAGTCCGGCGGAGATGGGCCGACTCACAGATGGGCCCTCAGTTGCAGATTTTTCGCAACTGAGGGCCCATCTGCTGTCGGGCGTCAGCATCCCCGCGTGATGAGACCATCTCGACTTAGGGGTCCTTGCAGAAAGATCTTGTTGTGGCACGGTGGAGATCTATGTGGTCCCGTGCTGTGTGGGGGTGACCATGACACGGCGGAAGCCGTGGGAGGTCAGCGACGAGTTGTGGGCGGTGATCGAGCCGCTGCTGCCGAAGCATGAGCGGCGGTTTCGGTACCCGGGGCGCAAGCGGATCGATGACCGCAAGACGCTGCAGGGTGTGCTGTTCGTCCTGTACACCGGTATCCAATGGGAGTACCTACCGCAGGAGTTGGGCTTCGGCTCTGGTTCTACCTGCTGGTGGCGGCTGACCGAATGGCAGGAGGCCGGGGTGTGGGAGGAACTCCAGCGCGTGCTGCTGGACCGGCTTCGAGCGGCGGACCGCCTGGACTTCTCTCGCGTCACCGTCGATGCCTCGCACGTGCCGGCCAAGCGGGGGCGAAGCAGCCCAAAAGTCGGCCCGAGTCCGGTTGACCGTGCGCGGCCGGGCTCGAAGCATCACGTGCTGACCGACGGGCACGGCACCCCGCTGCGGGTGTCGCTGACCGGCGGACACCGTAACGACGTCACCCAGCTGCTGCCGCTGGTCGACGGCGTACCGCCGGTGCGTGGCAAACGGGGCCGGCCCCGGCGCAAGCCCCGGGCGTTGTACGCCGACCGCGGCTACGACCACGACAGCTACCGCCGCCGTCTGCGCGAGCGCGGCATCGTCCCGATGATCGCCCGGCGCGGTGAACCGCACGGCTCGGGCCTGGGTCGGGTGCGATGGGTTGCCGAGTCCGCCATCGCCTGCCTCCACGGCCCGCGCCGCCTACGGACCCGCTGGGAAACCCGAGACGACATGCACGAGGCCCTCCTACAGATCGCCCACTGCATGACCCTCGCCCGCAAGATCCCAGCTATTTGAAAGGACCCCTTAGCCTCGCGCTTTCATGAGCGCGCTCGTCCACGCCTTGATCAAATAAGTGGAGAGTGCTGCTGACCTGCAACGATGGGACTTGTCGAGGGTCCTGTCAGCTGCAAGGAAAGAAGCACTCTCCAGGTGAAGAAGCGTAGCGGGTCGTACCCACGTGTCCGTGTCGAGGGCGGTGGCCGCGGGGTGGTCTCACAGTCCGGGTCGGTGCTGTTGGTCGAGACGGTCCGCAAGTCCGGCCTGGACACCGCGATATCGGCGGCACTCACGCCTGGCGCAAGCCGCGAGCGGTGCACGACCCGGGCAAGATCCTGCTGGATGTGGCCATGGCCGTCGCACTCGGCGGCGACTGCCTGGCCGACGTCGGCATGGTGCGGGCCGAGCCGGCTGTGTTCGGCCCGGTGGCCTCCGATCCGACGGTCTCCCGTCTCATCGACGTGCTCGCCGCGTCCGGCCCCAAGACCCCCTCGGCGATCCGGAGTGCACGTTCCGAGGTGCGCGAGCGAGTCTGGGAGCTGGCCGGTGAGAGCAGTCCGGCCGCCAACGGCCAGGTGATCGTGGACATCGACGGCGTGCTGGTGCTCGCACACTCCGAGAAGCAGGACGCCACCCCGACCTGGAAGAAGACCTTCGGCCATCAGTGCGCCATGAGGCGCTCGTGCGCCGTGAGGCGCGGTGAATCGAAGGAGGTGCAAGACCTCCTCGCCAGGCTGTCGCAGCAGCCTGGTGGGAGCTGAGCGCAGTCCGACCCGGGAGACGCCGGGAAGGGCGGGAAGCAGCGCTGACAAAGCCGGGACTGCTCGGAACTACCAGACGGGCCGGGTCCGGCGAGCGAGATCAGAGGGCATACGAGAGGAACCAGTGGTAAAGCTCCGTAAGCGTGGCACCGGCTCAAATCTGGTGGATATGGGCCGGGTTGCAGTGCACAGTCCGTTAACTGAACGGACTGACTCCGTAGCCGACTTGGCGTGTCGGTGGGGAGGCCACGGTGAAAGCCTGCGGCGTAACCGTGGCGATGCTGCCGGGGCAAAGCTGGATGCCGGACTGATCGATCGATTCACCGTGAACACGGGAACCGTCCCGCGTTGTTCCCCTGGCCCGGAATCCATTCGGGCCGGTGGGATAGATACGTCGTCTGTTGAAGGCGCGGGACGGGGCGGAGGCCCCGTAGTAGTCCGAGCGGACGAGAGGTTCGCGCATGGCGAAGGGGGCCAGCAAGTCGGCAGTATGGATGCTGGAATGCCGGGAGGCCGTTGGTGAATACCGACGAACTGGAATACGTCTTACTCAAGGCGGAACGCCGGGTACTGGAAATCCAGACCAAGCTGCACCGTTGGGCCAGTGATGACCCTCATCGCAGGTTCGATGATCTGTACAACCTCGCTGCGGACCCGGGCTTCCTGCTGGTGGCCTGGGACCGGGTGCGGAACAACAAGGGCGCGCGCACGGCGGGAGTGGACGGCGAGACCGCCTACTACATTGAGTCCGTGCGTGGGCTGGAAGGGTTCCTCTCGGAACTACGGGAAGATCTCAAAGCCCGCACCTTCCGGCCCCTCCCGGCCCGGCGGCGCGCGATCCCCAAGGCTGGCGGCAAGGTCCGCTACCTGGGAATCGCGACCATCCGTGACCGAGTTGCCCAGGCGTCCTTGAAACTGGTGTTGGAGCCAATTTTCGAGGCGGATTTCCTCCCGTGTTCCTACGGGTTCCGCCCGAATCGCCGGGCTCATGACGCAGTGGCTGAGGTGCACCATTTCGCATCCCGCTCGTATGAGTGGGTTGTTGAGGGTGACATCAAAGCCTGCTTCGACGAAATTTCGCACTCGGCTCTCATGGACCGGGTGCGGGAACGTGTCGGAGACAAACGCGTCCTGGATCTGGTGAAGGCGTTCCTGAAGGCGGGTATCCTCGACGAGGACGGCACGCTGGTGGATACCAACGCGGGGACTCCGCAAGGGTCGATTCTCTCCCCGTTGCTGAGCAATGTGGCTCTCTCGGCCCTGGACGAGCATATCGCCCAAGGTCCGGGCGGCCCCGGAGCCAGCCCGTATGGAAGGGCAAAGCGGCGCCGTCAAGGTCTGCCGAACTACCGCCTCGTGCGGTACGCGGACGACTGGTGCCTGCTCGTTTCTGGCACCGAAGCGCATGCCGAAGCCCTGCGGGAAGAACTCGCCGGGGTCCTCTCCGGGATGGGCCTGCGCCTGTCCCCGGAGAAGACTCTGATCACCCATATCGACGAGGGCCTCGTCTTCCTCGGCTGGTGCATCCAGCGCCACCGGAAACGAGGCACCGGCAAACGGTACGTCTACGTCTATCCGGCCAAGAAAGCCCTGGCGGCCGTCATGGCCAAGGTGAAGACGATCTGCCGGCGGAGCATGAACCTGTCGCTCGAAGACCTGCTGCGTCAGCTCAACCGGATGCTGCGGGGCTGGACCGCGTACTTCAAGTACGGATGCTCGAACGCGACTTTCAGCTATCTGAGGGCCTACCTCTGGAAGGAGATCATCAGATGGCAGGAGCGCAAGCACAAGCGCGTGCCTTGGAAGGTACTGCGCCGACGCTACGGCATCTGGCCCGCCGAGGGCGGGATGGAACTGTTCGATCCGGCAAGAGTGAGCGCCAAGCGCTACTACTACCGGGGAACACGCATCCCGACACCATGGCCGAGCACGGCATGAAGTGAACACCGACTCACGGGACTTGTGGAGAGCCCGGTGCGCTTAGCGGTGCACGCCGGGTTCGGGAGGCGACCCGGAGAAACGGGCTGGTCGAGAGGCCAGTACCGCGCTCCGGGTCGACCTCACTGGCGTATCCCCGGCTGAGCCGGGAGGGACTTGGAAGGAGGTTCCTGGGCCTGATGACTTACCCGATCCGGAAACGGTGACGGGACAAGAGCATGTCAGGAAACTGGTGGCCGTGCCGAGACGCTGCGGGCGGTGCGTCAGGTGGCCCGCGTGACATGGCGAAAGCTGGATTGCCTGAACCCCAATCCCCAGCGGAGGCAACGAAGACTCCACCGGCAAGGCGTCTGAGGCCGGTGTCGTCGTCTGCGGCGGCTTGATGGTGTGGCTGCTGCACCTTCCGGACGGCGACGCGACGTCCAGTCAGGATGTTCAAGGGGATGAGTAGGGCGCCTACCTCACGCTGTTACGTACGTCGGAGACGAACATGGGATCGCCTACCGGATGAGAGTCCCAAGGCGACGGAGTGCCCGTAGTAGTCGGTGCGCCATGAGGTGCGCTGGTGTATCGCCCGCGCAGCGGGCAGGGACGAGAGGAGTTGTCTCTGGATCTGATGGCTGACCCGGCCTCGAAAGGGTAGCCGGGGAAAATAGCATGCCAGGAAACCGGCAGTTCACGCCCAGGCGTACGGGGTGGCGTGCCGGGGGATCCGCACGATATGGCGAAAGCTGGATTGCCTGAATCCTAGTCTCCAGAAGGTGAAATATGGCACCTGCCGGAAAGACGCCTGAAACCGGTACCGGCCCCTGCGGTGGGTTAGCGACTTGCCCGCTGCAATCCTCTGGGGCGCAGGAGCGATGTCCTGTCAGGGCATTTAAGGAGACGAACAGGACGCCTACGTCGTGCTCGATACGTACAGCAGTCGTGAACATGGGATCGCCTAAGAGACGCGAGTCTTATGGCGACGGAGTGCCCGCAGTAGTCGTCGGGGTAACGTCCGGCCAATCTGGTGACCGCTAATGACGGTCCACAGGGCGAAGGGGCACAGGCGATGAACGGTTAAGAGCCATGAGGGATGCGCAATGCAGGAAGCCGAAGTGGTATTGAACGTTCTCCGCGAGCGTGGCAGGAAGGGCCTGCCGCTTACGCAGCTTTACCGGCAGATGTTTAACAAGGAGTTGTACCTGCTGGCGTACGGGAACATCTACTCCAACCAGGGGGCGATGACGCCTGGGGCCAGCGAAGAAACCGCAGACGGTATGTCCGAGGACAAGATCGAACAGATCATTGGGCTGATGCGGCAGGAGCGGTATCGGTTCTCACCCGCCCGCCGCGTTTACATTCCGAAAAAGAACGGGAAGTTCCGCCCTCTCGGGCTTCCGTCATGGTCTGACAAGCTAGTGGGGGAAGTGGTCCGCCTACTTTTAGAGGCGTACTACGATCCGGGGTTCTCCGATCGCTCACACGGATTCCGGAAAGGACGAGGGTGTCACACCGCACTGCGGGAGATAAACAACACCTGGACCGGAACCGCATGGTTTGTCGAGGGCGATATCTCTGACTGCTTCGGCAGTTTCAACCATGAGATCCTTCTCGGGATACTGGCAGAGAAAATCCATGACCAGCGGCTTCTTCGGCTTATTCGCCACATGCTGCAAGCCGGGTATCTGGAAGACTGGGAATACAGTGACACGCTCAGCGGCGTTCCGCAAGGCGGAGTGGTATCCCCAATCCTCAGCAACATCTACCTGCACAAGCTCGACGAATTCGTCGAGCGGGAACTGATTCCGCAGTACACACGAGGCGCGCTCCGAACCGCCAATCCCGCCTACAGACTGGTAGACAGTCACCTCAGGAGGGCACGGCGGCGCGGGGACCGGGCAGAGGCCCGGCGCCTGGAACACCAGATGCGCTCGCTCCCGTCAACCGACCCGATGGACCCTGGCTACCGCCGCCTCAAGTATGTGAGGTACGCGGACGATCACTTGCTGGGATTCACCGGGCCGAAGGCCGAAGCCGAAGAGATCAAGGCCAGGATTGCGACGTTCCTCCGGGAGACCCTCGGAATGGAACTCAACACAACCAAGACCTTGATTACGCATGCCCGCAGCCAGCGGGCGCGGTTCCTCGGTTATGACATCACCGTCCAGCACTCCAGCACGAAAATCACCAGGAGCCGGAGATCGGTGAATGGGAAGATTGCGCTGCGGGTGCCGTCGGACGCGGTCAAGGCCCAGTGCGCCCGCTACCGGAAACACGGCAAGCCGTGGCACCGGTCTCGGCTCCAGAATCTGCACGACTACGACATCGTACGGATCTACGGAGCCGAATACAGGGGCGTCGTGAACTACTACCTGCTCGCCCAGGACGTCTGGCGGTTGCGCACACTGCGCTGGCACGCCGAGACATCGATGCTGAAAACGCTAGCTGCCAAGCACAGGTCCACCGTCACCAAGATGGCCGCCCGCCACCAGGCGAAGGTCATCACCGGCGACGGCCTCAGGACCTGCTTCGAGGCCAAGCGAAAGCGAAAGGGCAAGCCGGACCTGGTAGCACGATTCGGCGGAATCATCCTGCGGCAAGACCGGCGAGCGGTCATCACCGACCCGGCCCCGGTCCCGGCCCGTGTCCCACGCAAAGAATTGCTTATGCGGCTCCGGACACGGAAATGCGAGCTTTGCGAGGCCGGCACCACGGTAGCAGTGCACCAGGTTGCCGGCCTCAAAGAACTCGAACGGCCAGAAATGGACCGGCCTGCGTGGGCCGAACTCATGGCCAGAATGCGGCGCAAGACGCTCGTAGTCTGCGCGCCGTGCCATGACTGGATCCACGCGAACCCGGTCACGCACGCGGCATAAATCGCTGGAGAGCCCGGTGCCCGGAAACGGGCCCGCCGGGTTCGGTGGGAGGCCGAGCGGAAAAGGACCAGCTCACAAGCTGGCACCTCGCCGCTCGGCCGACCCTACCAGGGGTCACGGCCTGCCGGGGAGGACGGTAACGCCGTCCGCAGGGCGAAGGGGCACAGGTGATCGGACATCCCGGTCTGGGAGGTATGCGAAATGCAGAGCGCCGAAACGGTGCTGGGTGTCCTGCGTGAACGCGGCAGGCGCGGCCTGCCGTGCGAGGAGCTGTATCGACAACTGTTCAACCCGCAGCTGTATCTACTGGCCTACGGGCGTCTGTACTCCAACCAGGGAGCGATGACGCCCGGGGTGACCGGGGAAACCGTGGACGGCATGTCACTGGACAAGATCGGACGCGTCATCGACGCGTTGCGCCACGAGCGCTTCCGATGGAGTCCCGCACGACGGGTCTACATCCCGAAGAAGAACGGCAAACGCCGCCCGCTGGGCCTGCCTTCGTGGTCGGACAAGCTGGTGGCGGAGGTGGTACGCCTGTTGTTGGAGGCGTACTACGAGCCGGCATTCAGCGACGCCTCCCACGGTTTCCGCCCAGGCCGGGGCTGCCACACCGCGCTCCGCAAGATCGCGGACACCTGGCAGGGCACGACCTGGTTCATCGAAGGGGACATCGCCGACTGCTTCGGCAGCCTCGACCACGACGTCATGATGGCGACGCTGGCGGCGAAGATCCACGACGGCCGGTTCCTCCGGCTCGTCCGACACATGCTGAGCGCCGGGTACTTGGAGGACTGGATCCATCACGCGACCCTCAGCGGCTCGCCGCAGGGTGGGGTGGCGTCCCCGATCCTGTCGAACATCTACCTGGACAGGTTGGACTCCTTCATCGAGAACGTCCTCATCCCGGAATACACCCGAGGACACTCCCGGCGGCCCAGCCGGGAGTACCACAGGACGTACTACGCAATTGCGCAGGGCCCGCGAACGCGGCGACGACGCCACGTTCCGGAAACTGCGCCAGCGGCTGCGGTCGCTGCCCAGCTCGGATCCACAGGACCCGGGCTATCGCAGACTCCGCTATGTCCGCTACGCCGACGACACCCTGCTCGGGTTCATCGGCCCCCGGGCCGAAGCCGAGGAGATCAAGAAGCGGCTGGCGCGGTTCCTGCACGAGGACCTCAAGCTCGAACTGTCGCCGGACAAGACCCTGATCACCCACGCCCGCTCCCAGGCGGCACGGTTCCTCGGCTACGAGATCACCGTCCAGCACAGCAGCACGAAGGTCACGAACGGACGGAGATCCGTCAACGGCGTGATCCGACTCCGCGTGCCGATCGCGGTGATCAACGCCAACTGCTCCCGCTACCTCAAACGCGGCAAACCCGCACACCGCTCCGACCTGTTCAGTGCCCCGGACCGGGACATCATCAGGATCTACGGAGCCGAGTACCGGGGCATCGTCCAGTACTACCTGCTCGCCAGCGATGTCTTCCGCCTGTCCCGGCTCCGCTGGGTCATGGAGACATCGCTGCTCAAGACACTCGCCGGAAAGCACCGCACCAGGGTTGCGGCCATGGCCCGCAAGTACCGGTCCAAGGTCGACACCCCGGTCGGGCCCCGAAGGTGCCTCCAGGTCACCACCGAGCGTCCCGGCAGGAAAGCGCTGGTCGTACGGTTCGGCGGTATTCCGCTGCGACGACAGCGAACCGCCCTGATCGTGGACAAGACCACGGCCAGAGCGGCCCCCCGGCGCAAAGAGCTCATCTCCCGGCTCCTCGCCGGGCGCTGCGAGATCTGCGGCGCAACGGACGGCATCACCGTCCACCACGTCCACAGCCTCACGGACCTGTCGACCCGCAGGCAGCCACACCCGGCATGGATGACGGTAATGCTCAGGAAACGGCGCAAGTCCCTCGTGACCTGCCAGCCCTGTCACGCCACCATCCACACCGACCGCTGACGGAACCACGAAGATCACTGGAGAGCCGCCTGCGGTGAAAGCCGCACGGGCGGTTCGGGCCGGGGGCCACCGGAAAAGGACCCGCGCTCCGCGCGGGCACCTCGCCGGTGGCCTACCGGTACCCCGCTCGTCGCGTTCGTCGACCATGGCCAGGCCGGGTCCGGGGAGCCGGTGGCCGCCCTGCTGCGGCCCGGCAACGCGGGATCCAACACCGCCGCCGACCACATCGAAACCGCCCAACTCGCCCTGGCTCAACTGCCGAAACGGCTGCGGCGGGGACGGCAGACACTGATCCGCACCGACTCCGGCGGCGGCACCCACGCCTTCCTCGACTGGCTCTCCCGGCGCGGACGATGGCTGTCGTATTCCGTCGGAATGACCATCACCGACGCCATCCACCAGGCCGTGCTGAAGATCCCGAAGAAGGCGTGGACGCCGGTCTACGACGCAGGTGGCAGCGAGCGGCCCGGCGCCTGGGTCGCAGAGATCACCGACATGCCCGACCTGAGCACCTGGCCCAAGGGAATGCGGCTGATCGTCCGCAAGGAACGCCCGCACCCCGGCGCCCAGCTGCGCTTCACCGACATCGACGGCAACCGGCTCACCTGCTTCGCCACCAACACCAAAGGCGGCCAGCTCGCCGACCTCGAACTGCGCCACCGCCGACGGGCCCGCTGCGAGGACCGCATCCGAAACGCCCGCGCCACCGGCCTGCGCAACCTGCCCCTGCACAACACCGCCCAGAACCAGATCTGGCTGGAGATCATCTCCCTCGCGCTCGCCCTCCTCGCCTGGATGCCGATGCTCGCACCGCCCGGCGAGGCCCGCCGCTGGGAACCCAAGAAACTCCGCCTGCGCCTGTTCTCCGCCGCCGCTCAGCTCGTGAACACCGGCCGCCGCCACTGGCTCCGCTTCACCACCCGATGGCCCTGGACCGACGTCATCACCCACGCGATCGACCGGCTCCACACCCCTCCCGAACCCCGGCTGACCAGCCACTTCAACCGTCCCGACAACCCGCACCATCACACCGGCGAAGTGGAACCCGGCGCCCACCCGACACGACAGCCGGGCCCTCAACCTGCCCCAACCCTGAAAAGACCCCACCACACAGACACAGAATCCCCGTCAGCAAGTGACGGGGACTCATGAACGATCAAGGTTAGAAGGCGCCTGCTCTATCCACTGAGCTACGGGGATGACCTGCGAAAACGCGGCTTCCTAGCGGTGTCCCCCGGGGTGCGGGGGACGCATGGGGGAATCGTAAATCCCTGGTGGTTGGGGGAAGCAAGCGCTCCCCAGTTAGACCGAACGTAGGGTCTCACACTTTCTTCACGGCTCCGAAGCCCCTCGCGGAAACAATTCTGCTCCCGCCCGGCGTTGGTGCTCTCCGAGCCGAGGAGGGGAAGGTGTCGGGCCTGAAGCTGTTCCACACGACGAAAGGCGGCGTGACCGAGGTCATGCCGCGTCTGGCCGAGGAAGAGGCCGATGTGCAGGACCTCATCGAGGCGCACATGGAGACCATGCTCGGGGTGCGGTTCCTGGCGAGCGAGTACAGCACCGGTCCCGTCCACGGCGGGCGCATCGATTCGCTGGGTATCGACGAGAACAACGCGCCCGCGGTCGTGGAATACAAGCGCGGTACCGACGCAGGCGTGATCCATCAGGGCCTCTTCTACATGGCGTGGCTGATGGACCACAAGGACGCGTTCCGGCACCTGGTCCGCGACCGGCTCGGGGCTGCGGTCGCGTCCCAGGTGCTGTGGAGCGCGCCGAGGCTGATCTGCGTGGCCGGCGACTTCACTCGCTACGACGTTCATGCCGTGCGCGAGCACCGCCGCTCGATCGACCTGGTCCGTTACCGATTCTTCGGCAACGAGCACATCGGCCTTGAGACGGTCGCCTCCGTCACCGGCCAGACCGCCGTCTCCAGGGCCGCCCGGCGTCGCCGCGGGGCGGAGACGCCGCGCGGCCGTCGGGAGGACAGGGCGATGACGGAGCTGGCCGCCGCGGTCGACGAGGTGCTGCTCGGGCTCGGTGACGACATCACCAAGGTCGAGAACAGGACCTACCGGGCGTACCAGCGGCTGCGGAACTTCGCCTGCGTCTGCCCGCCGCAGAAGACCAAGCTGCTCGTCTACCTCAAGGCCGACCCCAAGGAGGTCGACCTCGCCCCCAGCTTCACCCGGGACGTGACGGGGCTCGGACACCACGGAACCGGCGATCTGGAGGTGCAGTTGCGCACGGACCGGGACCTGGAACGCGCCCAGGACCTGTTCCGCCTCAGCTACGCCGCGGCGTAGTGGCTTCTCGTCCTGGCGGACGGCCGGGCGGGTTATGCGGTTGTGGGACTTCGTCGTGGCGCTGCCTTTCGATGTAGTGGTCAGGGAGTGGCGGTGGATTACTTAAGGGTGCGGTGGATCCCCGGTTTCGCTAACCGGGGATCTGCTGCTATGTAGGGGGTGCTTAGCCATGACCGATGGGACGTCTCGGTCAGTCTGATACTTGTGCGCCCTGTGCTGCCTGCCTCTCGCTCGGCAGCGAATTCGTCGAGGAGCTGCAACAGGACCTTGATCGCGTGCTGCTCGCCTCGGGTGACGGCGCCAGTAGATGTCGTGGCCGCCGTCACCCGACCAGGGTCCGGTCCATGGCCTCGTGGATGCGAGTCCGTTCGTCCTGGTGCTGCTGGCTCATCGCAGTGCCTCGGCAGTCTGGGCGGCTGCGTCGCTGGCGGACGCAGACGACGAGGCGGTGGGCCTGCGCCAAGCCCACGAACACCACTTGCCGGAGACCGGCTTCGCCGCACTGCGCTACGCCCGCGCGAACGACCCGACCTTCCCAGTCCCAGCGGGCAAGCGTGGCGCTGAACTCCTCTACCAGGTCGTCGACCTCAAGCGGTGGGCCCGCAACGGGCGTCGCGCCGCCGTCGGCACCACCGACCTGTCCTGACCTGGACAGACGCTCGATTGTCAGTGGGGCCTGGGACGATAGAAGTGTGGGCGAAGGTGCCCTACAGGGACCGCAGTTGACGATGGAGACAACACGCACCATGAGGCTGGTACTGAACGAGGAATGGGTCGTTGGCGAGCCCATCGGGAACGGCGGCTTCGGCACCGTGTATGAGGCCGAGAACGCCGCCGGAGAGCGGGCGGCGGTGAAGCTCGTGCACAAGCAGCCTGGCGCCGAGCGCGAGATGCTGTTCACCGACTTGGGCGGCGTCCGCAATATCGTGCCGATCATCGACAGCGGTGAGCACGAAGACCAGTGGGTGCTGGTGATGCCCCGTGCTGAGAAGTCTCTGCGCGCCCATCTTGAGCAGAACGGAGCGCTGTCCTTGAGCGAGTCCGTCTCTGTGCTGTCCGACCTGGCCGAAACTCTGGTCGACCTCGACGACCGGATCGTTCACCGCGACCTCAAGCCGGAGAACGTCCTGCTGCTCAACGGACGCTGGTGTCTGGCCGACTTCGGAATAGCGCGCTACGCCGAGGCGACCACCGCCCAGCAGACCTACAAGTTCGCTGGCACGTTTGCCTACATGGCCCCCGAACGTTGGAAGGGTGGCCGGGCCACGAGCGCGAGTGACATCTACGCCTTGGGTGTCCTCGCGTACGAGCTTCTGGAAGGCGCCACGCCCTTCACCGGACCGCACGAGCATGACTTCTACGAGCAGCACCTGCACGGAACCCCGCCGCCCCTCACCACCGCTCCCGCCCTCCTGGCGGCGCTGATCACCGAATGCCTCTTCCGAGCCCCGCAGGGCCGCCCCGCGGCCGGCAACGTGTTGGAGAGGCTGCGCCGCCTCCCCGCCGCCGCCCTGTCAGGCGGACTGGCCGCCCTGGCCGAGGCCAACCGGGCCGAGGCCGCGCGCCGCGCCGAAACCGATCGTCAGGCGTCAGCGGAAGCCACCGAAGCCGAACGCCGACGGGACCTTCTGGAAGCCGCCCGCACGTCGCTCAACTTCATCTCCGACCAACTCCTGACGACGATCACGAACATTGTCTCCACGGCGGACGTCCGCAAGGGGAAAGACGGAGGCTGGACCGTCCGACTATCCGATGCTCAGCTGACCTTCACCAGCTCGAAGGAAACTGATCCCGGCGCCTGGGACACGGATACGAGGGCGCCGTTCGATGTGATCGCCTACGCCGCCGTGCAACTAAAGATCCCTCAGAACCGACAGGGCTACGAGGGACGCAGCCACTCCCTCTGGTACTCCGACGCTCAGACAGCGGAGCGGTACCAGTGGTTCGAGACCGCCTTCATGGCAAGCCCGCTGCGTGGTATGTCATCCCTAATGGACCCCTTCGCGCTCAACCCTCACCACGAGGCTCGTGGGGCGGTCAGCCCTGGCATGGCTATGAACCAGGTGGCCTGGCCCTTCATCCCGCTCACGGTCGGGGACCTGGACGAGTTCATCGACAGGTGGACCGATTGGTTTGCCAAAGCCGCCACCGGACAGCTTGGCCACCCGAGCCGAATGCCCGAGCGCGACCCGGAAGGAACCTGGAGGAAGTAACCGATAGGGGCGGCGCTGTCGCGCCGCCCCTATCGGGCACCGTCAAGAAGTACCTGGACTCGGATACGTGTTGGGGAGAGGACGCGAACGCCCGCCAGTTACCGTCCCGTCGGCGCCCCTGGGCCATGGAGGACCGTGCGCCTGCACTGCTGCAGAGTCCACCGGAGGACGCAATGCGCGGGTCGCGAAGTCGGGCAGCGTCGTCGATTGGGGCGAAAACTTGGGACTTTGGAGGGTGACGTGACTTCTGGACGCAGGGCGGGCGCAAGCGACGCGGTGACGTCGATTATGGGCGAGCTGTCCCGTCCGGCTGATACATGGGGTTTTGTCCCTTGTGGCGTCCGACCTGCGGAAACGGTGACGAGGGGAGTCTTCCGCCCCCTATTATCCGTTGCGCGCTACATCTTTAGTGTGTCGTCGCATCTCCTCTTCGAGATCAGCGGATTATCAAGGGTTCAACAACCCATAGAGCATGTGATCAAATGGCGAAGGATATGCGGCTATAGCACCTGGGGGGTGCGCCTTGGGGAGGGGCTAGCCGCACAGCAGGTGGGGGCAAGATCATGAAGAACGGTCACGCGAGTGGCTTCAGACGTGGTGCTTTTGTCCGAGTGTCGGGCGGCCTGGGGATCGGCAAGATTGGGGAGGTAGAGGGGGGGCGCGTCCGCGTCGACTACTTCGAGTCGCCGGTCGCGACGGTCGCGGACTCGCAGTGGGTTGCGGATCAACTGGTACAGCGGGTGCTCCTGGAGCGCGAGGAGCGCATCTGGTGGAAGAGCCGCAGCGGGGCGTGGAACGCGGGGCGGGTGGTTCATGCCAGTGAGCGTGAGTACATCGTGCGGTTCCCCAATGCGGACTACGACCTCCCGGTCCCCGTGGACGATCTCTACGTCCGCTGGGATCGTCCGGTGCAGAATCCCGTGGCCAATCTCGCCGTGCGGGGAGGTAGCACGGCTCCCTTCCGGGACGCCCGTCTGCCGATGCTGCGCAGCCTGGTGCGGCAGCGTGGCGCCTGCGCAGGCATGGCGACGTTTTTGTCCTCTTCGGTGGAGATTTACCCGCATCAAGTAGAGGCTGCGTTGACGGTGTTGTCTGATCCCGTCCAGCGTTATCTTCTGGCCGACGAGGTGGGTCTGGGCAAGACGGTCGAGGCGGGATATGTGATCCGGCAGGTCCTGCTGGATGATCCTTCTGCGCGGGTGGTGGTCGTCTCTCCCGCGGCGCTGCGCCGGCAGTGGCTGCGGGAACTTCAGGAGAAGTTTCACGTCGGAGACTTCCCGATGGAGCGACTGGTCGTCACCTCGCATGAGACTCCGCACAAGTGGCAGGCTTACGAGGGGTGTGCGCTCGTGGTTGTGGATGAGGCGCACGCTTTGGTGCAGTCGGGCCCGCAGCAGTCGCCCTATCGGGAACTGTGTGCGCTGGCGCACTCTGCGGAGCGGTTGCTTCTGCTGTCCGCGACGCCCGTCACCTCGCACTATCTGACCAATCTGGGCCTGCTGCACCTGCTGGATCCGGAGCTGTACCGGTGGGATCGGCAATCAGAGTTCGAGCAGCGCTATGCGATGCGCTCGGCCCTGGCCGACAGTGTCCAATCGCTCGATCCGGATTTGAACTACGTGATCCGCGACAGCCTCGAGGACATCGCCAAACTGCTCCCGGACACCGACACCCGTTTCCACCAACTTGCTCAGGATGTCCTGGCGTTGCTGGACGATGAGGACGAGTTGGTTGATGACGCACTGCAGGGCGAGTTCAGCTACCGGGTCGCGCAGGTGCGTGCTCATCTCAGCGAGTCCTACCGCATTCACCGGCGTGTGATCCGGCACCGCCGCGAGGCGGTGCTGCGGGAGAGCCCCGACCCGGACACGGTGGGGTTGGCGTATGCGGTGCGGGGGCGGATGCAGCCCACGCTCATACCCGCTCCCCCCGGCGCCGGCGAAGCGGGGGAAGAGTTGGTCCTGCGCTGGTGGAGTCAACTGCGCGACCATATGGACAACGAGGAAACCACCGACAAGCGCAGCGGCGCCTACGGCATGGTCCTCGCGGTCCTTGTGGCTCGGGCGACGGTGTGGCCGGGGGATGTCGTGGACGTGCTGCGGTGGCGTGTGGACGAGGACCATGCTGCCGCCAAGCGGGCCGGTTTGAGCGCGCCGGAGGTGGCTCTGCTGGCCGCGGCGCCGGTGGTGGCCGAGGAGCGCAGCCTGCTCAGCGGCGTGGAGGAACAGGACCACTCTCCTGCTCGGCAGGACCTGCGGGTACTCGTGGATGCTCTGCTGCCGCACCTGCGTGGGCTAACGAAGTCGGTCATCTTCTGCGGACCGGGGCAGTTGGCCGGTCACCTGGCCGAGTATCTGCGCAGCCGCTTCGGCCGTCTGACGGTGGCCGAGCACACTCATCGCCAGGGGCCAGGCAATGCTGCGGATGCGCTGACAGCGTGGTCTGGTGCCACGGGACAGGCGGTGCTCGTTGCGGACGACTCCGCCGAGGACGGCTTGAACCTGCAGGTGGCCGACGGAGTGTTCCACCTGCGGCTGCCCTGGTCCGCGAACCAACTGGAGCAGCGGATGGGCCGAGTCGACCGTTACCCCGGTGCGCAGGAGGCAGGAGCGGACGTGCCCGCAGCGCAGTTCCGTCTGGCCGACGAGAACGGCAGCGATGCCTCCTTTACTGAGGCGTGGGCGACGTTGCTGACCGAGGGCTACCAGGTCTTTGACGCCTCCACCTCGACTTTGCAGGATGCCATTGCCCAGTCCCTAGACGGGGTGTGGGCACAGGCCTTTGCCGCCGGCCCCGAAGGGCTGCTGGCGCAGCGGGAAAAGGTGCGGGGACGACTGCGTGAGGAGCAGCAGGAGATCGCCAAGATGGACCTCTTGGAGTCCATCCACACCGCGGGCCAGGGTCTGCGCAGCGTGCCGGCGTCCTTGATCGATGCGGAAACGGACTGGACGCACATGCAGTCGGCGCTTCTGGGCTACACCGCCGCGGACGGAGGAGGGATCAAACTGCCGCACGTGACGCGCTCGGTGGATGGCGCGCCAGCGGTGCAGTTCAGCGTGCGGACAGCGCACCCCCTGCTGGCGCCTCGGCACTGGCAGCGGGTACAACAACGGATCAGCGATGACGCGTTGGCGCTGGGCTTGTTCAACCGTTCATCGGCGCTGCGGCGCCCTGGCACACGGCTGTTCCGGCTGGGCAGCCCGCTGGTGGACCTGCTCAGTGAAGCAGTCCTCAACGATGACCTGGGCCAAAGCGCGGTCTTTCGCCGGATCGATCCACAGATGCCTCGCGGTGAGGAGCCCCAGCCGTACTACGGCTTTGACTTTCTCGTTGAAGCCGACGTCTCGGACGCTCTGTCGTGTGTGGAAGACAGCCCGGATGCGGCGCGTGCCCTGCGTCGGCAGGCGGACCGCATCCTGGCTCCGTTCGTGCGTCGGGTGTGGGTGCAAGGGGGCACTAACCGGGCGGTAACCCACCCGGCGCAGTGCGACTGGCTGAATCGCCCCTACGACAAGAGCAAGGGTGATCGCAACTACAACAGCGCACGCGCTGATGAGTACTTTGCCTTGTTTGGCGGGCAGGAGGCTGCCGGCTCCTTTGCCCGCGAGGCTGCGGAGGCCGCCCTGGGCTTCTTGCACCAGCACACGAATCTGGCGGCCACCTGCGAAGAAGCCCAGCTGCAGGCCCTGGAAGTAGCAGCCGTTCTCAACGCCCAGTGCGGTGCGCGGCGCGCCGCAGGACACCTGGTGGGAGACACCGAAGGCCTGGTCACCGACGCGGCCATTTTGCAGGCCCTGGCCAATGGTCTGTCCCGTCCGGTGATCCGCATCGTCGCCGCGGTGTGTGTCGTGCGTCGCGGCTTGGAGCATGTGCAGAAATGAGCAAAGACGAATGGGGGCAGGCACGGCACCTGTTTGCCGCGTGGCCGACCGTCACCCCGGATCCTACGCAGGAAGGAACGGTGCGCCGGTTGGGCGACGCACTGGCCGGACTGCACAGTGGCGACAGCGGATGGCGCGACGTCGTCACGCTGACGCATCAGATTCTGTTGCGGGCACAAGTCCTGGGCAACACCGATCGACTGCCGGTCCCGCTGCGCGCCGGGCTGCCGACGCTCGAGCAGTGGCGGGCGGGCGGATGTGACGCGCTCTTCGACCGCGAGCGCGTTCTGTTGCGGGGCGTGATGTGGGCGCCGGCCGAGGAATCCGCTGCAGCACGGGAAGCAGGGCTTGACCAGGTCCGCCACGCGGTTTTGGGCACCGACTCCCCGATGCGGCGCGCGTTGGACCACACGCCAGCCGACCCCTTCTGGACCCATGTCTGGGATTACCACCACTACCTGTCGCGGGGCCAGCAGCAGGCCGCTCGTTCGCTCGCCATGATGCCGCCGGGGGAAACCGCAATCGTGTGCCTTCCCACCGGGCACGGCAAGACACCGGTCGCTCTGGCAGCGTGCATGCTGGCCGGCGCCCACGGCGGCGTGTCGGTGCTCGTGGTCCCCACGGTGGTGTTGGCCATCGACATGGAACGCAGAATCCGCAGCCTGCTGGGCCGCAACGATCCCAGCGCTTCCCACCGCCGCTATGCCTATGTCGGCTCGCTCGATGCTGCCACCAAACAAGAAATGCGCGACAGCATCGTCTCCGGACGCCAAGGTCTGGTGGTGGCCTCTCCCGAAGCCGTGACCATGGGGCTGCAGGCAGCATTGCTGGAGGCCGCCAAAGCAGGACATTTCAACTACCTCGTCCTGGACGAGGCTCACCTGGTCGAGCAGTGGGGCAACGACTTCCGCACGGCTTTCCAATCCCTGGCCGCACAGCGCCGCTCCTGGATGACGGCGGCTCTGCCGGGTCGGGCGCCACGGACCGTCGCCATGAGCGCCACTCTCACGCAGCAGCAGGTGCGCACCCTGGAAAATCTCTTTGCCCGCCCGCGGCGGGCAAAGATGGTGTGGGCCTCGGAGTTGCGGCAGGAACCGGCCTACTTCCTCGATTCGTACTCCTCCGAGGAGGACCGTACCGAGGCCGTGCTGGAAGCTGTCACCCGTCTGCCCAAGCCTCTGGCGCTGTATGTGGCGCGGCGTGAGGACGCCAAGCTGTGGCTGCAGCGACTGCCTGAGGCCGGGTTGCGCCGTGTGGCCACCGTGCATGGTGATTCGACCGAAGAGGAGCGGCGGGCTGCTTTGTCCGGGTGGGCGGGCCGCAGCGATGACACGCTTGTCTCGACACGGTTCGACGTCATTGTGGGCACCTCTGCCTTCGGGCTTGGAGTCGACCTTGGTGATGTGCGCACGGTGATCCATGCCTGCCTGCCGGAAACGGTGGATCGCTACTACCAAGAAGTCGGGCGCGGCGGCCGTGACGGCAGCCCCTCTTTGGCCTACCTCGCCACCTGCCCCGCAGACCGCCAGATAGCGCATAGCCTCAACCGCCAAAAGCTCATCTCTGCCCCCACCGCCTGGGAGCGCTGGTATGAGGGCATGTTCCTGCAGCGCCCCCACACAGACGGCACCTTGTATCGGCTGAACCTGACGGACCGACCTGCGCGGTTGGCCGAGGGATACAAACGCCACCGCAGTTGGAACGAGCAGATCCTCAACTTCATGGTCCGTGCCGGGCTGATCGAGATCTCCCCGCCCCAAGCGCCACAACGCGCACACGGCGAGGATGACCAAGCGTGGGAGCAGCGGCTGACCGCGTTCTACGAACAGGCATCCGACCTGGTCGATGTCGACCTCAAGGACGGGCAGACGAATAATCCCGAGTACTTCGCTGCCGCCATCAACCGTGTGCGCGTAGACATCAAGGTGGCCCAGGACCGTGCCCTTAAGCGGATGGAGCAACTGCTGTTGCGTGAGCGGTGCCTGGCCGATGACCTGACGGAGTACTACACCGTCAACGGCTTCTACACGATGCCGGCGTGCCGCGGGTGTCCTGCCTGCCGACGGCACGGTCTGCCGCCCAGCGGCCCTGGGACTCTGTATCGCACCCCTTTGTCCCCGGATCCGGACATCGCCGAATGGCCACGCGACAACGCTCCGCTCACCCCTCTGCACCCCTACAGCCCCAGTCTGTGCCTGTACTGGCGCAGCGGCGAAGAACGCCGCACGGAACTGATGCCCTTGTTGATACGCCTGGCACGGGCCGGGGTGTCCTACTTCGGCGGTCCCGGTCTTGACGCCACCCAGGCATCCCAGATCCAGGAGGAGGCACGCTCGACTGCTGTGGTGTTCGACTACGACGGCAGTCTTGTGCACGAGGTTCACGGACTCATGGTGTGGGTGGAGAAGGGAGACGCATCCGTCGTGGATGCTGACGTGTGGTCGCGCATGTCGGATGGCGAGCCTGTATATCTGCTGCATCCGGAGAAGGCGGAAGATCCTGAGAGGCCCGGCCTGCTCCTCCTCGACACCCATGCGGCCACGCTTCCCCTTCAGCATGCGAGAAAAGGGCTCTAACTATGCAGTTGCTGAACGTCCCCACCCCATCCCCGGGAATCGTTTGGGCCGTGGTGCGTTTCATGGCGGCGGAAGGAAAATCCACGCCAAAAAAGACAATCACCACGTACCTGGAGCCCGGGGAACTGGAGGCAAAAAACTCTGGCCCTGTGCATCACTCCTTGAGCACACTCAAGGATCTGGGCCTGGCGGTCCGGTCTGAAGACGACAACTGGTCGCTCTCCGGCGGACTGGAAAAGATCGGCGTGGATGACTATGCGGGATTCCAAAGGGTGACCCGCGCAGCCGTTCTGGGCGCCGATGGGGAGGTACCGGATCCACCCGACGACATTCGTCGCGCCCTTGCATGGATCCTGACGAGAGACCCCTTCAAAGAGTCCTTCAACTGGGCGACCATCGATCAGCTGTACAACCGCTCGGCACCCGATGGCCAACTGGTGCTGGCGAATGACACCCGGTGGCCCTCGTTGGCTGCTTGGGGCACCGCGCTGGGCATGCTTGCGCCTGCACCTCACACGGCCAGTCGGCACGTGCCCGATTGCACGCGTGCCGTGCATCAGGTTCTCACCGACGGGTTGGAGCGTGGCCGCTCCACCGATTCCATGACCGTCTTGCAGTTGCTGCGCAGCCAACTGCCGGTGCTGGCCGGTGGCGCACTGGCCGTGTCGCTGGGTTATGCACTTGATGCTCCGAAGGTCGCAGGTGCCGCCCTGTCCTTTGCCCTGATGCGCGGCGAGCACGAAGGTTGGCTGCTCCTGGGCCAGGACTCGGACGCCTCCGTGGTCATCAACCTCCACGACCCGGAGCGGTCTTCTGCCCGTATTTGTTCATCCATCACCCTGCTGGAGGGCGACGATGCCTAAGCTGCGCGACTACGTCTGCTGGGACATCGAGCGGGTCGTCTCGACGATCCAGACCGAGGCGGTGGTGGCCTCTTCTGCCGTGTTCTTGGCAACGCACACTCCCCTCCAGATCCAGCGTGCCGAGATCGACGGTAGGTCGTTCAACAACACCGGCCAGGTGGTCAACGAGAAGGACGTCCTTAAGGATTTCCTGGGACGTAAGACTGCGACGGGGACCGTGCTCCTGCCGATCGTCGGCGAATCCGGATCCGGGAAGTCACATCTGGTCCGCTGGGTACGGGAGAACCTCCCGGCTTCGGACAAACGCAAGGTGATCTACCTCGAGAAGTCCAAGACCAGTCTGCGACACGTGATCGAGTCGCTGCTGGAAGGCATCGACGACGAGGAGATCTCGAAGATTCGCGCGGATGTGCGCGGTTCTACCAGCAGCATGGATGCCTCCGCGTTGGCCCTGCGGCTCATCAATGAGTTGATGCTCGCGCTTGCGGGGACCACTTCTGCCGGGCTGCGTGGTCGACAGCGGCAGCTCGCTGGCCCGAAAGGCTTGGCGCTGATCCTGCAAGACCCGGTCCTACAGGATCAGATGCTGGAGGAGGGAAAGTTCGTTCCACGCTTCGCTGAGCATATGCTCAGCGACCGTGGTTCGGATTCCGAGCGCCCTCCCCGCTTCAGCGTTGACGACCTTCCACTCAGCGTCGCCTCGTCCATGGACGGAGTTGCCGCGCCCACCAGGGTCATGCTGAGACTGCTGCTGTCGAAGCCGGAGATGCGCGACGCAGCTGTGGACCTGCTCAACGAGTACTGGGAGAAATCGGTCCAGGCCACCTCTTCCCTTGGCGGCGGACGTGTCCTGGATGCGATGAAGAAGGTGCGTGAAATTTACGCACAGCAGGGCAAGGAGATCGTCCTGCTGGTCGAGGACTTCGCTTTGATTCAAGGGGTCCAGGGCGATCTACTCGATGCGATCACGGAGACGTCGCAGCGCGATGGCCGCACCGTGCTCGCCCCGATGCGCACGCTCATGGCCATCACTAGCGGTTACTTCCACGACCTACCGGAGACGGTCGGCACCCGCATAGAGGCCTCCACAGGCGGCCACGTCTATAACCTGGACCTCGTCCTGAACGACCGCGACAGCATTGAAGCTATCGCTTCCTTCGCCGGCCGTTACCTCAACGCAGCCCGGGTGGGACGCAAGGAGTTGGAGGCACACGCCGGGGAGTCGGTGCCCAACCGGTGCGAGGGGTGCTCAGTCCAGACCGCGTGTCACGACGCGTTCGGCAAGTCAACCGAAGGCTACGGCCTGTATCCGTTCAACCGCCCTGCTCTGCGGCGGACCGTGCACGCGGTCGCTCCGGCCGAGCAACCGCACGCCTTTGTGCCGCGGAGGGTTCTCAGCCGGGCCCTGATTCCCGTCCTGACCGAGGGCTACGACAGCATCCAAGAGGGTTCGTTCCCCGACGAACAGTTCCGCAGCCGCTTCAAGAGCAACCGGGACGCGGACGACCTTCCCCTCGCCAGCCGGGTGCGGGAACAGATCGAGGATCTCGATCAGGCCGACGGCGCACGCCGTGAAAAGCTCCTGGAGTTCTGGGCCGACAGCCCCACCGAACTCGTCAATCTCGAGCCCGGTATCGCTGCTGCCTTCTCTCTGCCGGACCTTTCCCTCGACTCCGATCGCGTAAAGCCAGTCGCACAGACTCCCCGAGCGACGTCCGTGAAGCCCCCCGTGGCCGACCCGGCCGTCGACGGTCACTCGCTTTTGCCACGGAGCCTGCAGAAGCGTTTGGATCTCGTGGAGAGTTGGAGCACTGGTGATGCCGGCCTGCCGACGGCGGAAGCCTCCAGCGTACGTTCGGTGGTCTCGCGGGCTGCCTTCTACCGTCAGGACTGGCTGCACCCGCCGGTGAAGCCGCTCGGTGTGAATGACGCTGACAAGGCCGGCTGGACCAACAAGGCGAACACAGTCTCCATCGAGCAGGCCGCGGCTGAAGCGCTGGCTCGAGGTGACTCGCCTGTCATTTTCAAGCGCACCCCCGCCAACGCTGAGTTCTTCAAAAGCCTGATTCTGCTGAGCGTTGAGTCCGCAGTTGGGGTGCGGCCTCAGGACGTCGTGCGCCTGTCCAGCATGGCTGACCGCTATGCTCGCGTCTTGCGTGAACGCGTCACTGAGCAGTCCCAAGTCGGCGATGATGACCTGGTAGCGGGTCTACGTGTGTCGCTTATGGGTGCAGCGCTCGCCGGCCACGCACACCCCGGTATGCCGCTGTCACAGTTGTATGCTGCTGCCTTCAATCCCGGCCAGTCCTGGCCGCGCTCCGATATCTCTTCTCGTACACCCTTGTGGCAGACGAGCCTGGCCAGTCATCTTGCCAAGCGAGGCGCTTTGGTCGACAAGCTGCGCGGAGCACTCGGTGTGGGACAGGGAACGGGCGCAGTGCAGGTCATCGACGCGGCCCGGGCATTGCCCCTGCTGCGTCGTGCCGCCGAACGGTGGGAGACGGACGACATCGAGTTGCCCAGGTGGGCGCAGGATGCTGCACAGCCGCTGGCAGGGTGGCGCATGCTGGTGCCTGCTCAGCATGCGCAGTTGGTTTCTCTCCTGCAGGAGATACGGCAGTGGTTCCCGCGAGGAGAGCGCTCGGCTGATCTGCTGAGCCAGATCGACGCCTCACTGCGGGTAGCGGCTGAGTTGGGGCTGGAAGGCGGCAGCCAGGTTCCGGCGATTCGCCAACTCATGGCGGAGATGCAGGAAGCTGACTGGGCCAGTTTGACGGTGCTGGAAAGAGACCTGGCCAAGCTCACCCCAGACCTTGAGGGGCCTGCCAGGTTGGCCGCTGCGCTGCAGGGCGTCGTCCCGCTGAGGGACCCACACCTGGCCGGCATGCATCAACTGCTGCAGGCGGCAGATGCATTCCTCAGCGATGCATTGCAGGCCGCCGAAGCGCGCGGGCAGACAGCCGCCAGCACAGCCAGTCAGCAAATGGAAGCGTTGATGGACGCCTGGCAGCAGATCGCCCGGGTCGCCCAAGTGGCTTCGGAGGACGAGGCATGAGCACATCGGTTCTGGACAAGGCACGCGAACTGCAGAATCAGGCGCGGCACATCGCCGAGGCGCAGAAGGACGCTGCCCAGCAGGAGCGAGTGGTGCGGCGCATCGACGAAGTGCGCAACGCGCTGGAGAAGGCCACCGGGCAGGTGGGGATTGCTGCGCTGCTTACAGAGCGCACAGGGCAGTCGGTGGACCTGGCGCCTTTGGTCAGCGCGTATGAGCGTTTTGAGAACAAATCGCGTGGTGGTCTTCCGGCAGACCGGGTGTTCACGGAAGCCCAAAGAGCGCTCGAGGCGTGCGCTAAGGAGTTCGCCTCCGCGATCCGGGAGACCTGGGTGGAGTGGGCGCGGGCGTGTGTGGGCGGCGTCTCGTCAGTGCGTTTTGCGGCCCTGGCTCCGGCGGAGCGCCGTGAGGCGGAGACGCTGCTGCGGGAGATGCGCACGCATGCTGAGAAGAGGACCGTCGATGGCACTGTGATCCGTTCCTTTTGCACCGCTTACGCGGATGTGGTGCGTCTTTTGGAGCATGCGCCCAGCGATGTGCCGACGGAACTTGCTCAGTTGATTGAGCGGATCGACGCAGGTGGGTTGACGCTGCGTGATCTGAGCGCGGATGACATTGCGTTGCTGCGTGAATACGATCAGGACGTTTGGATCTCTGTCACCCGGAAGGCGGACTGACGGTCAGTGGCTTCGCAGACGGTTCCCAGTCGCGCTCTGCTTGGACGTGCGCTGACGGTACTTGAAAACCTAGAGTTGCCGTTGCTGTCCTGGGGGGTGACGGAGGGGGCCTTGGCGCGCGATGAGGTGCTGCGTGCGCTATGGAAGCTGGCGGAAAAGGATCCTGAGGCCGCTCAGATAGGGGGCGACGGGCTGCTGGAAAGCCTGGTGCAGCAGCATCTGCTGTTCCGCTTGCCCAGCGGTCCCGACCGCTACCGCACGCGCTTGGCAGAGGGCGTGCGGCTGACGGCGGCGTTGCGGCAGACTTTTGCCCCGCGGGGCTTTCGGCCCGGGTCGTCGCAGCTTCCGGATCGGTGGTGGGAGCAGGGTCGGCGTCTGGTGGCGGACTACCGCCTGCACGTGGCCGAACGCCGCTATCCCAAGCGGAACATTCCAGCCGCTGAGGCGATCGCCGAGATGGCCCAGGCGCCCGGGTGGACGGACCTGCATGCCGAGGTGGCGCGCAGCCAGATCGGCACCTATTCCCTGTCCCGGTTCCAAGTCGACGCCACCAAAGCGGTGCTGCGGGGTCTGCAGGCTGCCGACTCGCGCGGAGTCGTGGTCAGTGCGGGTACCGGTAGCGGCAAGACGCTGGCGTTTTATCTGCCCGACTTTGCGGCCCTGGTACACGACCGGCGCGCCAACACGGTGCATACCCTGGCGCTGTATCCGCGGGTGGAACTACTGCGGGACCAGTTGCGGGACGCAGTGGAGAGAAACCTGCGACTGAAAGAGCGGGGCTTGAACGCTCCGCGTATCGGCGTGCTGTATGGCAAAACGCCGTGGAACGCGAAGGACCTGATCGCTAAGGCTAAGGCCAAGCGTGCGGAGGCGTGGCAGGCTGCAGGCGACGCCTTCATCTGCCCCTACCTGGGTTGCCCGTTCCCGTCGTGCGAGGGCGGCCAACTGGTTTGGTCGCGTCGCGATATCGAGGAGCAGCGAGAGGTACTGCGCTGTACGCAGTGTCGCAAAGAGTTGCCGTCGGGGATGGTGGCGCTGACGCGGCAGTCGCTGCGTCAGGAGGCTCCCAAGCTGCTCTTCACCACCACCGAGATGCTCAACCGGGCCAGTGCCGGGTCTGTGCTGGGACGGGTGCTGGGCTGGACCCCGGGGGCGGGACCGCGCATGGTGCTACTGGATGAGGTGCACACGCACTCCGGTTCGACCGGAGCCCAAACCGCCTTGCTGTTGCGGCGATGGCGCCACGCCCGGCGCAGTCCCGTGATGTTCGTGGGGCTGAGTGCAACGCTGCGGCAGGCCGACCAGTTCATGGCACAGTTGACCGGACTGGAGGCTGACAAGGTCACCTTGATCGAGCCGCACCCGGACGACCTGGAGAGCGAGGGCCGTGAGTATGCGCTGGCTCTGCGGGGCGATCCGGTCTCGGGTGTGAGTCTGCTGTCGGTGGCGATCCAGACCGCCATGTTGCATGGCCGGCTGCTCGACCACAACACTCCTTTGCGGCAATCCCTACATGGCAGTCGGGGGTTTTTGTTCACCGATGACCTGGATGTCACCAACCGGCTGTACGACGACCTGCGAGATGCCGAAGGAGGCCAGATAGGCCATCAGGGACGCCGGAAACGCGACAAGCCTGTCTTGGCGGCGCTGCGCAGTCCAGATCTGCCAGGGCTGGACGCCCGGTATGCGGCCGGCCAGTCGTGGGACCTTCCCGAGCGGATCGGACACCATCTCAGTCGCGATCTGTCCCAGCGGCCGCTACTGATCGGGCGAACCTCGTCGCAGGACGCCGGGGTTGATGCGGAAGCCAATCTGGTCGTGGCGACGGCGTCGCTTGAGGTGGGCTTCAACGATCCCCGCGTCGGGTTGGTGCTGCAGCACAAGGCTCCGCATGATGCCGCGTCGTTCCTGCAACGGCGTGGCCGTGCCGGGCGTGAGCGTGGCACACGACCATTGACGGTGGTGACGCTGTCCGACTTCGGCCGGGACCGGTTGGCCTATCAGGGCTACGACGCGCTGTTCTCCCCCGAAGTCGCTGCGCGGAACCTTCCGCTGGGCAACCGCCATATCGTCAAGATTCAAGGCGCGCAGGCACTGGTGGACTGGCTGGGCATGCGACTGCGCCAGCGGCGCATCGACGTGGATGCGCGCCTGCTTCTGACCAACACCGCCGATCCGAGGTCGGATGAGAAGTATGAGCGTGCGCGGGAGCAGATATGCAGCGACCTGGCTGCTTTGCTGAGCGGCGACGACGGGTTGCTGGCCGATCTGACCGTGCACCTGCAGCAGTCATTGGCACTGGATGACGACGGCGTGCTGGCGCTGCTGTGGGAACAGCCGCGGTCAGTGATGCTGGCTGTGGCGCCGACCATCATGCGGCGCATCGCGGTGGGCCGTGATGCGGTCCACCGCGATGCCGGAGCCGGTCCCTCTGCGTTCTTGCCGGAGTTCATCACCCGCTCGCTGTTTGATCCGCTGAATCTGCCGGAAGTGGAGTTCAAGCTGCCCTTCTCCACCGACAGTGAGGAACGGCTGCCGGTAGGACGGGCGCTTGCGGAAGCGGTTCCCGGTCGAGTCAGTCGCCGATACGGCTACCAAAGCGACCGCCACCGCACATGGCTGGAGGTGCCGGCGGGCTCGACGAACGTCACCATCGATCTGAGGAAGATCGTCGAGCTCGAATTCCCGCAGGGCAGGTGGAACAGCGGCCGGTCGGATGTGGGGACAGTGCTGGTCACGCGTCCGCAGACGATGATCCTGGCCGCACCGCCCGATGATGTGGCCAGCCATTCCCAAGGGCGTCCGCTGTGGGCGAGCGAGTTCGTTCCCAACTGGTCGGGCAGCCCGATGCAGGCCACTGTGCCAGAATTGGCGGCTTGGCAGGGCCGGATTGTGGGGGTGGGCTTTGCCACGCATGCGGCGGGCAACCCCATCGAAGTGCGCCGCATGACCTACGGTGCCGTGTGCGACGTCGCGCGAGGTACGCCGGTGTCCCGGGAGCGGGTGTCCGTCCGGTACACGCTGGACAATGAGGATGCTGCCATGGGGTTTGCTTCCTCAGTGGACGCTATCCAGGTCCGGGTGGCTGCCTTGGATGTCGAAGCGCCGGGGATCAGGGAGCACCTTCGGTCACGGCAGTGGCGTACGAAGGTGTTCACCCGCATCGTCGCTGAGGACGCTCGTATCGGCGCGCACGCCAATGTGTTCCAGCGGGGCTGGCTGGCACTGGTCTACCTTGCAGCGTTCGCTGTACGGGGGCTGCAGAAGGAGACGCCGGAGGCGATCCATGCTGCGTTGGCCGACGGGGCGTGGCGTGAGCATGTGGAGCAGGTCATCCAGATGCTGTATCGGCAGGACCCGACGGCCGGTGGCGTGCAGGCAGCGGGCGGCGGGGCTGCCGACAGAGTGACAGCCGATCTGCAGGCTCTCAGCCAACTGCCGGATGTGGCGCGCGCCATGGACGAGGCGGGTGCGCTGCTGTTTTCTGCGGAGGTTGAAAAGGCCACGGGCGAGCTTGCGCGGCGCGCCTACCGCGACACGTTGGCTGCCGCAATTCTCGAGGCGGTGTTGCGGATCTGTCCTGATGCCCAGGACGGTGATGTGACCATCGATGTGGTGGCCAGCACCGGCGAGGACATCGACACGATCTGGATCAGTGAGACCTCCGAAGGGGGCTTGGGCATCGTAGAGGCGTTGGCCTACCGGTACGGTGAAGATCCGGCTCGTTTTTGGACCTTGGTGGCGGCTGCCATGCGGCCTAACGCGTATGAGTACACCGATCGGCGACTGACGGATCTGCTGCGGCATATCGTCGAGGAGGAACCGGGCGGGGAGTTGGCCCAGGCCATCGCGCAGGTGCGGATTGCTGGATCAGCCGGAGCGGCTGCAGCCGCGCTGGGGCAGGTCAGAGCGGCCTGGGGCGCGTTGGATGGTGCCCCCCGGCATGGTGATGTGGCGGCGTTGGCGACGCGATTGCTGCGTCCGGGCTCTGACCGAATGACGGATGCCGCAGCATGGGCGCTGATCCAGGCGTGGGATGGCCTGGAGAAGGCCGTGGGCATCGAGGTGGATGCTCGGGTGGTGGCGTATGCGGCGGGGGCCGGTGTGGTGCCTCTGCCGCGGGCTTTGACCGCAGACCAGGCGTTCAGCATGTTGTGGCCGCGTGGCGACCAGGCCCGCAACCATCACCTGGAGTCCTATCAGCCCTACCGGGACAGTGAGCAGCCGGCCGTGCTGGATCGGCTGCTGGTGGCGCTGGTGCATGCCCAGGATGTCCCGCGTATTGATGCCACGGCCGATGACTGGGTTGAGCAGTACCAGGACATGCTGGCACACGAAGCGGAAGTGGATTTGGTGCTGCCGCTGAATCAGCCCGAAGTTCTGCGTGCGGTGATGCTGCAGGTCCCGCTCGTTGAGGTGGATCGCGGCGTGATGCGGGTGTATGGAGAAGTGGTTCAAGTAAGCCGAGATCATCAGCACGTTCTGGTGCGATCTGTCATCAAGGAGTCGGAGCAGTGACCATGCCCCGGACGCTGCGGACGAATGCACGCAGTGCGTTGCGCGCAGACTCGCTGATCCGCACGGCGCTGTTGGCGCAGCTGGCCGGCGGGCAGGGTGAGGTGTGGCTGGTGTCGGCGTGGATCAGCGACGTGGAGTTGGTGGACAACTCCGATGGCGCCTTCGACTATGTGCTCGGCGAGGACCCGCCCGAGCGTTGCCGGTTGTCGGAACTACTGTTGCTGCTGGCACGGGCCGGGACGAAAGTGCGGGTGGTGACCCGGCCGGCCACGGCCAACGAGGCGTTCGTGCAACGGTTGCGATCCGGGGCGGATGCCGCCTGCGACCTTCGGGTGATCGAAGACGAGGACGTTCACGAAAAGTGCTTGGTGGGGCCGGGATGGATCCTCCAGGGCTCGATGAACTTCACCCGCAACGGCCTTGCCCGTAACAAGGAGCAGATCACGTACGCCGTGGACGAGCGCGCCGCTGCGCAGGCTCTGGTGGAGTTTCAGCACGAGTGGGAGCAGGCGTGAAGAGCGCTGAGGAGACCCAGACGAGCCAGGACGGGGCGCTTGAGACGTTCGTCGATCTGTTTCTCGATCCGCAGCACAACGCTGCGGGCAAGCATCCGGAATGGTGCGCAGTGTTCCGCGACAGTGCTCTACAGGCCCATCGGGCACCTGTGGTGTTGCCGCGCCTGTGGGAGGCGACGGCCGAGTCCGCGTACTACGTCATTGCCCGGCGGCCGAACGAGGCGGCCGTGGTGCGTGATCTTCTGGTGGCTTTCGTCGGCCCGTCTTTTGCGAAGGTCGGCTATGACGTGCCGGTAGACCTGGATGACGGTGATGTGATCGAGGCAGCGATTGCCGACCGTTACGGGCCCTCCAGCACCTTCAAGCTGCGTGCTCCACGGGACAAGCGCAAGGCGCTGCACGGTGCGCTGACGCGGATGTTGGCCTTGGTGGAGCACAGTCCCCAGCGGGCGTGGTCGGCGCCCAAACCGTTGGGCCGGTTGCTGACGGATTTTGAATCGGCGCTGGTGGGTGGCGCTCCTCAGGTGGCCGCAGAGATTCTGGACCAGATAGGCCGGCAGGGCGGTCTGTCGGTGGCCAACCTCAAGCATCTTCAGATCAAGCGTCTGGCGGTGCTGGGCCAGGCTCAGGAGTTGCTTAACCTGGCGGGTCTGCGGGAAATCCTGTTGCAGGATCCTCCCCGGGCGGTGAAGGACATGGTCCTCAGCGCCATCTACGCCACCTGTCTCGAGCCTTCGTTGGCCGAGGGATCGCTGGAGAAGGCATGCGTGGCGCTGGCTCAGCCGCGGGTGCCGATTGCACTGCTGGCCGAAGAAGATCCGGTGCACTTCAGTGATGCAGCCGCAGCGGCCCTCCTGGTCGGCCTCCTGGCGCGCGGGCAGGAAGCGGAGTTGGCCCGCGCTATTGCGGCCTTGGATGCCGAGCAGCGGTCGTCGGCGGTGCCGACAGGTATGGACCTCTACCGCGTGCCTGCTTCTGGCGCATCTTCAGAAGAAGCAGGCCCTGCAGCGGATGCAAGCGCCGCGGGTGCAACTGGCACAGCGGTTGGATCCAGCGTCGGCCTGGCGTGGGTGCCGGCGTCGTGGGAAGAACTGCTCGCGGCCGTGGCCGACGGAGACAAGGCCGCACTGCAGGTCTGCCGGGATATGGAGGCCGAGGGCGGCACTGAGTTGCCCTTGGCCGCGGATGCAGGCGTGGATGCAGCCCTGGCCGATCTGCTGTCCGGCCTGAGCGATGTCGGCTATGAGAGCGTGTGGCGGTACGCCTTGTCACCGTTCATGCAGGAGGTCTCCCGCAGCGGTGTCTCCCTGCCGTTGACGCTGGCGCAGATCACCGCCAGCAGTATCGGCCAGCGGCGCGATCCGGCGAATCTAGCCGTGTTGGATCTGCTGCTGGAGTTGTTCTTGCGGACGTCGCCGTCCGCGGACGATTACGACGAGTTCCTTGAGCATCTGACGATGCGGGTGCAGGAGTGGGTCGCCTCGGAGACAGCCAGCCAGGCGCTCGACTTCGTCGACCGGTTGGCAGCTTTCGCTACCCCGGATCCGCAGGTGCGCGCGCAGGCCGCACTGGAGTTGCTGGCCCCGCTTAATCGGCATGCCCAGCGGCTTGACGAGGCGTGCCTGGCCTCGGCGCGTTCCCTGTCAGATGAGTTGGAGTTGGAACTTGTCTGGCCGGCCTGGCAGGAGGAGTCCAGCAGCGACAGTGCCGTCACCGTCCTGCCGGCGCATGTGCTGGTGTATGGCATGGATGCCGGGGTGCTGGATCGGGTGCAGCAGTGGATGGCGGATCGCTACCCCCAGGTGAAGCTGTCGCTGTCCGGGGACAAGGTGGGCTCGAGTCGGCTGCGGGAGGTGGCGCGCCACGCGGACTTCAGTGTGTTGATCACACAGTGCGCTACTCATGCCGCCACCAACTTCATCAGCCAGCACGCGCAAGCCGTGGTGTATCCGAAGGGGGCCGGGTCGGTGTCGGTGGTGCGTGCCATCGTGGATGCGCTGCACCATCGCTCCGCCCAACTGGCAGCCGCCGAGGACGGGCGCAAGCGCGGCAGATGAGGGGGCGTTCACCGTGTCCGATCCGGGCACGGTGAACGCGGTCGGCCGGTCAGCCCCGCACGGTGCGCACCAGCAGGTCGGTGAGCAGACGGATGTCGTTGGGGGTGTTTTGCAGTCCGTTCCAGCGGCGCTGCTCGCCGTCGGCGAAGCGCCACATGCCCGATGTCCAGGCGGTCACTGGCATCAGGCTGAGGACGGCGTTGCGGACCTGGTCGCAGTCGACGTCTTCGGCGGGCATGCCGTCGGTGAGGGTGTCCATGACGAAGCCCATGGCCTGGATGCCGACGCCGTGGGTGAGGCGGGATTGGCGGGGCGGGAGTTTCCAGGCGTCGCTGAAGGTCTGCTGCACGATGGTCCAAAAGGACCGCAGGTGCAGCAGCATGTGTTCGACGTCGCCGGAGCCGTCTTCGGGGTTGCGGTACTGGTAGAGGGCTCCTTCGAAGAGGCTGTGTTCCAGCATGCGCAGCAGGCTGGTGTCCTTGATGTTGCCGTGCGGTGAGGTGGGGCTGGCCACCCGACCGAAGAAGGGGCCCTGGCCGTCGGTGTTGAGACGGGTCATCAATTGCGCGGGCAGACGCCGACGGGCGTAGGCGGGGGGAAGGTGTCCGCTGGTCTCGGGCAGCAGCTCGTGGATGAGGCCCTTGGGCAGCGGCTTGGTGGAGTTGACCAGGATGAACTGGGAGCGCTGGTCTTCTTGGTTGTCGGCGATGAATCCGACGGCGGCGACGGGGAATTCAGCCAGGTCCGCGTCGCGGATGGCGGCGCTGCGCTGCTGGCCGTCCACGATCAGGGCGGGCTTGTCCTCGTCGGTGAGGGATTCGTCGACCGGGATCACCAGCACGCCGGGGAGGGAGTAGTCCACGCCAGCGTTGGGGCGGAGGCCGGTCTCGAAGCGGACGGTGTCGTCGAAGGCCAGGACGAGGGCGTTGGGGAGCATGGCGTGCTCGGACTCGAGGTAGCGGCGGATGCCGCGGATGTGGCTGAGGACCTCCGGTCGCTGGTAGCCCTGGAGGGAGCTTTCGTCGTCGCGGCGGACGCGGGAGACGGCCGCGAAGCTGTGGAGTTTCTTCCCATCGACGGCAAAGCAGTAGATTTTTCGGTTGCCTTGGCGCACTTCAAGCGCGGGAAGCCTCAGCTCGTATCGGTCAGCCATCTCATCTCCTGGCAGGGTTAAAAAGCTAGACGGGGGGTGATTTTATCCGAAAGTGAGTTGTCTCATCTTCGCCTCGAGCACGGTCAGGTTGTGGAATCCGCGGCGTTTGTTGCGTTCACTGCCGCGGAATATGGCGATTTCGATGCCGTGTTTTTTGCACAGGGCGCAGGGGCAGGTGCGCCACGGGGCGTCGCTCAGGGTGCGTTCGTAGTACTCGAGGTAGCTTTTCTTTTTCGAGCCGAGTACGAGGGCTTCGTAGGCGGCAAGGGCACTCATGACTTCTTCGAGTGCTGTTTCTTCCTGGTCGAATTCCCGCAGGGCGCGCAGGCAGGAGCGTTCGGCGACGATGGCTTCGGCCTGGGAGACGCTGCCGGAGAGGATGAGTCGCTTCAGCGCGGGGTTTCCGTCGACCTGGGGGACGCGGATGGCCGTGTAGGAGTCCGTGGCTGTGTGGTAGTTGTTGCGGTCGTCCATGAAGGCCTGGCGGAAGGCGGAGGTGCTGTCGAAGCTGGTCACTCCGTGGCGGGCGAACTGCTCCATGCTCTCCACGCGGTTGATGCCGAGCAGGTGCAGTTCGGTTGGTGCGTCCCGGACTTCGTCGATGGCGCTCAGGCAGGCGAGGATCTCGTGGGACTTCAGGGGGACCATGCCGCCAAGGGCGATCCGCCGGTATCCCATTTTCTGTAGTTGCGCGACGGAGTGCGCATAGCTGTCAGGTCCCCATCCCTGGGCGGCGCCGACGGGTTCGAAGCGTGTGCCTTGCTTTTTGGTAGCGGTGATGAAGTCTTCGGCGAGTTCGAGGGAGATCTGTTGACGTTCCACCCACGCCGCTTCGGGTTCCGTGTCGGATGCGTCCGGAATGTATCCGAAGATGATGTGGTCGATGCTGATGCCCGCGTCGAATCCGCAGCGGCCGTAGAAATCCAGGACTTCGTCCACCTCATACGGTGGGCGTTCTTCGTCGATGTAGTTGAAGGCGCCGCAGTCGCCGATCGTGGAGCAGGTATCGGGGAGGCGGAAGAAGTTCCTCACGCCTAGGCGGTAGAAGCGCTCGCGCTGCGGGGCGGAGTATTTTCCTGCGCCCTTCATTGACCCGTCGACAACCGCCTTGCTGACGAGGATCCCGTCGTAGGGGATCGGTGTCACGGCCTGGTGGGCGTAGACGTCATCACGCTGACGCACTCGGTAGGGCGAGTACTCGTCGTTGATGAAGTCGTAGGTGGGACTCACCAGGTCCTGGCTGTCAGGGAAATAGAATTTCACGCGGCTTTTGCCTTTTCCTGCACATAGATACGGAGGAGGTAGTTCGACAGGGTGCTGATGTGACGCGGGTTGTTCTGGAGTTCGTTCCAGGGGGTGTTCAGGTCGGGCCAGCGTCCCTGGGTCCAGCGGCAGTGCGGGGCGATCAGGGTGAGCTCCGCCCGCGCCTGCTCGATGGCGTGGGGGGAGGCGGGATCGATGGCCATCATCACGCGGTCCATCAGGCGGCCCATGGAACGGATGCCCACGCCGTGCATCAACCGAGACCGGGTCGGCGGCAGGCCCCACGCCTTAGGAAAGGTCTCGCGTACGGCACTCCAGTAGATGACGAGGATCTGGCGGATGGTGGCCGTATCCACCGTGCCGTTGGACAGGTTCTTGTAGGGAAAGAACACGCCTGAAGGAGAGTTGAGGGATTCCTGGATCGCCGTGGTGAGGCTGTTGTCCGTGACGACGGCGTCCGCCTTCTGCTCGGCCGTGGTGGACGGGCGGCGCACCAGACCCCGGAACGGCGAGTCCTTGTCCTGGTTGAGGGCTTCCACCAAAACGGAGGGCAGTTTGCGGGCGGAGAGTTTGGTGGGCAGCAGGGTGCCGACTTCCGGCAGGAGTTCGGTGACCAGGTTGGTGGGCAGCGGGGAGACCGTGTTCACGCGCAGGAACTGGTCTCGTTGCGTTTCCAGGTCTTCTGCAACAAACCCGGCAATAGTGACAGCCAGGCGGGTATTGCGGGTGCGGGCTAGAGCGAGACTGCGCTGCTGGCCGTCGACGATCCAGGCCGGCCGCGGGGCGTCGGGGGTGTCGGGCAGAGGGATCTCCAGCGTGCCCGACGTGCACAGGCCGTCGCTGCTGCCCGGGCCCGGGCTGGACTTGAACCGCACGCTCGAGGGCAGGGCCAGGATCAACCCGTTGGGAAAGAGCACCTCGTCGCCATCCAGGTACTCGAGGATCTGGCGTACGTGCTGTTTCTTCTCGGGGCGTTGGTAGCCGATCAGTTTGCCGGCCTCGTCCCTGGAGATCCGCGCCACGTCGGCAACCTGGTGTACCTCTTCTGCCGCCAGGGTGAACACATACAGGGGGATCGTGGGGTGCTGCTCGATCCGCAGGGCCCGGCGCTTAAGCACAGTGGAGGTCATCGAGGGCCAATCGTTGAGGTATACAGGTCCGCGAAGCGCTTTTGTTCACAGGCCATTCCCTGGTCTCTCAGCAGGCGCAGCAGGCGGGTGCGGGAGTAGTCGGGGTGGAGGTCCTTCATCTCTTTGATGAAGTCGATCACGCTCTGGTCCGACATCGGCTGGCGGGCGTAGCGTTCGGGGCGGGCTACCTGGTCCGCCCAGGCTTTCCAACGCGCCTGTGCGGCGGGGGTGATGAGGCGGCCCCGCGTGCAGTGCTCGAGCCATGTGGCCGCCGTGCGAACGTTCAAACTGGTCAGGGTGCCACCCAGGGCCCCTCGCAGCGCGGCGTTGGCGGGCACGCGCAGCACCCCGTCCAGGTCGCTGGCGCCTCCGATCAGAACCGTGTCAACACCCGTGGCCGCCAGCGCGACAAGATCGCGGTGCATGGCTTGGGCGTAGGTCTCGGACAGCACCACCAGCACCTGCCCGGCGGCCTTTGCGATGCGGGGCAGATTGCTTGTTGCATCCAGGCGCTGCAGATGATCCCACCAGGCGGGGGCCTGGGATGTGGAGGAAGCCACGGAATCTGCGTGTCGTGGCAGGAAAGTTGCCGCGTAGGAGGGGGCAAGGCTGGAGACTGGTTGCAGGCCCAGACCGGCCGAGGCCACGTACAGGCGGGGGGCAAACCCGGCGCGGGAGGCAACCGTCGTCAGGGCTGCGGCGCGCCGCCACTGGTCTCCCTGGTATAGCTCCCCCAAGGCGACCTGCCGCCCCTGCGCGGTGCGCAGGCGGCGCGCCCATTCCACGGCCCTCTCGGGCAGATCCGCGGCGGGCAGCTCGCGCGCCCGCAGAGCGGGCTCGGGGGACGAGGTCTTCCGGTCCGTGCACGTGACCACGATGGGCAACTCGTTCACTGCGGATCGACCTCTGGCTTCCGTAACTCGTTTCTGGTTGTGGTTACTGTAGCCGGTAGTTAGGAGGGTAGGCTGCCACTGCCTCAACGGGGGCAACTGGACCTCAGATAAGGGAGTGACAGCATGGACCGTCCCGCGATCGTGTTGCTGAGCGGCGGCCTGGACTCAACCACGGTGCTGGCCATCGCCAAGGACCAGGGATTCACCCCGTATGCGCTCAGCTTCCGCTACGGCCAGAGGCACAGCATCGAGTTGGAGGCGGCTCAGCGCGTCGCCCAGGCCCAGGGCGTGGCCCGGCACGTCATCGCCGACATCGATCTGCGGGTCTTCGGCGGCTCCGCCCTCACGGCCGACATCGACGTGCCCAAGCACGAGACGCTCGCGGACGTGGAGGATGCAGGGGTACCGATCACCTACGTGCCGGCCCGCAACACGATCTTCCTGTCGTTCGCGCTGGCCTTCGCCGAGACCGTCGGCGCCAGCGACATCTTCACCGGGGTCACGGCGGTGGACTACAGCGGCTACCCCGACTGCCGCCCCGAGTACATGGATGCCTTCGCCGCCATGGCCAACCTGGCGACCCGGGCCGGCGTCGAAGGAACCTCCAAGATCACGCTTCACTCCCCCCTGATCGCGCTGTCGAAGGCCGAGATCGTACGCGAGGGCCTGCGCCTGGGCGTGGACTACTCCCTCACCTCCTCCTGCTACGACCCCGACGAGCAGGGCCGCGCCTGCGGCCGGTGCGACACCTGCCTGCTGCGGCTGAAGGGCTTCGCCGAAGCCGGCGTCAAGGACCCCGTCCGGTACCAGAACGCCTGAGCATGACCTACCTGATCAAGGAAATCTTCTACACGCTGCAGGGAGAAGGCGGCCACGCCGGCCGCCCTGCCGTGTTTTGCCGGTTTTCCCGCTGCAACCTGTGGACCGGCCGGGAGCGCGACCGCGCCCGTGCCATCTGCCAATTCTGCGACACCGATTTCGTGGGCACCGACGGCGAGGGAGGAGGCCGCTTCCCCACTGCCCTGGAGTTGGCTGATGCCGTCGAGGCCGCCTGGCCCACCGCCGATCAAGCGCACCGGTTTGTGGTATGCACCGGCGGAGAACCGCTGTTGCAGTTGGACGAGGACGCCATCGATGCCCTCCACGAGCGCGGCTTCGAAATCGCCGTGGAAACAAACGGCACCCGCCCCGCCCCCCGCGGTATCGACTGGCTGTGCGTGAGCCCGAAGATCGGCTCCACCCTGGTCCTCACGAGCGGCGACGAACTCAAACTGGTCTACCCCCAGGCCGGCGGCGACCCTGCCCAGTTCGAGCACCTTGACTTTCGCCGCTTCCGGCTGCAACCGCTGGACGATGCCGACCGCGAGGCCCACACCCGTGCCGTCGTCGAGTACTGCATGAAGAACCCGCGCTGGACGCTTTCTCTTCAGACGCACAAGTATCTGGGAATTCAGTAATGGAAATCTTTCGCGAGTTCACCTTCGAAGCAGCCCACCGCCTGCCGCGCGTACCCGAGGGCCACAAGTGCGCTCGCCTGCACGGCCACTCCTACAAAGTTGTCGTGCATGTGGAAGCGCCCATAGATGCGGAGATGGGCTGGGTGATGGACTTCGGGGACGTCAAACGGGCTTTTAAGCCCATTGATGCACAACTCGACCATTACTACCTGAACGACATCGAAGGCCTCGATAACCCCACCAGCGAGAACCTGGCCCGCTGGATCTGGGACCGACTGATCACTGAGCTTCCCGGCCTGTCGGCGATCACCGTGCGCGAAACGTGCACATCCGGCTGCACATATCGGGGCGAGTGAGCATGCACGACATCCAGAACGAGACCGACTCCCGCGGCATTGAGATCGACGACGTCGGCATTAGCGGCTTGCGCTACCCGCTGTACTTCGAGGACGGCCACCTCCGCCAGGACGGCGTCGCCGAGATCGAAGTGACCGTCCGGCTGCAGCACGACCGCCGGGGCACCCACATGAGCCGCATGGTCGCTCTCGCACACGATCACCTTCGTCGGTTCGATCCGCGCAAGCTGCCGTACGTCCTGAAGATTGGCGCCGACCTCCTCGATGCGCCCGCACTCGCAGTGACGATCGATGTCCCTTTGAGTACCAGCGTGGTCGCGCCGGCGAGTGGCGCTGAGTCGTGGCAGGTTCACGACGCTCGTTTCGAAGGCCGCTGGGAGAACGGCGACACGACGGTGATCACCTCGGTCACGACCGAGGTGACGAGCTTGTGCCCCTGCTCGAAAGCGATCTCGGACTACGGCGCCCACAACCAGCGCAGCCGCGTCACGCTGTCCGTGGCGGGGCACGGGGACACGCCCTATCCCCTTGGGGTGCACGAGGCTGTACGGCTCCTGGAGCAGTGTGCATCCGCCCCTGTGGTGCCCTTGGTCAAGCGGCCCGACGAGCGCGTTCTGACGATGCAGGCGTATGACCACCCCGTGTTCGTCGAGGACATGGCGCGCGACGTCAGCCTCGCCTGCCGCGAACGGGGTCTGGAGCATGCTGTACGCGTTCGTAACCTGGAGAGCATCCACAGCCACGACGCTGTCGCTCACATCACCAGCTGACGACAGAAAGAACCTGAGCCCAGCGCCTTGACGCTGGTCCCAGGCTCTCGCTGCGCGAACCGGACCGACAACGCGTAGGGCGGCACCTTCAGTGCACGGCCCTCTCAGCCACGCGTTCGGTGCTGGTGCGGTGGCTGCTCAGCGGGTCCGGGTGGAAACGGCTGAAGGCGCCCGCCCGGAGGGGCGGACGCCTGGGCCTGCGTAGTCAGCATCGCTGGTCGCGAAGTGGTAGCAGCGGGGACCTGGCGGCGTGCTTGCCCTTCGGCGAGTTCGAAGGTGAGGTCCTGCAGGACGGCCGCCGGGGTGTACGGGGAGAAGTGGAGTGCCCAGGTGGGCTGGTGGACGGCGTTGCCGCCCCATACGGTCCAGGTCGGCAGCGGGCTGTTGCGCTTCTGGGCGGCGAAGGCGTCGAACTGGACGCCGACGGCGTCCTCGCCCGGTGCCTCCCACCGGATCCAGCGGCCGTCGACCGTGTGCTCTCAGCCCGCGCTCACGAGCGGACTGGTTGCTTCGGTGATGGTCTCCTCACAGACCTGGCTGCCCACTGCCATCTCCCAGGCGGCACCGGAGGCGAGGGTGCCGAGGAGGGTGCGCATGATCTCCACGGGGGTGCTGGCGGTGACAGTGGCGTACCAGAGGCGCTCGCCGATGGGTGACTCATAGGCGGCGAGCGTCCAGTTGGTATCGCGAGGGCCTGTTTCGTGGACGAACTCCGCGCGCAGAGTGAGCGATTCGTGGACGGCGTGGGTGGTCTCGTCCGACCATGTGCCTTCTCCGTCAAGTCCTGCGTGTTGTGGGTGCCTACTCAGCCCGGGGCTCTGGTCGAAGCGCTGGCTAGACCGCCGTCGCCACATCCGGACGGCTCCACGACGACGAGCGACATCCGTATGGCGGCGGCAGTCGCGAACGGCCCCATCTCCGGTAAGGGCTCAGCAGGTGGACCACAGCCAGTTGTCCACAACTGTCCAGGAGACCCCGGATGTGCACAACGCTTATCTCCATGGACGAAATCGCCAAGAACGTTATCGCCGGACTTATCGTCGCCTTCATCGTCTGGATCACGAGCCGGGCCTGGGCTCGGTGGCGACGGAAGGGAGGGGGTGCCTGAGATGGGCCGCAAGGGCGAGTCGAGGGGGGCCGACCTTCCGCCAGGCCGCAGGAGGGACCTTCAGCGTGCTCTCATCGAGTTGCAGAGGGAGGCAGGAGGCTTCAGTCAGGCCGACATTGCGCGCTACACAGGGAGGAGCAAGAGCACCGTCTCCAACGTGTTCTCCGGCCGGAAGGTCCAGCCGCGGGAAACCGTTCTTGACGTGGCTCTCGCGCTCGGTATGCGAATGCCGGCCTCCAGTACGACCCAGGAACAGTTGCTGGACGAACTGAGCGAACGCTTCCGAGTTCTCTGGATGGCAGCCAAGGCAGAGGAGCATGAGGCACCTAGAGGTGGTTCTGCTGGAGGCCGAGCGCGTCCTCCGGCACAGTTGCACCCGCGGGGAAGGCTTCCTACTGCTGCCAGGCAACTCCTGTTCTCCCTCACCAGCGTCTGCGCGATCTGTGGCGGACCATGGCCCCTCGACATCCACCACATCCTGGGTCTTAAGAACGTAATGGAGGTGGCACATCGGCTGGGAGGCCAGAACGGCCTTCTGCGAGCAGCCAGCCATGCCGCCAATCCCTGGGAGCTGATCGTGCTGTGTTACACCTGCAACTACCGAGCAACAGGTGGCGATATCAGCACGCAGCAACTCCGAGAAGGGCGGCTCAAACTCGACCGGCACCCGAACGCGCCGCATCTCTACGGGCGATATCTCGACCAAATCCAGCTGGCAGAAGACAAAGAGTTCATGGACTTGAACGCAGTCGCGAGCGGTATGGCTATCGCCCAGAGGAGAATTACGGCGTTCCTGTAGCGTGCTCGGTGATCGTCGGTGTAAGGCCAAACGCCGCATGACCTGGGTAGGTTTGAGTGGTATCCGAAGAATCTAGCGTTATAGCGTCTCGCCAGCCGTTCCGGCCGAGGTGGCGCCGGACCGGCCCCATGCAAGTCGACTTCCCGCCGGTCCGCAACGGTATCGACTACCTCGTCAGCGTCGTGGAGCATCTGGACGCCGACACTCACACCGGGCCCCGCGAAATCAAGTACGCCGTCCTGCACCTCCAGGCTGCAGCCGAGGTCCTGCTGAAGTCGCGCCTGCTGAGGGAACACTGGAGCTTGGTGTTCAGTGACCCTGCCAGGGCCACCTCAGAGAAGTTCAGCGCCTCCGACTTCAACAGCTGCGGAACGGACGCCGCCGTGGAACGTCTGAGGAACATCTGCGGCCTCGACATCAACAAGAAGGACGCCGCGGCTCTCAAGGACCTCGGCAAGGACCGGAACGCTCTACAGCACTACGGGCTGACCCACAGTGCAGAGGCCGTGGAGTCACGAGCCGGTGCAGTGCTCGACTTCCTGCTCCGCTTCCTCGATGCCGAACTGCTCCCAATGCTCGACGCGCCGGAGCGCGAGAGTATCGAAGAAGACATGTTTCGAGTACGCAGCGGCCTGAACACCATCGAGGCGTTCGTCAACGAACGCATGAACCGACTGCGGCGCAACGAACTCAAGGGCACGACCGATTCGGTTCTGCCCTGCTCCGTGTGCGGGCAGTGGGCTCTCGCCGTCATTCCGAACGGCGCCCATTGCCACTTCTGCGTCACCACGATGAGTGCCGAGGACTTGGCCTTGGCCTTCCAGGAGTTCGAGCCTGGCCATCCGGCCAACGAATGCCCCCAGTGCCACGCTTCGACACTGGCTTGCTTCGCGTTCATGGACGGCCCTGGTAAGGAGATGCACTACTGCTTCACCTGCCAAGCCCGCTACAGCCTTGAAGAGTTGGCAAACTGTGGGGGGTGTGGATGCCTCTGGCCCCATGAGGGTGACGACGACGGGACTGCGCAGACCCTATGCGGCGACTGCCGGCGCCGCATCGAGGACGAGGAATTGGCCAGCCGATGGTGACACCCGTCCCCGTCACGGCGTACGCGCTCACGTTGGCGGTGGACGGCAAAGAGCGGCCCGCCCGCTCCGTTCTCGCCATGACCACACCGGACCTGCGTGACGAATCGCCGCTCCACACACGCCGCCTGTACAAGTACCTGACCGGGCTCAACGGCGAGCGCATCCGGGGTCAGTTGGTATCCGAGAGATCGGCCCACCCTGTCAACCCTGGTCGCCCTGAAGGCACCGTCATCGCCGCCTTCGGCACCCAGAACACAGGCTACTTACCCATCAAGCCACCCTGTCAGACCAGCATCAACACGCTGATCCAATAGGGAACGAGGTGCACTTCTCCCAGTTCACTGTTCTCGGTGAGGAAGTCCTCAGCAAGGTTTCGTGGTCGCCGGGGTCCGCAGCGTAGGCGGCGCTGTCGCGGTAGGTGCCGACGGCAACGGTGGGCCAGCCGTCTTCGGCGTGGGCGTGGATGATGAGCCGTCCGTGGCGGATGTCGTCGTAGATCTTCTGGGGCTTCGTTGGAGACCTCGCGGATCTCGGCGCGGGTGCACCAGGGCATGGGGTAGTTCGCCCAGGTCCATTCCTCTGTGATCGCCTCCAGTTGGCCGGGGGATCTCGGTGGTTGATGCCTTCGGCGTTGAGGGCTTGGGTGGCCTGGTTGGCCCAGTAGGGCATCTTCGTGGTCGATCCGGGCCAGGACCAGGGTGTGTTCGTCGAAGGGCTCGAAGCCGCGCGCGGCGAGGAGGGCCTGGGGCGGTGCGGTGGCGGGCGCCGGTGAGGGAAGCGGTCACGGCGCTGGGGTGGGCGGGGCGGGTGTCGAGGCGGACGTGGGCGTCGCGGGCGCTATGGGGCATGAGAGCGGGCTCGATTCGAGTCCGGGCCCGGCCATGGGGGTTGGGCGGGCTCGGTGATTGAGGTCATCGGTGGGCGCGCGAGGCGGACAGGGTCAACTGGTGTGGCGGGCCGGCGCGGGGAATTGGCGCGGATCGTGCGGGTGCACTTGTGGTGGACGCGGGGGTGGGTGCGGTGGCGCGGTGCCAGCGGGTGCGCAGGGCGTTGAGCTCGGACAGGGCGCGGCGGCTGCCGGTGATGAGCTGGTGGGGGGTGTTCGCGGGGTCGTCGGTGTAGGCGGCGATCCGGTCGGCGACCGCATGGGCGCGGGCGAGGAGGGCGCGCTGCAAGACCCTCTCGCCCCAGTACTCGGGGGACCCGGCGGGCGTGGAGACTAGGGCCATCAGGTCGCGGGGGGTGAGGGCGTCGGTGATCAGTCCGCGGTGCTGGGCCTCGCCGAGGACGGTGACCGGGTCGACCATGTCGCCGCGGTGGACCAGCGCCGTGACGGACTGCCAGAGCGCGGCGTGCAGCGGCAGGAGGAAGTCCTCCGCGGCCAGCCATCGCATCTGTTGTACCTCCGCCGGGTAGGCGGTGGCCGTCGCCAGGAGGAGGCGTTCTTCGTCGAGGTCCTCCTTGCCGGCCTGTCGTGGGGCATCCCCTGTGTGTGTGGTGCGGGGGAGAGAGCCGGGGTGTGGGGCGAATTGTCCGGCGAGGTCGTCCAGGACGCGGCCGAGAGCGTCGGCTTGCGTGAGGGTGGCGGCTGCCGGGTCGGGCCCTGCTGGGTCGGTGGCGCTCTGTGCGAGGCGTTCGGCGTGCAGGCGCAGGGTCCGGCGGGCGTGGTCGGCGCGGATCATCCGGGTGTAGGCCGGGGCGTGCTTGGGCTGTGGGCAGAACTGGATGAGGGCGTGGAGGTAGGAGGCGTTCAGGCCGGGGGCGTGGGGGCGGGTGTGCTCCAGGACCTGGTTGAGCCAGGTGGTGTCCTTGGCGTGGTCGTCGGGGTCGGGCGGTGGAAGGGTACGGATCGCGGTGAACAGGCTGGCGTGGGTGTGGTTGTCGAAGTGGCCGGTGGCCAGGGTGCCCGTGTCGGCTAGGCGCTGGGGTTCGAGGAGGAGGGCGCCGAGGAGGGCCTGTTCGGCGTAGTGGACGGGTTTCGGTGCCGGTATGCGGTCGAGGTCGTCGTCCTGGTCGGGTTCGGGGGTGTGGGGCATCAGGCGGCGAGGGTGAAGTCGGCAGGGTTGAAGGGCTTGTTGAGGTGTGGGGCGAGAAGGTGTGCGGCGAGGCGTGGCGGGACGGCGTTGCCGATCTGGGAGAAGACTTGGCCCTTGTTGCCCTGCCAGGGGTAGTCGGCGGGGAAGCTCTGCAGCATGCCCGCTTCCTGGGCAGTGATCCTTATCGGCTCGGGGCCGGTCTCTTGCTCGCTGTCCGCGGATCCGGTAGCGGACTCGGCGACCCAGGTGCACTCATTGGCCCGATGGCCGAAGAACAGCGTGCCGGCCGGTTCGTCGGCCCGGCGCACGGTGGCGTTGGCCTGGTTGTTGCTGCGCAGTGACCACTTCCAGTGGGTTGCCTTGCTGGTGAAGGTCGGCGCCGGGGAGTCGGCGGGTGCGTCGTCGCGGGCGCCGTGGCGCGCGGTCCAGCCGGCTCCCCGGGCCTGTGGCCGGAGCACGACGGTGTCAGGGGCGATGTGGTGGAGCCAGGTTCCCCGGTCGCGGGCGTCGGCCAGGGTCTTGCGTGAGCCGGACGGGAAGGGCTCGGGACCGCCTCCTGGCCCGCCGCCTGCACACACGGTGGGTACCGGGCCGTCGGTGCGTCCCCAGCCCAGGGCCTCGGCCATGGAAACCCAGCGGGCGCGGCCGGGCCCGAACAGTGACTCCGGCTCGGCGGTCTTCGCGTGGGTGGGCGGCGGGGGTTCGGCTGTGCGTACACGGGATGCGAGCAGGATCGCCCGCTTCCTGGTCTGCGGAACGCCGTAGTCGGCGGCGTTGAGGATCCCGGTCCACACGGAGAAGCCCCAGGTGCGCAGGATGGCCGCGTACTGCCGCCACAGGGGCAGGACGTCGGGGACTTCCTCCATGGCCACCCATTCCGGCTCGCCCACGGTGTCGAGGGCGTGCAGGTAGCGCATGGGCTCGGCCGCGAGGAGAGAGCGTTCGTCCGCGCACGCGCCGAGCAGCTGCTCGCGGGTGTCGCGTCCGGCGGCGAGGTCGGCGACGGCCTGGTGGACGAGCGGCTGGTCGACGAGGCCGAGGCGCTTGCCGGCCATGCTCCATGCCTGACACGGCGGGGAGGCGATCAGCCCGAGGATGCGACCGGAGAAGATCCACGTCGGATAGCGGGCGACGTCGGTCCGGATCGTCAACTGCCCCGCCGTGGCTCGGGTCTTGCAGGCCCACTCGTCCCATTCCAGCCCGATGTCCCGCGTGCCGAGGACGGTGAGCGCATGGCTCCAGCCACCGGGCCCGGCGAACAGGTCGAGGATGATCCGCCTCACGAGGCCAGCCCGAAGTCGGCCTGCACCGGCTCGGCTTCACCGCGGCAGGCCCAGGGAGAGCAGCCGTCGACCACGCCGTTCTCGAGCTCCTCCACCGTGGCGGAGTGGTCGTCGAGTTCCTGCTGGCGTGCTGCCCACTCGGCGGCCGTGACGTGATCGATGGGGGCCTGGTCGAGGGGGACGCGGGAGCGGTGCAAGAACGCCTGCCCGAGCAGCCGGTTCCCGGCGGCGTTGGCGCGGGCATTGCCCTGGCGGATGGCTGCATCGAACGCGACGACATCCACCCATTCCTCAGGGCTCGTATCCCGGATATTCCTCCACTGCGCGTTTCCGTGAAAGGGGCAACCGAGACAACTCGACTTTGGTGTATCGGTCAGGCCGATGGAGTTCAGGTAACGGACGCAATCCGTGCGTGACCAGTTGAGGTCGATGAGCGGGTGCCGGTTGCGCATGTACTTGACGTCTGCGTCCTTGGCCCGGTGGAATTCGTCTGTCGAGATGCCCACCCATTGCTCGACGAAGACATTCTTCGGGATACGCTGCGGGTAGGGGTATCCGAGGAGTTCCCGAACCTTCTTCTTGATCGGTTTTATTTTGTACTCCCCCGTACGCTGGCGCCTGGTCATCCCCTGCTTCCCGTCCTGGTTGAGGATGTAAAGAGGCATGGAGGCGAAGCGATGATCAGGGTCTAGAGCATCGTCGCGAATATTTCCCGAGGAGACGCGCAGAACGGGTATTCCGGCGGGTTCGGCGATTTCTCGTTCGATGCGGTCGAGGTGGGCGTAGACGGCGGCTGGTTCCCAGCCGGTGTCGGCGAAAATGGCATAGTCGACCTTCGGGAGAATGCCTTCCGCTGACAGGGCGAGCATGGCGCTGGACTGAACGCCGGCGCCTAGTGAGATTGCTCGGAAAGCAGGGAGTTCGGAAATGGTGGGTCCTTGGGGAGGTGAGGGCGCAGGCGCGGCTCCGCGGCGAAGTGGGCGATGCGGGCGCTGATGAGTGCGGGGTGGCGGACGGGCAGGGCGTGCGTGGTGCGGGGGAGGATCTCCAGGCGGGCGGTGGTCAGCCGGTCGGCCAGCTGCCGGGTGTGTTCGGCGGGGATGTGCTGGTCGTCCGCGCCGGCCATCAGCAGGAGCCGCCCGCTGAGGTGCTCCAGCACGGGCAGGTGGCGTGCCCGGTAGCGGCGTAGGCATTGCCACAGCGCTGTGAGATCGGCGGTGGGGGTGTGTCGTATGCCGTGGCGGCACGGCGGCGGTCCGTCGTCCGGCCCGGTGCCGGGGTGGAGTGTGAGGGTGTAGCGGTGGGTGTCGGGCAGCAGGCGTCGTACCCGGTCCACTGCCTGGGGAGCGTGGGTGCAGGTCAGGGCGAACAGGCTGCGTCCGGCGGCCAGAAGCAGGGCGCGCGGGCCGCGGCCGGGCAGCACGCTCGCCTGGCGGGCGGTGGCCGACAGCAGCACCATGCCGCGGATCCGGGGCAGGAGCTGGGGGTGCAGGGCGGCGAGTTCCTGGAGGACGAGTCCGCCCAGGGAATGGCCGGCGAGTACCAGCGGCTCGGTGGGGACCAGGGCGCGCAGGATGTGGTTCAGGTCGTCGGCGAGCTGCTCGATGGTGAGCGGCGCTCGGCCCCGCGGGGTGCGGCCGTGCGCGCGCTGGTCGTAGCGCAGCACCGTGAAGCCGAGGCCGGTCAGGTGCCGGGTGTGGATGCGCCACAGGTCCGCGGTGACCGACGCGCCGTGCACCAGCACGATCGTCGCGCCGTCAGGCCGTGGGCGGGCCGGGGTGTCGCGGTAGACGGCCAGCGGGGTGCCGTCAGCGGCGGAGACCGACAACACCTCAGCGGCAGAATGCGGATTGAGCACAGGGGGACTCCGAAAGGGGAATGCGTACGGTGCGGCCGTGCACCGTTCAGACGGCGCTGGCGCGATGCCGGCTGTTGGTTCGGCCCGTGCTGCGGCCGGCCACGTGATGGGGGCGGCGGATGCCCAGAAGCGGACTCGTGTTGGCGCGCGGGCGGTCAGCGGCGACGGGAACGGGGTGCCCGGACCTCGGGAACCCCGGGATGCGAGGTGAATTGCGCCGGCGGAGAAGGTGGCCAGAGCTCGGTCGCCGTGGACGAGTAGGCGCGGCCGGCGAGGTGGTTGAGGACGGCCAGTCCCCTGCGAGTCAGTGCCAGGCGCTGACCCATGACGGACGCGGGGTGAGCGGCGTGATCGCGGTAGGCCAGGCCCTTGCGTTCCAGGGCGTGCCACGTGGCGATCGCGATGTGCGTCGAGGTCTGGGTGTCCACATAATGCGAGCCGTTGCTCCGCTGCCGGACTCGGCTGGGCGTCCGGGCGAGAACCCGAAGGGCGGCGCCCTGCTGCCAGCTCAAGCGACGCGCGATGGCCGACAGCTCGGACGCGGAGAGCGGCAGTTCGGCAGGGCCGGAGGGCTGGGTGTCGCTGCGCCGCGGGGAACGAGACGGTGGGCTGGGTGGGGTGGTGCCGGTCATCGCGTGCGTCCAGCGGCCTGCTTCGTCGAAGGCGGCGTCACCACTGCTGCTCGGTTGGGGGCAGCGGTGGGCTTGTGCCGGGCGAGGGCACGGTGGCCTTCGGTGGTGACGTCGAGGCGCTGGCCGTGTTGCAGGGACATCGTGGTGTCCACCGCGACGAGTCCTCGTTTGATCAGGGCGTTGAGGGTGGCGACGTTCACGGTGGCCTGGTCCTCGGCGACGGCCTTGGTGACGCCGGATCGGCTCGTCTCGTAGAGCATGCCGCCCCCGGCGGACAGCCGGGCGAGGACGGCGTACTGGCTGGTCGTGAGCTTCGGCGCTGGTGTCGCCTGGTTCTGCTCGGTGTGCTGCTTCAGGTCCCGGGTGATGCCGCTGGCGAGGTAGTAGCAACCGACGTGGGCCATGTCGAGCTGGTGGGCGGCGTCCGCGAGGTGCTCTGCCATAGCGGGAACTGCCTCCGCATGCCGGGCCTTGCGCACGGCTGCTTCATCAGCCGGCGGGCCGGGGAACGGGGCGCCCTCCAGCGGGTTGGCGAACATCGCGCAGGCCAGGTCGGATGCGGCGAGACCGGCGGCGGAGACGACGGAGGCGAGGGCCTCCAGCGCCGGAAGGCTGCCGGGTACGGCGGTGTACTGGCTGCCGTCGAGAGCGGCGAGGCGTTCCATGGCGCGTTGGGCCAACTCGTGTGTGGCCACGATTTTCGACGTGAGCTGCTGCCGGGCGTCGGTGCCGGGGGTGAGGGTGAGCGAGCGGATCTCGCTGTGCATGTCCGCAAAGTCGCTGCCGAGTTGCCGTAGCCGGGCGATCTCGGCTTGCAGGTCGATCTGGTGAATGGTGCTGCTCCGGATGACGGGGGGCGGTGGTCATAGGCTGCGCCGCTTGACCTGTGTGGTGGGCGGCGGTGCGGGGGCGGGGCCAGGGCGGGAGGGTGCCGGCGGGATGTCCTGCCACGTTGCGATGCCGAGGTCGACGCGCACGCCGAAACCGTGTGCATGCAGATGGGCTTCGGCGCTGACAACGGCGCTGAGGGCGTCTTTCTCGCCCAGTCCGGTCGGCAGCTCGTACTGACGGTCCGTTCCTGTCGGGGCGAAGCCGTGCTGGATCAGGACCTCGCCGGCCCGATCGGCGGTCGTGGTCGCGCAGACCGCTCCGCCTACGAAGCGCATGGTCGCCTCGGGAGCGGTGGTGGCCGCCCGGCGGGTCGTCCAGGCGAGGTCGACGAAGTCGAGGGTGTGGGCCATGAGGCCGTAGGCCGCGATGCCTGCTCGTTCGTGCGCGTCAGCGGCGGTCTCGGGCGGCAGGAGGTAGAGGGCGCGGCCCTGGTGCTTGCGGGTGGTGAAGCCCGCGCCGGTCAGGATGCGGGCGGCGTTGGGGATCGGGCGGTTGAGGACGGCGAACGTCCATCCGTCCTCGGTGGAGCCGATGAAGACGTCGTGGTGGTCGGTGACAGCCATGCAGTTCTCGGATGGTCAGGGGTGGTGAGAGCGATCCAGGGCAGGCCGGTCAGGCGGCGGGGCCGTAGTCGTTCTGCTGGGGGGCGTGTTTGGCGACGGCGCGGGCGGTGATGGCCTTGGACGCGCGGGCGGAGGCGGCGGACAGCCCGTCGGCGCCGGGTTCGAGGTACCAGGGGCGCAGGTCGAGCATGGCGGCGCGCATGCCGGTGGCGAAGCAGAGCGCGGTGCCCTTGGGCAGGGCGCGGATAGCGTCGGCGGGCAGGATCCGCTCCTGCCGCATCGACACGGACGTCGACTTCCCCGACTCAGAGACCGAGGTCGAGGTGGTCTCCACGTCGTGGTCGCCGATCAGCCGGGAGAGTTTGTCCGCGAAGTCCGGGTCGTCGATGCCAGAGCCGATGACCTTCACAGTGGAAGCGGACCACATCGCGTCCATGCCGGCGTCCCCCCACACTTTCTGGCCCTGGCGGTAGGACTGCAGGATCGTGAGGGGGATGATCCCCCGGCTGCCGAGATGGGAGTACAGGTCCGGCAGGTCGCTGATCTTGCAGACGTTGGCGGCCTCGTCGAGGATCGCGAGCATCGGCGGGTCGAGCCGCCCGCCGGCGCGCTCGGCCTGCGCGGTAGCGGACCGCATGACCGAGTCCGCGCACGCCGCGATCAGTGCGCTGGCGCCGCCACCGCCGTCCTTCGACAGGAGGTACAGGGTGTCGGTGGAGGTGACGAAGCCACCGGGTCTGAACTCGGGGATGTCCTCGTGCGGGGTCACCCAGGCGGCGATCTCGGCGTTGAGGAGGGCGGCGGCGTACTGGCGGGCGGTTTCGTAAATGCCGTCGCGGGTTTCGGGCGGCCCTTCGACGGTGCCCTTGAGCTGGGCGGCGACCGCGGTGAGCTGGTGGTCGCGCAGGATGTCCAGGGGCGTTCGGTCGGCGGGGAAGGCGAGCCACTGCATGACGTCGGTGATGGGCCGTTCGTCGAGCGCGGCGGCGAGGAACAGCTGCGACAGGATGTTGCTGCCGGCCTTGGACCAGAAGTCGCCCTGTTGGGAGGCGTCCACCGAAGCGGCGAGGAAGTGGCCGGCCAGTCGGCCCGCGCCGTCCAGGGTCTTGGCGTCGGCGAGCGGGTTCCACCACATCTCGCGGGCCGCGTGTGCGATCTGCTGTGGGTCCATGGCCCACACCCGCCCCACGCTCGCGCGGGCGTCACAGGTGGCGGTGAAGGCGTCGCCCGCGGCCTTGTTCGAGGTCAGAAGGACCGGGCCGGGCGCGGCGAGGATGGAGGGGATCGCGAGGGAGGTGGTCTTGCCGGAGCGCGGGGCCATGATCGCGACGGCCACGTCCTCGTAGCCCATGCGGACCTCGTGCTTCGTCCCCTGCAGGTTGCCGAGGAGGATGCCGGTGTCCTTGGCCTCGATATGTCTGGCGTTCTTCAGGCTCGGGCGCAGCGAGCGGGCCTTGTCGGTGATCGCCTTGGCCATGAGCGGCTCGATGTCCCGCGCCTTGGCCATCCCGCTGATCTTCTTCCGGCCGCTGCTGCGGTTGTTGTGCCGGGCCCACAGGAGGCCGGCCGCAGCTCCGAGTGCGAGGAGGGCGACGGTTGGGACGATGCGCGCCCCGATGAGCAGGGACGTTTCTCCGGCCTTGGGCCAGAGCCGGTCGGGGTGGAGCAGGGCGGCGGTCGGCTGATACGGCGCCCAGCTGTTGCCGGTGAGGTAGGCCGTGATGTTGCCCGACAGCCAGGCGAGGTGGGACAGGGGAACGAGGACGGCGAGGACTGCCAGGAGGAGCCGGAAGACGATGTCGTAGCCGTCGGTGCTGTTGGTGGAGGTATTGGACAGAGCGCAGTTCCAGTGGTGCGGGGGCGAGGGACGGGGCGGCTACCAGATACGGCTTGAGGTCAGCCCGACTCGACCTGGAACGCCGCGGTCGTGAGGTCAGGCGGGGCGATGAACATGACGTCGACGGCGTCGGACACGGTCACCTCCGAGCCGGACTGCGCTGGCCGGGAGCGAGGCCGGCGGTCGTGGTCGGCTTCGGGGCCAGGGCTGAGGGGGCGTGCCGGGCGGCTGTGTGGATGTCGACAACGGCGTGGCCGTGGGTAGCCCAGTCCTCGAGGGAAGCCCATGCCTCGGCGTGGTAGACGGCGAGCGCGTCGTCGAAGACCTCGGTCCCGGGGCGGGCGTCTGCGGGCAGGCTGTCGCGGGTCTGCAGCCAATGCTCGTGGAGGGCGTCGAGCCGGTCGAGTGCGTCGCGTAGGGTGCCCAGCTGCCACACCCAGCGGTTTTGCACCGTGCGGGCGGGCAGGGCTGCGAGCTGGATCTCGGCGGTGGCGAGCAAGTGGTGCGCTTGCTCGCGGACGGCCTCGAACGCGTCGGCTGTGTCGGCGTCGCGCTGGCTGGCCCGCCGGCCGTAGGCGTCATCGTCGTACGGCCAGCCGTCGGGGTCGGTGTGCTGGTTGGAGTAGGTGTTCCAGGCGGCGAGGATGCGTTCGCTTTCCCGGAGGAAGGCGGCCAGATGGTCCAGCCGCAGCTGGTGGATCTCGTTCGGGGCAGGGGCAGGGGCAGGGGCAGGGGCGGTCTGGGGCAAGGGCTCTCTAGAGGGCTCGGCCTGGTGGAGGCCAGGTCGGGTGGTGGGCCGGGCGGTCTGGCCGCCAGGCGTGGTCAGCGGCCCTGGGCGGTGGCCCGGGAGACGGCGGCCGGGGCCGGGACGCTGCGCGTCGTCGGCGCTGCGCTGCGCCGGGCTTTGCGGGCGGCGGTTCGGGCGGCCTTGAGGCGCGCTTCGTGGGCGGCGGCGAGCTGTTCGCCCTGCGGTCCGCGCTGGTGCTGGGTGACCGAGTGGGGGACGTCGCACATGCCGCGCTGCACGGGCTCGTCGCTGGCCAGGGCGGCGGCGAACGCGGCGATCAGATGCCGGGGCATGGCATCGTCGAGGGAGGCGCGCCAGATCTGGTTACGGCCGCCGAGCCCGGTGGCGAGGGTGGCTTCCGCGGTCCAGAAGAAGCGCTCGGCGGGGGAGATGGTCCAGCGGCGCAGGCTCAGGATGCCGTCCGGATGCGCGGCGCTCTCGTTGCCCTTCTCGTCGCGCTCGTAGGTCCAGCCTGCCTTGGTAAGAGCCGGCCAGATCTCCGGAGTGGTCTCGGGTGCGGGTTGAAGCAGAGCGTCGGTGAGTGAGGCGAGGATCTCGACCGGGGTGTTGCCGCCGAACTCCGTGTACCAGCGCCGCTCTTCGGATCCGCCGCGGATGCGCCACCATGCTGCGTACGGTTCCGGTGCGGGTTCCAGGAGCAGGGTGTGCTGGTAGTCGGGGCTGGCGAGGATGACGTGGGGATAGTCCGGGTCGGAGTGGTTCTTCCAGCCGGCGGCGCGCAGGGTCTGGGTGATTCGGCGGGGATCGCCGGGTCCGGCCAGGTGTCGGGGGTGGGTCTCGAACCAGATCGTGTTGTGCGGCTCGTTGGCGCGGGTGGGGAAGTAGGGGGTTCCCGGGTTGGTCATGGCACGAGCCGCCGGGGTGTCCAGTGGGGTGCTGCCGCGTAGGGGTCGTAGTCCTGGCTGTCCAGGTAGGGGATATCCCAGTCCAGTACATGCCATGTACGGAAGTCCCGTGAGGCTGCCGCCAGTGTGCGCAGGATGCGTTTCGTCTCGTCCGTCCAGGGGGCCGCGACCTGCCGGGATATCAGGCGGTTGGTCTCCCACAGGATGTCCGACAGGAGCACGGGAGCACCGTTTTCGTCATCGAACAGTGGTTCCAGCAGGTCTTGGGCGTCTTCCACGGGAGGGTTGGCGCGCAGGAACACGACGAGCCGGGCGAGGGTGCGGGTCGCTTGCTTGATCTCCTCACGGGTGGGAGCCGGCGAGGTGATTGAGGACATGAGTTCCTTCAGGGGAGGGTTCACGGGCCGGGGGTCGGCTCGTAGTCGGGCTGGGGCGGGCGCTGTCCGGCGGGGGCGCGGGTGACGTCCGGGGCGAAGGAGCGGAACTGATCGTCGAGGCCGCTGAGAATGGCCGTCAGGTGGCGCATCTGGTCGAAGGCTTCGTCGCTGGTCTCTTGAAGTTCGTAGGCGTAGGGGTCCTGGTCGAGGAAGTCGTCGCAGATGTTGCCGACCCCTTGGAAGATCTGGGCGATCCGGTGCAGGACGCCGTTGTGGCGGTCGACGATCGGCGTCAGCGCGGCGGCGATGTCCTCGGGGCGTTCGGCCTGGTCGATCTGCTGGCTCAGGCGTACGAGGCCGGTGGTGATGGCCTCGATGTCGCCGGGCGTGAGGGCGGCGTAGGGCAAAGCGAGGGAACTTTCGGTCGTGAGTGGTCGGCTGCGGATGCCCGGTCAGCGGCGGGCACGTGTGCCGGGCGCGGCGTAGGGGCCCGCGGTGGGGGTGCGGCGGGGCCGGGTGGTGGCCCAGGAGTTGCGCGCCCAGGTGGCGGTGCGGGCGGCGGTGACCCGGGCCTGCTGCCAGGCGCTGAGTTCAGAGGGCAGCACGGAGACGGAAGTGGTGCGGATCCGATGGGAGGGCGGTACGTGTCCGCGCGGACGCATCACCGGCTGCGGGTCGGCCAGTGCGGTGGTGAATGCCTGGATGAGATGCAGGGGGGTGGTCGGCGTGAACGTGGCGTCCCAGGTCCGGCCGTGCTCGGTGCGGGCTCCGGCGAACCATTGGGCCTCTCCGGTGCTGGAGGTGTGGAACTGGACGAACGCGTCGCCGTCCGGGCTCGTGGCGGTGAAGTGCCGGTCGCGCTCGGTCCCCCAGCCCTGCTGCTGGAGCGGTGCCCAGACGTTCGGTGCGTGCGCGGAGCGGGTCTGGGTGAGCGCATCGGTGAACCCGGCGACGATCTCTACGGGGACCTGGCGGCCAAGGGCGGCATGCCAGGCGTCCTGCTGCGCGGTCGGTTTGCCGGAGATCGTCCAGCCGCCGGGCTGGGTGAACGGGTCGTAGCCGACGCGGACCGTACGGTCGGTGCTGTCGAAGACGATGCGGCCACCCGTCGTGGACTTGTCCTTCCAGCCGGAAGCGCGCAGGAACTCGGTGACGTGCCGCAGGTCGCCGCCACCGGCGAGATGACGGGGCTGGATGAGGTAGTGCGGCTCGGGCTGCTGCCCCGCGCCCCAGCCGGTCCACTGCCTTTTCATCGGCGCCGCCTGACGACGAGGGCGGAGGCGACCGGTTTCGGTGTCGCCGGCAGGGGCGGAGCTTCTGGGTCGGCGAGGGCGCCGAGCTGTTCGACGTGCTCGTCGAGGTCCGCGCCGATGCTGTGGAGTTCGTTAGCGGCGCGGCCAACCGCCAGCCAGACCTCGGGCGGGAGGATGCCGTGCTCGGAGTGGCGCTTGGCGAACTGCGAGCCGGTGGCCATCAGCGCGGTGAACCGGCCCAGGACACCCACGTGTTGGTCGAGGACGGTGGCGAGGATATGGGCGGCCTCGCGCGGCGGGGCGAGCGCGAGGTGTTCGGACAGCCGGCCTATCTGGTCGGCGATCTCCTGGGCGAACTTCACGGGGTGAACGGACGGGTCGGTCATGGGCCTCCTGGGTCGGGGCGGGCGGGGGACTTAGCTGTGGTGGCCGAAGCGGCGGGACTCGTCCAGGGCGGACTCGGGGCGGCCGGTGGCCACCGGGTTGGGCCTGCCATGGGGGCTCAGGACGAAGGCGCGCAGGTATCGGCGAAAGAGGAAGACGGCCAACCGGGGTGGACGCTCAGCACTGATCGAGGGGGGAGTGCGGCGCGATGCGAGAGGTACGGAAAGCTCCTGAACGAGGGGGCGAGGGGGACGTGATGGGTGTGGTCAGCGGGCGCGGGTGAAGGGTGTGCGGCCCGTGGCGGGCGGCGGCGCGGCGGGTAGGGCCCCGGCGAGGCGGCGGGCACGGGTTTCGGTGATCCGTGCTTCGAGCAGTGCCTGTTCGTCGTCATAGCCGTGTGGGGTCTGGGTGATGCGGGTGTAAGGCCCGCATCCGTACAGCGGTGTTCCGATGGCCATCCGCGGCAGCGGATCGGCGGAGGCGAGGCTGCGGGTGAACGCGGCAACGACACCGGGCGGGGTGTGGGTGCTGAAGGTGGCTGTCCACCAGCGGTGACCGTCGACCGTGCAAGCGGCGTGCCACGGTCGCGGCCCGCGGTTGTGTGCGGGTTCCTCGGTGAAGCGCACCACGCCGTCCGGTGACACGGCCGTGGGCGTGGGGGATGCGGTGTCCGTGGTCCATCCGGCCGTGTGCAACGGGCTGAGGACAGCCTGGCGGTGACGGGAGGCCGGCCGCAGCATGGTGTCCACGAGCGCGGTGACGTACTCAACGGGAAGGTGCGCGCCGAGCAATGCTGCCCAGTCCTGCCCGCGAGGGTTGGTGGCGCGCAGGCTCCAGGTCCAGGCCGCCCGGCGGCTGAGGGCGACGTGCAGACGGCCGTCAGCGCTGGCCAGGGCGGTGTGCTGGTCGATCGTGGACACGTCCCGCCAGCCGTGGCCGCGCAGCAGCCACTCGGTCAGGTGTTCCCAGTTGCCGCCGCCGGCGAGGTAGCCGGGCGCCGCCAGGACATAGGGGACGGTGGGGTGGGGCATAGGGCTCCTGCAGAACGGACCAAGGGCCTGGGTGAATTCAGCCGGCGCGGCGGGAGCTGCGGCGCCAGGAGGACGCATCGGCTGCGGGTGCGCGGGTGGCCGGTGCGGCGCGCTGGGAGTGGATCTCCGCGACGGCGCTGCGGTAAGCGGCTTGGTCGAAGAGGTAGTCGGGGATGTGGACGACGTAACCGTCCAGCAGCAGCGAGGGCACGGCGCGGGAGGCGAGCTGCTTCTTCTCTTCCTCGCCGAGATGGGCCGGGGCCTCGTGCCAGACGTAGGTCGGACCTGCGGAGCCTGCGGGCTGTGCGGTCTTGCGTTCGAAGCCGAGCCGGTCGAGCAGCGCGAGGAGCTGCTCGGGGGCGCCGGTGGGGGTGTCGGCGTGGACGGTGTCGGTCAGGGCCCGGCGGTAGATCTCGACGTCGGTGCCTTCGTCGTCGGCGCGGTTTCCCACGTAGGGGCTGCTCCTGTTCACAGATCGGGGCTAGCGCAGCCGGACGGGCGGCGCGGACTGGGGTATTGAGGGTGCGGTGGCTGCCGGGTTCGCAGTCGCTGTCGGCGGCATCGGCCGGCGGGCAGCTTGGTTGCGGATCTGCTCAATCCGCCACGCGTGCTGGGACAGGCTGCTGGTGGTGGTCATCAGCTGCTCTGTTGGATCCGGCTCGCCGCCAGCGTCGTGGAACCGCTCGGCCCACGGCGCCCACGTGGCGATCAGGGCCTGTACGAGACGAGGCAGCAGCCCGTCGTCGGGCGCGGCGATCTCGGTCAGTACGGCGGCGACCTCGCGATCGTCGTCGGCCACGCGGGCCCGTTCAGCGAGTTGGTCGAGGTAGCGGTGGGCGGCTTGCCGGTCGCCACCCGGTGTGCCGAGGGTGTTGAGCGTGGGGTCGAGATGAACGCTGAATCCGGCCAGGAGCAGCGCGTGGGCTGCGGCGGTGGCGCCCTGGCGCTGCTGCTCGACGGGCATGGTGTGCGGCTGACGGTGGTAATCGCCCCGCGGGCCCGGGACGGAGAGGAAGCCGCCGGTGGTCTGCAGGATGCCGGCCGCGCGCTGGTCGCCGCCAACGGCGACGACCAGCTGGGTTCGCGGGTCGCGGGCGATGGTGATGTACTCCAGGACGAAGAACTGCGGTTCGTCCTCGTGCGGTTGGTTCATCGTCCGCGGTGCGGGGACGTGATCGTCGGGGCCGGAGGCGCAACGGCGGTGGTGTCCAGGGCGGGCCGGGCCGGACGTTGGCGCAGGATCACGCCGATGCCCAGCTCGCTCAGCTGCGCGCCCGCCGCTTGGACGGACGCCGCCTGCACGGCGGTGTCGTCGCCGGACAGGACGAACACCTCTGTGTCCGTGTCGAAGACGAAACCGTTGGCCTGCAAAACCTGGGCGACTTCGGGCCGGTGGGGCTTCGCCACGTGCAGGGTGTCGCCGGACCAGGTCATCACCACACGCTCGGGCTCTGCGGGCGGTGCGGCGAGGCGGGCGGCGTTGTTGCGGACCTGGGCGAGGGCCTTGTCGTAGCGGGGCAGCAGGTTGTGGGTGATGTCCTCGGCGGCGCCGAACGGATCGGCGGCGACGGCGATGCCGTCGGGCTCCCGTACACCGCGGAAGGCTTCGGCGGGAGCATCCTGGGGGGCCATGGCGGCGATCAGGTAGCCCTCGCCGTGGCCGATGGGGTCCGCGATGAACAGGCAGGTGCCGTCGTCGCGGGTCAACACGGCGCAGTGGTCCACGGTGTGCCTGGCCAGGGCGTCGGCGACCTCGTTCATGTCCCACACGTGGTCGGTGAGGGCGTCGTGGTCGTTGTCGCCTCCGCGGTCCGGGTGGTACTGGCTGGTCCAGGTTCCGGGCAGTTCACCGGCGAGGACGGCGGCGAAGGAGCCGAGGTAGCCGGTGTCGGTGTCGGGGTCGTGCATGGTCTCCTCGGGGAAAAGGGTCAGGGGTTAGCGCCGCCGGCCGGCTGGAGCCGGTGCGCTGGGGACAGGGCCAGGGGCGGTGGAGAGGGCGCAGACGGCGGATGCTTCGTGTTTGTCCGTCCGGCCTCGGCGGTGCGCGCTCGGCGCTGGGGATGGTCCTGGTGCCGGTCGGCGAGGTCACTTGGATGTGCGCCAGGTCGGACCGGATGAGGCCGAGTCGGTGCTCGGCGAGGTAGTGCAGCCGCTTCGCGGTGTATGGGTCCGGCGGCTGGCCCAGGTCCTGGTACAACTCGGCGGTTCGCCGTGAGTACTTCGCCCAGGGCGATCTGCACCCCGTCGTGGGAGGTGGTCAGTTCGGTCAGCGCGTCGGCCACCTGGTCGGTCGTCGTGGCTTCGCGGATCCGCCCGGCGAGGTGGGCGATCTGGGCGCCGAGTGGCACATGGTGGCCTTCGCGCGTCTCGATGGCGAAGGCGTCGTCGCAGTCGACGGGGTAGCTGACGGCGCGCAGCCGGGCGACCGCGCGAGTGGCGAGACGTTTCTCCTCGGCCTCGTCCAGGCTGGCGGGGAGGCGGTGACAGGTCTTGTGCAGGCGGACGACGGGGACGAAACCGGCGCGCAGAGCCGGGGCCGGCGGCCCGTGCCGTCCATGCGGCATCGGCGCACAACTGCGCGGATTCCTGCCAGGTTGCCTCGAGTTCGCTCAGACGGGCGATCAGTTGGGCGGGCCAGTGGTCGGCGGGGATGGCTGCGGTGGCGTCAGCGCCGGCGCGCAGCAGCGTCAGGGCCCGGCCGGGGCGGCGGGTGGGGAGGGTCATCGGCCGCCCCGGGCGTCGTGGATGTGGACGAGCTGGTTGAGGTGGGTGAGGGAGTACCAGCCGCAGTCGAAGGGCCCGCTGCCGAAGGGCACCTTGGGCAGCACGTAGTCCTCCAGGGCGCGCCGGTGGATCAGGCAGTCGGGGCAGTGGTGGCCGCGGTGGATCATGTAGCGGGGGTGGGCGGTGATGAAGGTGCGGTCGCCGCCGGTCGGGTTGCGCAGCCGCCAGCCGTCCTCGTCGGTGGGCAAGTGCCAGGAGGGGGCGACGATGGTCATGATGTCGCCCGACAGGATGCCGTTGGTGACGCGTTGGGGGATCACGACCTGGTCGCCGGGGGTGAAGTGGGCGTGGGTGATGTCCCGTCGGGCGGTCAGCGTTTCCAGGGATGATCTCCAGGCGGCGGGTATGTGCGAGGGGCCGGGAGCGTCGGGCACAGCAGAGGGTCCTTCCACGAGCAGCACGGGGGCGGTGGGAGGCTCAATACTCCGGAGGATCCCCGGTTTCGGTAACCGGGGATTGTCGGGTATAACCGCTGGTCGGCTACCGGTACGGGTTCTCGGTGCCGCGGTCGTTGCTGGTGGCGGCGTCCAGGAGTTCGGGCAGGTCGGTGCCGTCGGCGTCCCTTTGGTCGATCCACCATCCGGCGCGGGTGATGGTGCGGACCTTTTCCTCCAGCACCGCCCAGTCGGCCTCGTTCCAGGTGCCCTCGGTGACCAGTGCGGCGTAGGAGCGGGTGACCAGCTGGTGGCGGCAGCGCTCGCCCCAGTCCCGGGCGCGTTCGGTGCCCCCCAGCGGCGGCATCTCGAACTGCTCGGCCCACACGGTGGCGGCCTGCTGTTCCTCGGCCCGCTTGGCGGCGAGCCACTCTTCCTTGCCAGCGGCGTCGTTATCGCGAGCGGCCTTCCAGCAGTCGGCGCAGTCCTTCGACGCGAGCCAGCGGGCGAAGCCGGCGCGCTGGTCGGCGGGGCGGTCGGACAGGTCGTGAACGACGTCGTGGGTGCAGGCGTGGGTGACGGTCCAGCGCATTTTAACTGACATGTACAGGGTCTCCTCGTGTCGGGGTGCGGCGCGGAGCGCCGGTGGGTTCAGTGGGTGCGGGCGGGGCGCGGGTGCCGCTGGGTGAACTGCTCGGCGGCGAGGTCGAGCAGGTCCATCTGGCGCCGCCAGGACCGCGAGGCCGCGGCGGTCAGGACACTGTCGATGCGGGGGTCGAGGGTGCTGACGGCATCCAGGCCGGCGGCGCGGGCAACGGCCAGGCGCAGTTCGGCGTCCACCCAGGCCCGGTGGTTGGCCGCCGGGACCGGGGTGTCGTCGTCACGGGGGCCGGCCAGGCCGACCAGGTAGTCGCTGGCGCCGGTGAGGATCTCGGACAGAGGGATCTCGTCGGCGGCCATCCAACGTCCGTGCTCCAGCAGCGTGACGATGGCGCAGCGCAGCAGGGTCAACTCATCGCGGTGCGGTGAGGTGCAGATCCCGCAACTCCAGTTGTGGCAGTCCCAGGAGGCCGTGGACAGGTGGGGCAAGGCGAAAGGGCCTTTCACAGGTAGGGGATGGGAAGCGGGGCGGTGGCGACGTCCCCGGAGAGGCGGGGTGTGTCGGCCTCGGGCCATCGGTGGCCGTGCCCACTTGGGGGACCGACGACCGTGCCGCTGTCGCTGGGATGGAAGCGCCGACGGGGTGGGGCGACGGCGGTGGGTTCAGCGGCCACCGCGGGCGGCGATGCGGTGGCGGGCGGCGGCGAGGACGGTGAGGGCAAGGACGGCTCCGGCCGCTGGAAGGGCCGCGGCGGCGATGCGGTGGGTGGCGAGGGCCCCGGCCAAGGCGGTGCCGACGGCCTGCCCGACGCCGACCGAGGCGGTCAGCCAGGCGTACGCTTCGGTCCTGCGCCCCGTTGGCACGAGGACATCCGCGGTCGTGAAGCCACAGGCGATCACCACGGTGAGGAACACGCCCGGCACGGCGACCACGACCGTAGCCGTGTGCGGGCCAGGTTGGGCGAGCAGCGGCAGCCACCCTGCCAAGAACCCGGCAGCGGCCGAGAGCAACTGGACGAGGGGCGAGCCCGGCCAGGCACGGCGGGCGTAGAACAGGCCACCGAGGAAGCTGCCGGTGGCGAAGGCGGCAGGGATCAGCCCGGACAGCATCTCTATGTCGTGCACTTCGGCCATGGCCACCGCCCACATGTTCATGGCGCCGAGGGCGATCCCGAAGCCGCCATGGGCGAGGAAGACCAGCGACAGGGCGGTGCTGTGCAGCCCGGCCGCAGCGGAACTAACGGTGTGCTGCGGGCGCCAGGCGCGCGACGGTGGCGCGGTGAGTACCACGGTCGTGCCGACGAGGCCGAGCACGACGGTCCCGATGATCGCCGCGGGGGGACCGGAGACGGTGGCGAGCGCGGCCACCAACAGCGGACCGGCGATGTAGAGCAGCCCCTGGGAACCGGCATCGAGCGCGAGGGCAACCCGGCGCTGGCCAGGATCGGGCAGGACGGTGCTCCACAGGGATCGCAGACCTGCCTCCAAAGGAGCGGAGCACAAGCCCGCGAGCACGACCGCGCAGAGCGCGACCATCGGATGGCCCCCGACCAGCAGGAGCAGCAGACAGCCGGAGCTGAGGAGCGCCCCGGGCGCGGACACCAGTATCTGGCCATGGCGGTCCATCAAGCGGCCCTTGACCGGCTGGGAGAGCGCACCAGCCAGCCCGTACAGGGCACTCAGCAGTCCGGCGGAGGCCAGGGAGGCGCCTTGGGAGGTGATCAGAAGCACGATGGCGACGGGTGCCATCCCGTTGGGCATGCGTCCGACGAGAGTGCCGCCGAGCAGCCGGGCAACGTGCCGGCTACCCAGCACAGCGCGATAGGACGTCGAGGCGGCGGCTGGTGACTGGGCCGGCGCATGATCAGTGGTGGTCAATTGCGGGGAGAAGTTTCCGTTCAGGGGCTCAGCGGCGCGGTGCGGAGCTGTAGTTGGCGGGTGAAGGCGGTGCGGGAGGCGGAGTCGTACGGATTCCACCGACCGGGCGTTTTAGAGGGCGGCCTGGTGATGTCTCGGAGTGATGACCGTGACTCGGTAGTCACGGGCGGCCTGGTGAAGGTGGGCGAGGGCCTCGCGAGCTCTGGTGGGTTCGTCCAGCGGCGAGGGTGGATGCCGTCGGTATCCGTGGTGAACCCCGCGAGGTCCAGGGCCGTCTTGGCCCACCGGCGGCCGTCCCCGGTGGGGAGGGCGACGATCGTGCGGTGGTTGCTAGGTAGAGGGTGATCTCGGCGAAGGAAGTCAGGTCGGTGTCTTTCGTCTCGTGGCCGTACGTCAGCGGCGGCTGCCGCGGCGGGTGGGCTGTGCGGTCATCGCAGCCTTCGTACGGTGCGGTGCCGAGGGAGGCGCGGACGTACTGGATGGGTGGCTTTGCAGGTCCGGGTCGAGGTCGACGGCGTAGCGGGCGGCGGCGAGCATGTCGGCCGCCCAGGTGGCGCGTTCGTTCTCCCAGGCGCAGCCCATGTCAAACGGGAGACGGACCCACTGCCCGCGCAGGGTGGGGTAGGTGTCGAATCCGGCGCGGGCCAGGATGCTCGCTGCGAAGGCGTCGCAGGGGCCCTCGACCTCGACCTCGCCGCCAAGGCCGCGGGTGATGCGGATCGGTGTGCTGGTCATGCTCGCCTACCTCGCCCGGGGCGGGCGGACGGACCCATGGCGGTCCCGGGGACGGTGGTTGGCCGGGTTGCGTGCCCGGGCGTGGCGGTGAGAGGGGAACCGAGGTGCGGAGGGCGTGCGGCGGCGGCTTGCGCGAGGCGGGCGCGGCGGTCCCTCAGCCCCTGCTGCGCGGTCGGTTGGGGCGGGCCGGGGGTGAGGGTGGGATCGAGGGTGGAGTCGGCGTGCACTTGGTAGCCGTGGTGGCGCAGGTCCTTCACCGCCTGGCGGGTGCGGCGCAGGCCGTCCTGCTCGGGGTGAGTGAGCCGGTACAGGCCCGGAGTGTTGGGCACCGGCACGAACTGTTCGCGGGTCAGGAACCAGTCGGCCAGGTGGGGTTGGATGTGGGCCGTGGCTACCGCGACGAAGCCGTGTTCGGGGTGGGCGCGGAAGTGGAAGTGGTCGGACAGGGACGGATCCTTTCTGCTGGTCAGCGGCGCACGGATGACGGCCGGGTGCTGGGAGGCAGGGCGGCCTTGGGTGCGGGTGGGGTTCCGTCAGCGAGAGGCTGTAGGGGTCCGCCGGGTGTGGCGGCTTCGGCGATGCGTACGAATGCCTCGCTCTCGGCGAGCCACGTCTCGATGGCCGGCACCGCCTCAAGCCCGAGCCGTGTGCGCACCTCGACCGGTGGCAGCAGGCGGGCGGAAGGCTGGGCGGAGGCGGGGTTCTGGCTGTGCCGCCAGGCATCGAGTGCGGCCTGGCTGGAGGCGAGAGCCTCGCTCAACTGCGCCACGGTGTCGGTGTCGGCGGAACGGTCGGTGACCGCGCCTTCGCACTGCTGCAGCAGGCCGGGTGCGTGGGTGAGGACTGCTCGGAAAATGCGCCAGGCGTGCTCGGCGAAGGTCTTGTTCACCTCCACCATGTCGTGACCGGTGAGAGGGGTGCCGTCGCTGGAGCGGCCGGATTCCCAGATCGCCGTCACGGCGTCGTACTCGTCGCGCAGTTGGTCGAGGGCTGAGACCACGGCGTCCAGACGCCGTGCGTGCAGGGCCCGGTGGCATGAGGGCAGGAACGTATCCGCGATGGCCTTGGCCGCCGGGTCCGGCTGCGGGGGGAGCGCGATTCCGGGCGGCGCGTAGGGGTTGTCGTAGCTGTTGTCGAACTCCTCGTGGGAGGCGACTGCTCCGACCAGATAGCCGAGTCGGGGATCCTCGTCCCGTTCGGCGAGCAGCAGCTCGATGCCCGTGCTGCTGGTGAGCTTCGCCGCGTACGGCACCCGCTGCTCCTCTACCGTGCGGACGAGTTCACCGCGGTCCCACAGCCAGGGCAGCAGGTCTGTCTGCCAGATGGGGTGGCTGTAGATCTCGACCTGGGCGGTCCACGTCCCGGGCAGTTGCGCGGCGATCCGGTCAGCGATGTCACCGAGGTACGGGCGGGGGCTGACGTCCACGGTGGTGTGGTGGCGGTGGGCGAGAGGCAGCAGCTTCGCGGCGGCAGCCGGGACGTCGGGCCCGGGAGCGTGGTAGCTTCCGTCGCCCCGTTTGGTGAATCCGGACTGTTCCAGGGCGGTGCGGGCCCACCGGTACTGCTCGCCGTGGGCGATGGCGACCAGGCCGGCGGTGCGGCTGTAGGCGAGAGTGATCTCGGCAGGGTGGTTCGGGGGCATCTCGGGATCTTTCGGTGGACTCAGTGGCGGCTCGGCTGCCGGGTCTGCGGGAGGGCAGTCGGCTGGGTCCGCAGGCCCGCCGTCCGCAGCATGGATGGCGTCGTCCGCGTAGATGCCTCGCGCAGGGCGGTGGCGGTGTGGCGCAGCCGGGCGCGGGCCGCGACGTATTTCTTGGCCGTCATGATCCGCAGGACCTCGGGGTCGTTGCGCAGATGCGAGTGGGCGAGGTCCTCCACGGCTTCTCGCTGGAAGCCGGTCGTGGCGAAGGTCAGGGCCTCGGCGAGCATGTCCAGGGCGCTCGCGATACCTGCGGTGGCTCTGGTGAGCCGGACCAGGGCGACGCGTTCGGGCGGGTAGACCGTCTGTGGTGCGGTGAACCGTTCCTGCGCACGTTCGGCGGCGTGCTGCAGGTGGTGGGTCAGGATGCCGATGTCGTCGGTGAGCGTGACCAGGTCGACGGCCTCGGGACTGGTGGGGAATTGGGCGGCCAGCTCGTCCAGACGTAGGGCCAGGTAATCCAGGGTGGCCTGGCTGATGGAGGAGGACATCAGACGACCCCGGCTGCATCGCTCGTCTCCCGCGCGGAGAAGGCGGCTCGCAGGCTGCGTCCGTAATTCCATGCGTGCCGCCGAGCAGGCGACTCCAAGACGTCGTACGAGTCATGGCGGGTCATCTGACCTGGGTGCTTGCGGTACCGGTAGACCGGGACGGGCAGCAGGATGCCCGGGGCGAGACAGGTGACGCCGATCGCGGCCATGTAGTCCTCGCCCTGGACGAGCCCGCCCATCGGGGCGGCCCGTACGAGATCGGTGCGCGCGAGGATGGTGGTCGGCCCGAGCGGGATGGTGTCCTCGGGCTTCTTCCAGTACGTCCATACGTCGCCGGCCTTGTGCCGGCCGGGCGGTGTGGGGCAGCGCCACAATGTGGTCGTGCCGTCCGGGCGGAGGTCTTCGCTGTATCCCGCGCACCAGCCAAGGCCGGTCGTCTCCAGGGTGTGCAGCCGTACGGCCAGGGCGTCGTCGGCGAACTCGTCATCGTCGTCAGCCCAGTTGACATACGTGGTGCGCACTTCGTTGAGCGCGAGGTTGCGGGCGCAGGCGGCGCCGACCGGCCGGGGCAGCGCGATAACGCGGACGCGCGCGTCGTCGGTGAGGGGCGCGGGCAGGCGGGTGGGTTGGGCGCCGTCGAGCGTGATCACCACCTCCCACGGCACGCTCTGCCGGGTGAGGCTTTCGTGCAGGGTGGTCAGGTAGCCGAGCCGGTCGGGCTGCAGCCGGGTGGCGATGACGACGGTGATCTTGGCGGTGGGGGAGTGCAGGAGGTTCTCCGCGGAAGAAGAGGCGAGAAGGGGTCAGCGGTGAGGCACGGTCCGAGGCGTGGCGGCCGACACGGGGGCGGGCGTGGCGGTCGGTGTGCTGAGGGCGGCGGCTCGGGGCGGCAGGGTCGCAGGGACCGGCTTGCCGGGGCGCCAGCGGTAGGTGCCGTTGCTGAACCGCGCGCGGGGGTCGGTGTCCCAGGCCACGACGGGACCGCGGGCCTCCGCGTGGAGCGGGATGACTTCGATGCCGTACGGGTGCAGGACGTATCCCCAGTCCAGGCCCCTGTCGGACTTCTCGGTGACGGTCCACGGTTCCGGTTCGGCTGCGCCGCCGGTGATGACGTGGACGTCGTCGAGTTGCTTGCTGGGGTGTTCGTCGCTGCCGACGAGTTCGGCGCGCAGTGGCTCGGGGGCGCCGTCGAGGAGGTCGGTGCCCAGCTGGGACCAGCCCTCGGGTGCTCCGTCGATCAGATGCCGGCACAAGGCATCGAGATCGCCGACGAAGCGGTACTGATGGGCGCCGAGCAGCAGGGGCAGATGGTGGCTGGGGTAGCCGTCCCAGTGGACGTATACGCCGGCGTACCCGGTGTCGGTGGGGCGGGCGATGAAGGAGCGGGTAGCCAGGGGTTCTCCAAGGGCGTTCGGATGGTGGGTGGTTGACGTCCGTACGTCAGGGGCGGCGGCGTACGGGTTGGGTGCCGGGGCCGTCGGCGGCCCGGCGGTGCGGCTCGATGACGGCGGGCGCTGGCGCGGATCCCGTGCCGGGCTGAGAGTCGGAGAGCGGGCCGGTGACGGCTGCCAGGGCCCGGTTCAGGCTGCGCAGCGCGGCGGCGTGGCCGAGCGCGGCGCTCAGCTGGCTCTCGACTGGGGCGGTTGTGCCGGGGCGCGGGGTGAGCCGGTGGGTGTCGGCGAGGCCGATCACGGCCGTGCTCAGGTGTGTTGCGGCACGGTTGCTGTGCGCGAGCGCGTTGGCCAGCTGGGACAGGTACGCGCGTCCCGCGTCGCTCGTCGCGATGGAGCCGTCGGTGGACTGGCGCAGGTCGGCGACGAGGCCGGAGGCCAGGTTGTACACGGCGACGAGCTGGTCCAGAACGGGCCCGAGGGCAGCGTGTGCCGGACCGGTCTGCGGCGGGACCAGGCTCGCGGCCGTCTGCATGATGTGGCGCTGCCAGTAGGCCAGGCGCGCGTCGATGAAGGCGTCGTCGGCAAGACTCATCGGCGCCTGCCCGGGTGCGGGTCGGCCCGTGGCGGCACGGGCCGGTCGGCGGTTGGTGCCGGGCTGTGCGGGGGCCGGACGGCCACGGTGAAGTAGAGGCTTTCCAGGCGTGCGACGCTGCGGTGGAGCTGGCGCGAGGCCTGCTCGGGCGGGAGGTCCTGCGGCAGGTGGCACTCGCCCGTGGCGGGGTCGAGAAGGAAGCCGCCGTAGGCGAGGAGGTGGATGAGGGCGCGGCCGTAGGTGCAGGTGATGCGCGGGCGGGCCTCGGCATCGAACCGGATCTCCACCCGCAGACGGCCGGGACTCGCGCGGCGCCACGCCGGCATGGCCGCGAGACGGTAGTCAATCAGGAAGCGGCGGTGTACGGCGGCTGCGGCGCGGGCGGGATGCGCTGGAACGGCGATGCCGCGCGGGGCATCCGGCAGGCCCTGGACGTGCTCGTGGCTGGTGCCGGCGGGCAGCATCGGCAGCACCAGGTACTGGTCCGGGCGGTGGGGGCGGGGCATGACGTACAGCTGGAGTCCGTGCGGGGACGTGAGTACGCATCGCTGCACGTCGGCGGCTTCGAAGGCGGTGTACGCCAGGGGGCCGCTGTCCCAGATGCGGTTGCTGGCGGCGTCCTGGGCGATGAGCGTGGTCGCCGGACCGGGCTGCCAGCGGCCTGGCAGGCGGTCGGCGAGCGCGGTGGCGAACTCGGTTACATGCAAGGGTAGTTCCTCCTCCGCGTGGCTTCTGGGGCTGCAGTGGTCATGCGGAGGTGGACAGGCCCTCGGCGTTGGTTCGGCGGCAGGTGTAGCCGATGAGCTGCGATTTGCCCGGCGTGGTGGGGACGGTGGCCACGTCGGAGCAGGTGAACGTGTACGTGAAGTGCGGGCTCGGGGTGGTGCCGAGCCAGGCGCGGTCTTCCTTGTCCGGCACGATCTGCAGCCCGGAGTGGGCGACGGCGTCGCGCTGGGTGTGGGTGTGCGCGAGGACCACGAGGGCACGGCCATCGGTTGTCTTGAGCGCGTAGCTGTCGGGGAACTCGGTGACGGCGGAGGAGAACTCGGTGGTGCCGCGGCTGCCGAACTTGTGGATCGTCTCGTCGTGGACCGTGATCTGCCGCTTCGATGTCTTCGTTGTGGCGAAGACCTTCTTGCCGGTCAGGTCGTCGCCGGTTGAGAAGTTGTCGATCACGGCGGCACGCAGCACGTCGGCGGGGGCGGCGACGGCCTTGGGGGAGGTCGCGTCGATGGCGGTGGCGTAGCCGTCTGCGTCGAGGGCGATCTTCGGGACCTGCTTGGGGTCGTCGAGGTCGACGGCGGCGACCATCTCCCACCGCTGCGCCTTGGGCTGCTCGGCCATGATTAGGACGCGGGTGTACTTGTTGTTCTTGCCGCTGTAGGTGACGGTGGCGAACCACTTGGGCTGGCCGGCGGTGAAGCGGGGGATGTAGACGTCGGTGGCGGCGAGGTTGTACGACCACGGCTTGTACTTCTCGCGGTCGGCCTTGGGCAGGCCCTCGTCCTGCTTGTAGTCCGCGACCGACATCGCGTACAGGGGACCGTCCTCGATGGTGTCGAGGAGCTTGCGGTTGTTGTCGGCGTTGGCCTCGTTGTTGATCTTGGAGTAGTGGGCCATCTGGGCGAGGGCCTCCTTCTTCGTCAGCTCCGGCTCGGCGGTCGGCGTGGGGGAGGCGCTGCGGGTGGCCGTGGCTGTGGTGTCGGCGTCGGTGGCGCAGGCGGTTGCGGTCAGCGCGATGGATACGGCGGTGAGCAGGAGGGCGGTGCGGCGGGCGGAGGTGTGCAGGGGAATGAGGGAGCTCCGGGGGAATAGCGGGTTACCGGGTACGGGATGCGGTGGCGGATGCCGTCGGCGGGAGCGGCGCGGTCAGGGCCGGTGCCACCCGGGTGTCGGCGGCGGCACGCAGGTGCTTTGCGGCGCGGGCGAGGCAAGTGCGGCTCTCGCCGAGCCGGTCCACGAGACCCTGGTGCGCGGCGGCGATCGCCCTGGTACGGGCGGGACCAGGTGCTTGGTGGGTGAGGTCGGCGAGGAGGCCGAGGTGGTGGACGGCGGCGCCGAGGGCGGCGAGCGCGGCGCCGGTGGGCTCGGCGGCTTGGGCGAGCGCGAGCGTGGTCCGGCGGTGGGTGGCCGTGACGCGGGTCGGGTAGCGGGCGGTGGCCCGGTGGCGGAAGGCGCTCTCCCCGGCCAGGTATCCCAGCAGGCGGGCCAGGTGGCGGACTTCGTCGTCCAGGATCTCGCTCAGGGCCGGGTCTGGTTGGATCTGGTCGGGGAGCGGGAGGTGGTCGGCCACGGTGTTGAGCCGGTCGGCCACGTCGTGCAGCAGCATCCGCTGGTCAGGATCGGACAGCGGCAACTCCAGGATGTGCGGGGCGTCTACCGCCGCGCTGAGGACGGCGTGCCTGCCGTCGGCTGCGTGCCGGGCGCCGCTGTGGGCGGGCGGGTCGGTGGGCCCACCGAGGCGGTGGCAGTGTGGCGGAAGTTGACGCCGATGCCTTGGGCGGTGAGGAGCCGGACGGCGGTCTGGATCAGCAGGGCGCGGTCGCTGGTGCTGTAGGAGGCGGGCAGCACGAACGCCGACTCGTGCGGGCTGTACTGGAAACGGCAGCCGTACAGCACCATACGGGCGTCTTCGGGCACCGACTTATACGGTGCGCCCACGACCCCGTCGGGGTACCAGATCAGCGTGAGGGTCTGGGCGACCTCCGGTGCGGGCAGCCGGTGCGGGGGCTCGGGCTGGATGACGGCGTTGTGACGGACCGCGTCCATGGCCTGCCGGTAGCGGGGCAGCACGCGGCGGGAGACCGCGGCGGCGGCTCGGACCGGATCGTCGGGGATGGCGATCCCGTTCGGCCCGTCCACCATGCGGAAGTGGTGTGGCTTGAAGCCCTCAGGCTCCAGCGGGGCGACCAGGTACTGGCGGGGCGAGCGGGGTCGTTCGATGACACAGAGCTGTGCGTCGTCGGGCCCTTCGAGAAGCGAGACGGGGGCGTCGGGGAAGTCCAGGACGGCCGAATTGGCGGGACCGCAGTCCCACACGCGGTCGGCGATCAACCGGTGGTTCTTAGGAGGAGGGAAGCCTTCGTACTTGCGGTACCACTGCCCAGGCAGGTGCTGGGCGAGGGCGGTGGCGAAGGCGGATGCGTCGGTGCGGGATGGGGGCATGGGTTCCTGAGGCGCTGTCAGCGGGTGCGGCCGGAGGACGGTCCGGCGGGCGGGGGCGCCGATGCCGAATGGCTGGGCGTGCTGGGGGCGGTGGCGTAGTAGTCGGCCACCGCTTCCTGCCAGCTCCGGCGCCGGGGGACGGCGAGGGCCTGCATGCGTTCGACAGCGACGTGCAGGTCTTCTCCGAGCCGGCGCAGCGTGAGCGCGGCCGATTGGAGGTCGTGGTAGAGGTCGAAGCCGTCTTGGCGTTCGGATGCCTTGGCCGTCTTGGCTGCCGCTTCGAGGAAGCCTTCGAGTCCTGGGAGGAGTCCCTCGGTCGGCTCCAGGACCTGGTGGAGGAGCTGGGCGGCTTCGTCGTACGAACGGGCTGCGTTCAGCCGGTCGATGAGATCACGCACGGCCTGGGCCGCAGAGCCTGGGGCGGCAGGGGAGTCGGGCTGGGGTGACAGGCGGGTTTCTCCGGTTTCAGCAGCGGGCGATGATGATGCTTCGGTCAGCGCCGTGGCCCACCCGGACCTGACTGCCGCCCGGGCGGGGGTGGAGTCGGAGGCGTGTCGTGGGCTGCGCGGCCCTGTTTGGAAAGCGCGTCGAGGTCCGGGGGCGGGTCGTAGTGGGCGCGCAGGATCTGCAGGTCGGCGTCGGCGGCCATGGCCACGGCGGTCTTGATCCGGCTGGCGGCATCCCTCAGCAGCTTGGGCGGGGAGCCGGGGGCGGCACCACGGTTCTGCCGGCGCCATTGCGCGGCTGCGGCCAGGTAGTCGACGACTGCGTCGAGGAGGGGTTCGGCGGCATCCAGCAGGGCGTTGGTGACCGCGCTGAACTCGGCGGGTGTCTTGGCCGCGGCCAGTGCCGTCAGGTACGGGTCCAAGTCCGGCACGGGCAACGGCTTGTCAGGCAATGGGTGTTGGGCGCGGAAGCCTTCGGCGTCTCGCTTCGCCCAGCGGTACAGGTCGTCCCTTGTGGCCGAGCGAGTGTGGTAGGCGCTGATCTGGTCGGCGGTGCGGCCGACGTTGTCGTACAGCTCGAAGTCTGGGTGCTGCAGTGTGGTCTTCTTTCTGCTGGTGAGGGCTTCGGTTCGCCTCGTCGGGCTTCTAGTGCATGCGGGCGTCGGTGTCGAACAGCGTCATCTCGTGGGGGTGGAGTTGATGTTGGACGATGAAACTGCGGCCCGCGACCTTCCACAGTCCGCGTCCGCGGTTGAGATGGGCGATGGCCTCGGTCTCGACCGTGGTTAGGCCCAGCAGGGCTGCTGCGGCGTGGAGTTGGTCCGTTTCCTGGCGGTAGATGATGCGGGTGGAGCAGTCGGCGAGGAGACCCTCGGCGAGGGCGCGGCCTTGTGATCCGGCATCGCCGGCGGTGAGCAGGTCACTGAGCCGGTGGATGACCATGAGGTTGGCGATGCCGAGGCCACGGCTCAGCTTCCATTGGGACTGCATGCGCTGGAGGAGTCCGGGGTGGCGCATGAGGCGCCAGGCTTCGTCGTAGACGATCCAGCGTCTGCCGCCGTGCGGGTCGGTGAGGGCGGATTCCATCCAGGCGGACGCGCAGGTCATGGCGAGGACGAGGGCGGTGTCGTCGCCGGAGCCGCCGAGCCGGGACAGGTCGATGGTCAGCATCGGCGAGGTGGGGTCGAAGGCGACGGTGGAGGGGGCGTCGAACATGCCGGCGAGATCGCCGTGGACGAGGCGGCGCATGGCGTGGGCGAGGTCCCGGGCGGCGTCGCCGAGACGGCCGGACATGAGACCGGCTGCGGCGTCGAGCTGGTCGGGGTTGTTGAGGGTGGCGGCGATGTCGCCGAGTAGCGGTGTGCGGTGAAGGGCGGCGGCCTGGGTGACGACCGAGTCGAGGGCGACGTCGAGCGCGGTGTGCTCCATCGGCATCAGGTCGCGTCCCAGGACGGTGCGGGCGAGGGAGCCGAGCAGGAACAGTCGGCGCTTGCGGATCTCGCCCGCCCAGTCGGCCTCCGGCACACCGGCCGGGCGCGGGGCTGCGTCGAGGGGGTTGAGCTTGCCGGGCAGGCCGGGGCCGAGGGCGATGGAGGTGCCGCCGAGCGCGGAGGCGACCGGGGTCCATTCGCCCTTGGGGTCGCAGGGCACGTAGACGCGGTAGCCGTGGGCGATGGAGCGCAGGGCGAAGGACTTGGCCAGTGCGCTCTTGCCCTGGCCGATCACTCCGGCGAGCAGGACGTTGGGGTTGGTGAACCCCTCCAGGCGGCCGTACAGGGCGAAGGGATCGAAGGTGAAGGAGGCTTCGGCGTGGACGTCGCGGCCGATGTAGATGCCCTCGGCGCCCAGGCCACCTTCGGCGAGGAAGGGATACGCGCCGGATGCGGTGGCGGTGGTCATGCGGTGCTGCGCCAGCTTCAGCCTGCTGCCGCGGGCGGAGCCGGGTCCGGGACGGCCTCGGGGCGGGTACAGCGGCGGCGGCATCTCGGGCTCGACGGCTTCGCGGCTGTCCGGATAGGCAGCGGCTTCGGCGCGGGCCTTGGCGGTGGCTTCGGCGAGCTGGCGGCGGGCGCTCTTGCGGCTGGCCCGGTCGGTGCCGTGCGGGGTGAACAGGGGGCTGGCGCTGGCGTGGCGGGCTTGGCGCGCGGGCCGGTGGGTCATGACGGGATGGCTCTCACGTGACGATCTCGGTGCGGGGGCGGGGCTCAGACGGCCGGCGAGGCGCTGAACTGGTGCTTCCAGCAGTCCTTGCCGTCGCTGTTCCAATTGAGGTGCAGTTCGCCGCGGGCGGGGGTTACTGGCTGCAGGCGGTGGTGCGGCCGTGCAGTTGGGTGTTGAGGTCGGTGGGGGTGGTCTTGCGGCGGATCGCGTGGGAGGCGGCCAGGTGCCGCTGGCAGATGGTCAGCACCAGCGGACCCTCCGGGAGACGCTCGGGCCGGCACTCCTCGCTCGCGGAGCCTTCTTGGTCGGCGGGCACGGTGTGGAAGGCGTCGTGGACGGCGGCGGTGGCCTGCCACAACCGCAGGTGCGCTGCGGCCAGATGACGCCCGGCGGCCGGATGCGGGGACCGGGTGGCGTCGGTGAGCTGGTCGAGTAGCTGGTGGGCGGCGGTGAGGTGGGCGTGCAGTGTGTCCAGGTGCAGCCGGTCGGCAGGGGCGCCGGGCACGGTGTGGGCGCGGGTGTGGTGGCGCAGGCCGGCCGTCGCGGCACGGAGGTAGGGGTGCGCATCGGCGGGGCGGGGTGCGTTCAACGGGGTCCTTGGCGCCGCAGAGCGGCGAGGTCAGCGAGAGGGGGAACGGAGCACAGGTAGCGAGGCGATGGCGGGTGGCCGTATGCCGGCGAGCGCCGTGTGGCTCGTGGCGCTGTGGGCAAAAGGTGTCTGTTCGGGTCGCAGATCGACATACTCACGGGAACGCGCAGCCCGGGATGGCTCCGCTCGGGCGGCGTGGGAGGCAGTGTCACAGTGCCGTGCGGGCGAGCGGCAGGGCGGCTAGGGCGAACGCGTCGGGCTGCTGGTAGTACAGCCGCCGCAGGTCGACCTGGGCGGTGACGGCTGCGGTCTCGATCTGCGCGCACGCGGCGTCGAGGGCGGCGTCGGTGTCGGCACTGACGGTGAGCAGCCCGGTCAGGGCGACGTCGGCGTGGCCAGCGATCAACTGCCGCTCGCGGACCTTGACGTCCGCGTACTCGACGGAGTCGGCCTCGGAGTCCACTTGTCCGCGGCGGGCTCGCTCGTTGGCGTCGGCGATGATCGCGGCCTTCTTGCGCTGGACATCGCGCAGCGCCGACTCGAATCCCTGCGGCACGTATATAAGGGACAGGCTGCGGCGCACCCCGGCGGTGAACATCAGCCCGTGCAGGAAACCGGGGGTGGTCTCGGTGCGGGGCCAGTTCTCGATCCAGTAGGTGGCGTGGCGGGCGCTGTCGGTGCGGAGCCGGTCGTACTCCTCGACCTGCACGACGGGCCCGGCTGCAGCAGGGTCCGCCTCGGCCCGGCCTGACGTGGACCACTGCTGGAGGGCGGAGAGAGCGGCCGGATCGTAGGCAGTGCGGATGACCGCGGCGATCTCCCGCGCGTTGAGCCAGCCGGTCACCATCAGTCCCGCGCTACGGGCCGCGAGGGCGATGGCCGAGGTGGTCTGCTCCAGCACCGTGAAGGCTCCGGGGAGCCCTCCGCCGGCCTGACTGATGAGGCGCTTGGCGGCCTTGAGGTCCAGGCTGATGGCCAGGTACGCCTCGTGCGGTGCGGCGGCCGGTCCGGCCGAGGCGACCAGCTCGGAGTAGACCTGCCCGGCGACCGGGGTGTCGGGGCGGCCGTGCTGTGCCCAGTGGCGGGCGAGGGTGTCGCCGGAGTCGGGGACGGTGCGTTCGAGGACCTGCACGGTGGCGACGTGTCCGGTGCGGGCGGTGCCGGCCAGGGCCCGCCCCCACCCGGCAACGTTCGCGTTCTGGCTGGCGGGATCTAGCAGGGCGAACGCGCGACTGCTGACCCGGGCGACGGCGGTGAGCCGCTGGTGGTGTGGGTCGTGGACGGCGGCAGCCTGGTTGGCGGAGTCGCCGGGGGTGACGACCTTCAACGAGGCGGCGGTGCCGGGCAGATGCAGCACGCCGTCCTGCCGGGGCCGCGAAACCGGCCGGGCCAGCCACAGGGTCTGCCCGGTGCGGCGGCGGTGGGCGTAGCGGGCGACGACCGGTGCCCAGTCGATCAGTGACCTGCCGTTGCGGCGGATGGCGACCAGAGCGGCGACGACCGCCCACAGCGGGGTCAGGGAGATTGCGCCGAGCAGTCCGGTCGTCACCACCGTCATGAGGAGCAGCGCCAGCGCGCCGGAGACGAGGAGAAGCTGGGGGAGGGAGAGTCCGAGGAGGATGCCGCGCCTGGAGCGGTGCGGGAATTTGACCGTGATCGGGGAGACGGAGAGTTCAGACAAGAGCCGGTTTCCGGTGAGGCGCGGGGCGGGGCCGGGACGGCGCACCCGCACGCGGAGTGCGGGGCGCCGAGCCAGCGTGGGGATGGGTCAGCGGCCAGTGGGCGGAGGTGGTGAAGTGCCGGTCCCGGCCTGGCTCGTGGAGTTCGGAGCTGGCGGGGCGCCCTGCGGCGGTGTGGGAGTGCTGGTTGGAGGCGCGGACATGAACCCGCTGCCGGCGGGTGATCCGCCACCAGACTGTGGGCCGGGGCTGCCGCCGAGGCCGCTGGTGTCGTCCCGCGGGCTGGTCGGCGGGGGCTGTACGGCCTTCTCGAGACTGCTCCTGATCCCCCCGTCTCCGGATGACGGGGTGCCCGAACTGCTCGAGTCCTTGCCAGTGTCCGGGGCGGGGTTGGTGGCGATGTCGCCGGGGAAGCCGCCCGGGACGGCGTCTGGGCCCTGGGGAGCGGCGCCCGCTCCGGCCGCGGCACCGCCGGTGCCGGCGGTAGCGGCTGCGGCGGCTGCCTTGCGTCCGGCGCGCTCGGCGTGCTGGCGGGCGATCTGCGCGCCGGCCCCACCAGAACGGTGCAGGGCCTCGGCATCCGATCCTTCGGAGGCGGCCCAGTGCACGAACTTGAACGTCGCGTACGGGCACAGCAGCACGAGCGCCATGATGACGATGCCGGCCATGACGTCGGCGAGCGCGGCGACGCCGTCCTTGGCCTCGGTCTTGCCCATCGCTGAGATGCCCAGTACGAAGATCACAGTCATCAGGAGCTTGGAGACGACGAGGGTGGCGGTGGCCTCGATCCAGCCCTTGCGCCAGCGCCGGGCGACCTCCCAGCCACCGCCGGCACCGGCGAAGACGGCGAGGGTGACCATGACGAGGATGCCGACCTTGCGGACCATCATCACGCACCAGTAGAAGAACGCACCGAGCGCGGCGCCGACCCCGGCGAAGACGGCGACCAGCCAGCCCATCGCCGACAGACCCGGGATCATGGCGACCTTGATCAGACGCCGTACGGCGGAGTCGATGGACAGGTTCGCCGCTTTGAACAGCCCGGCGGACAGGGCGTCGACCACTTCGATGGCGACGGTGGTGAAGGCGATCGCGGTGAACGCGAACAGCACGCCGGTGGCGGTGCCGGTGAACGCCTGGGTGAGCGCCTGGCCGTCGCGGCGGATCGCCGCTCGTAGGAGCTGGGCGCAGAAGGTGGCGACGAGGACGATCAGGCCGATCGGCAGGATCATCTCGTAGTTGTCGCGGAACCATCCGGCGTTCAGGTCGACCTTGGTGGTGGTATCGACAGCTTCGGCGGCCAGGTCGGCTGCTGCGGCAGCGAGTTCGCCCGCACTCTTGGCCATCCAGTTGCCGATCGCGGCGCCCGGGTCGGAGGCGAAGGAGACCGCGTCGCCGACAGCACACAGAGTGTCGGTCAGGGGGAGATCGCAGAAACCCAAGGGGGAGTCACCCCTCCTTTCTCATAGGTCGGGGCCGTCAGGGCACGACGCGGGGGGCGAGGGAGACCAGGGAGCAGTCGGCATTGGGACGGCACTGCACGGCGAGGGTGACCGAGCGGTCCTCGGCACCGGCGCCGCCCTTCCTCCAGACGATCTGCTGCTTGCCGGTCACGGTGACGGCGTAGATGTACGCCTCGGTGATCGCCGACGGGTCGTCCGCCAGGGCCTGCTTGAACGCGGACGGGTAGTGCGCCTCGTCCACGGTGGCGGTGGTGTACTGGTCCTGGTCGGCCATCCGCGACCACAGCACCGGATCCGGCACCTGGGCGGCGATCGAGGGCCAGTCGGCGTACTTCGTTTCCGACGTCAGCCACGCCTTCATCCCGGCGAGCTGCTGATCACGGCTGGTGGTGCGCGTGTCGTACGACCACAGCATCGCGGCGGCGGCCTTGGCGAAGGCGACCGGGTCGGCCACCGGCGGCGGTTTCGCCACCGTACCGGCCCCGGCCGACGGCTTCGGGCCGGCGATGACGGAGTTGGGGCTGCTTGTGGCGGAGGGACTGGTCGTCCGGCTGGTGCTGGTTCCGGTACGGCCGGTGACCAGGGCGACGGCGGCGGCGAGGGCAAGCAGGACGGCGAGGCCGATCGCGATGACGGTGACGCGTTGCCGGGTCGACCAGCCGAGGCCGTAGCCGGACAAGGAGAGGGATCGCTTCGGCATCAGTGAACCTGCGACCCCAGCGCCGAGAAGAACGCCACGATTCCGTTCGCGGCGCCGAGGCCGAGCGCGGCGCCGGCCGAGACGACGGCGCCCTTCTTGCCGTTGGCCTCGGCCTGGTGGCCGCCGGTGTGGTGCCCCCAGGCCCACACACCGAGCGATACCGCCAGCGCGCCGACCACAGCGACGATCGCGAAGAGGTTGATGCTGTTGACGACGTTCTTCAGCACGGCGAGGCCGGGCAGGCCACCACCTGAGGGTGTGATGCCGGGGTCGTAAGCGAGATAGATGAGTCGGTCTGCGAAAGACATGGGTGTGGAGAGGACTCCTTGCAGGCACAGGGCGAACGGCCCGGCGGTAACGGGGAAGAGAGAAGGAGAGCGGCGCGGCGGAGCGGGCCCGAAGGCCGTCAGACGACGCGGCGGGCGGCGAGGATGTCCCAGTCCGCCAGCGGCGTGATTCGAACAGGCTTTCCGGTGCGGGGTGCCTCGATCGCCAGGCCCGAGCCGATGTACATGCCGACGTGTTCGGGGCGGGCGGCGCTGCCGCGGGAGAAGATCAGATCACCGGGCTTCAGCGCCTTGGGGGAGACGGCCTTACCCTCGTTGACCTGCGTGTACGTGGTGCGGGTGAGCGTGATGCCGGCGTGCGCGTACGCCTGCTGGGTCAGCGAGCTGCAGTCGCAGCGGCCCATCGGGTCCGGGCCGTGCGGCGCGGTGCAGGTGCCGCCCCACTGGTACATCGTGCCGAGTTGCGCCATCGCCCACGCGATCGCCTTGCGTGCCTTCGGATCGGCGTTCTTGGGGATCGAGTAGCCCTTGGGCACGGAGCCTTCGGGGATGGTGCCGTACCCGGAGCCGTCCTCGGTCGCCGTGCAGGAGGCGGTGCTGGTGGAGGTGTCCGGGTCCGTGCCGGAGGTGCCGGGGAAGGTGGCGGCGATCGCCTTTTGCAGGGCGGTCGCCAGGGGTTCCCACTGGGCGTAGGCGTCGGGGTAGGCGGAGCGCTGCACGGCCTGGGCGGCCTGGGTGACGGTCATTTGCTGCCAGCCGTCCACGGCGAGCAGGTGCTTGTAGAACTGGGTGGAGGCGTAGACGGGGTCGTGGATCTCCTCGGCAGTGCCCCAGCCCTGGCTCGGGCGCTGCTGGAACAGGCCGAGTGAGTCGCGGTCGCCGGAGCTGAGGTTGCGCAGCCGCGATTCCTGCATCGCGGTGGCGAGCGCGATGATCTGGCCCTTCTTCAGCACGTGGAGGCTGATCCCGGTGGCCACGATGGTGCGGGCGTTGGGGATCTGTTCTTCGGGCAGGGTCAGGCCCTCGACGTGGACGTTCTTGGCGGACGCGCCGTTGAGGATCTTGGTGACCTGCTCGATGACGGCGTCGGTGTCGACGTCGCCCACGCAAGCGAGGGAGGAGTAGGTGCTCTGGGCGGCCTCGCTGGAGGAGGCCATCAGCATGGCCGTGCCGGCCAGGAGGAAGGGGGAGAGGACGAAGACGCCGATGCCGGCGGCTATGCCCTTCAATCCGGTGCGCCCCCTGAGCGGTTACGGTCCGGCGGCGGGGCGGCTGCGGGCAGGGGAGGGTAGGGCGATGTCAATGGTGTCCTTGGAGGTGAGGTCCTGGCCGCGCGTGCGCAGGAGCGGAAAGGGGGCGGGCGGCCGGGTCGGGTGAGTCGGGATTCCTGCGAGACGGGGGAGTTGCACCTCACGCCGTTGCGGGACGGTTGGGGTCAGGTGTGCCGGGACAGGGGGACCTCCGCGAAAGAGGGGTTAGGGAGTGGGCCATCGGCGGTGTTCGCCGGGCATTTCCTAAACAGTAAGGGCGGATCCCCGGTTGCCGAAATCGTTCGTGATCAAGGCTTGATTCCAAGGGTTTTGGCAGCGATAGCGCTCAACCGGGGATCGTGCCCTACAGTTTTGGTTCCTCCCCCTCGCAACCCCCTCTTCCGCCGGCCGGGCCTGTGTCGCCCCATATGCCGGCTGCGGGATCACGGCTGCGGGCCGGAGGCATTCCCCTCCTCTTCACCGAACCGAACTGGGGTATCCCTTTGCCTTTTTCCCTGCACCAGGGCGACGCGCTCAGCGTGCTCGCCGAACTGCCGGACAACTGCGTCGACTCCGTCATCACAGACCCGCCCTACAACTCGGGCGGCCGGACTGCGAAGGAACGCACGGGCCGCAGCGCCAAGCAGAAGTACACCTCCGCCGACGCCGGCCATGACCTCCCGGACTTCACGGGCGAGAACATGGATCAGCGGTCGTACGGGTTCTGGCTGACGCAGATCATGACCGAGGCCCACCGTCTGACCAAGACCGGCGGTACGGCGCTGCTGTTCACCGACTGGCGTCAGCTGCCGATCACCACGGACGCGATCCAGGCGGCCGGATGGCTGTGGCGGGGGGTGCTGGCCTGGCACAAGCCGCAGGCCAGGCCCCAGAAGGGCCGCTTCACCCAGAACTGTGAGTTCATCGTCTGGGCGTCCAAGGGTGCCATCGACGGCTCCCGGAACCCCGTCTACCTGCCGGGTCTCTACAGCGCCTCGCAGCCGTCGGGCAAGGCCCGGCAGCACATCACCCAGAAGCCTGTCTCGGTCATGCGGGAGCTAGTGCAAATCGCCCCGCCGGGCGGCACCGTGCTCGACTTCACCTGCGGCTCCGGCTCGACTGGCGTGGCCGCTCTACTGGAGGGCCGCGACTTCATCGGCGTCGAGAAGACCCGCCACTACGCGGACATCGCTGAAGCTCGGCTCACTGAGACGCTCCAGCGGACCCTCACCCAGGACGACATGACCCTGACGTCCTGACTGCCTGCACTCTGTTTCGCCGTGCTGCCTGCCGAGTGCTGCCCAGGCGTCATTCTCCGTGGCGCGCATGGGCGTTGTAGCACCCATGTCCCGGTTACCGAAACCGGGGATTGTCCGGATGGTTGGAGCCGAAATCCCCACCCATCGGCTGCGCGTTCAAGGAGGCCCTCTTTTCGTGCCTGAATCCATAAACATCCCGGACGACGGGGAGATGGAACCGGTCCGGATTCCGGAATCCGATCTGGAGAGCATTGAGGCGAAGGTCCGCAAGCTGCTCGATCAGTCGGCAGAGCAGGCCCGGCAGCTCGACAGTCTGTCCTCCGCCCCCGCTCCCTCGCCGTTCGCCGCCTACGGCCTCCCAGGTTTCGCGGGCATGCCGCCGCTGTCCGCTCCGCCGGAGCCGCGGCCGATCCTGGAACTCGACGGCGAGGAGTACGAGGACGAACTCGACGCCCTCACGGACTGGGTGAACGACTTCCTCCTCCGGTATGGCGCCGAAGTGACCACCGCGGCTCCCTGGTGCAAGCAGTGGCAGGAGCACGAGGACGTCGTGGCCTGGCTGCACTCCCTGTGGCTGGCCTACCAGCATCACAAGGAGCCCGAGGCGGGCCTGGCGGGCATGTTTGTCTGGCACCGGGACTTCCTCACCCAAGCCATGGCCACGGTCCGGGCTCCCGGCGGGCCACTGTCGGCGTGCATGACGGACCCGGACCGGCCCGCCCACCGCCTGCTGCCCGGCCCGAAGCCCTCCGCCCGCTCCTCCAGCACGGCCGCCAGGGAGGCGGAGGAGGACGGCCGGGCGGACCGGACCGCATGACCGGCGGCCATGAAGCCCGGCCCGCCTTCGGTCTCTCCTTCGACCCCCGCGCGCTGACCGATCTCCTCCAGGCCCCGGAAGACATCCGCGATCTGGCTCTCGCCCAGCTCCAGGACGTCGTCAATGCCCGCCTGTTCGGCAGCAAGCTCACCCGCGACCTCGCTGGCTGCCGCAAGCTGTACGTCGATCACCGCAATGAGTGGCGCATCGTCTACGCCCAGCGCCCGGCACCCGCGAACTCCACGCACCGTACCGAAATCCATGTGGTGGCCGTCCGCCCGCGGGCCGGGCACGACGTGTACGACACCGCCCGCGCCCGCCTCGGTATCGCCCGGCGCCCGACGAGCGCGCGGACTCATGCAGCCCGCACCCGCTCCCCGCAGCTGGACGCGCACCGACCGATCCCCAAGCCGGGCCCGCCGCCGTACGCGATGCCCGGCCTCGACCGACCCGCACCCACAACACCCCTGAAGGGCCCCCTTCGTTGACGCAGTTCCCCACCCTGATCGACCAGGTCGCCACCGCTGTTCTCGAGCCCGTCCCTGCCGGCGAGAACCCGCACCACCGAGCCATCCTCGATGTGTTCACCGAGGCCCAGGACCTCGACCGGCAGCTCGTCGCCCTCTCCGGCAAGAAGCTGCCCGACGGCGTCAGCGCCGCCGAGCAGTTGGAGAAGCTCACCGACGTCCTCGTCGAAGGCATGGCTGCGGGAGCCGAGCTCAACGCGCTGCTGTCCACCTCCTGTTGCTGCGCCGCATCGGAGGGCAACGCGGAGGACACGCCGGACGTGATGGAGGACGAGGACGACGACTTCCTGTCCTGCCCAGGCCAGCCGAAGACGATCGTCCACGCCTGCCTCGGTGTCTTCGCCGCCATTGGCGACCCGGACACCATGGCCTGCGCCGATCTCGTCCTGTGCCTGCGCGACCTACCGGGCGACGCTGACGGCCGCTGGCCCTACGCCGACCTCACCCAGGTACGCCTCGCCAAGCTCCTGGCCCCCTATGGAGTCCACACCCGCAACACCACCGGTCACGACGGTCGCTGCTACAAGGCGTACCGGCGTACGGATCTGCTGGACGCACGGGCGGGCCGCTCCTGCTGACGCACCCCGCCCTCGCACGCAAGCGACAGGTGACGGCCCGGGACTGGCCCCTGATCGACGCCTTCCACCAGCACTGCTCCGAGCCAAGCATGCTGAGCCGCTGGGGCCGAACAGGCTTCGCACGCCGCGACCTTCTGCGGCTGCTCGCCCACGCGGAGTGCTGGATCGGGCTCGACGCCGACGATGCGCCGGTCGGCCTCGTCTGCGTCGGCCCCGTCAGCCGCCAAGAGGGCGTCGTCGACCTCGGGCTGCAGGTCGCCGACGCCCGCCAGCGCCAGGGCATCGGCACCACCCTGGCCTGGCACGCGGCCGACGCCGCCCGCGCCCGCGGCGGTCACACCCTGACCGCGTACACCAGGGCATCCCACACGGCCGTACTCCGGATTGCCGAACACCTGGGTCCCACCCGGCACACCCGCGACGGCCCGTACGTCGAGGTCCACGTTGCCCTGGACCTACGCTCCCCGGTCCGCCCCTGCTCGCAGGAACCCGCTACCCGATGACCTCTCCCTCTCCATCCACCCCATCGACGAACGTGGTGACTGCCCTCGACCACCGCATCGAGGGAGCGGTGGGCCGCAGCATCGAGCAACTGTGGCAGCATCGCGAGCGCCACCTGCTCGACGATGCACAGACCCGGCTGGCCGATGCCCACCACGGCCTGGTCACAGCAGAGCGAGCGGTGACCTTCTATCGCCTCCTGCTCGCCCGTCTGGCCTCGGGCGAGTTCGAGGTCGACGAGGCCCTGTGCACGCGGATTGACCGTACCGTCAGCCAACTGGCGCAGGCCGTCGGCGAGCGCGACGCTCAGCAGGCCACGGCGCAGATGGCATTGGAAGCGGTAGAGAAGGCCGCTCGCACCCAGCGTCCTGGGCCGGCGCAGGAGTTGTCCGCGCCGGACTTCGCAGCCCTGCTCGCCATTGCCCAGGGCGCCAAGCTGCGGGAACACCTGCTCACACAGCGCCTGTCGGTCGTGACCGCCTCCGGCAGCCGGGTCGCCTACCACCAGTTCCAGCGCTTCGAGGCGGCCGGGCTCGTCGTGCGCGACGGCTCCCGTCCGCTGCACGCCGGGCAGCCCGTCACTCTCACCGAAGCCGGCCGCACGCTCCTCGCCTCACCGCAACCACCAGGCCCGCCGACCGTGCCATCCGTACGGCGGGCCGGAGCCTGGCCGGCTCCGTCCGCCCCTCGGCGGTGAACGCCTCCCCGGCCTACCCGCGCAGCCCCCGTTCCTGCCGCCGATCCGAAAGCATCAATGCCCCCAACCGCCCCTGACTTCCGCCTCGATGGTTATGAGGCCGTCAACGACCGGGTTGCCGAGCAATTCTGGCAGCACATCACCATCAACGACACGTCGCTCACCGTCCTGGCCGAGCACCACACCACGGACGGTGAGCACAGTTACTACGTCCTGCACGACGGGTCCGTTACCTGGGGAATCCCCGGTGAGCCCCAGATCGTCGCCCTGCACCTCAAGCGCGACACCATCGCGCGCACCTTCCGCTTCGATCGCACTCCACTGCCGTTGCCAGCCATGGCCCAGTCCTGGCTGATCGCCCGCAGCTGCCCCGAGGAGAAGATCCTGCTGCCCGAGGGCACGGGCACGACGCCTGCCGACGATGTCACCCGGGCCCTGGAGGAACGGCTGCGCCGTGACGGCGACCACTTCGCCCTCCTGCACAGCTACACCCACGACAGCGAGCCCATCCAGACCACCGTGCTCCTGCGCGCACTGGACGAGCGGGCACCCGTGCCCTTCCGGGTGCTGCTGGAAGAGGCCGACACCGACATGTTCACGCACAGGCTGCGCGAGGGCGGCTTCGCCACCTTTGAGGCCGCCACGACCTGGTGGGAAGCGCACTGGCGCGGCGAGGACGCCCCGCTGCCCGCCCCAGCACCACCCGCACGCCGCACCACGCGGCCCCCGGTCTCGGCACACCCCACGCCGCCGCGTGGTCCGAGCCGCTGAGTCCACCCGGCAACTACCGGCCTCGCTACGTCATTTCGTGTCGGAATGGCGGCCCGGTCTGTGTCTGCTGGGGCGAAACATAGCAGCACATCCCCGGTTACCGAAACCGGGGATTGTCCGGACTCTTTGATTCGGCCCGCACGGCATCTGCCCGGGCTCGTTCCTGCAATTCCCTTCCCATGACGCGGAGCTCAATTCCCCATGCGCTCAACCCGAATAGCCGCCTGAGCTGCCCTGCTCGGTGCCTCGCGCCGTCCACATGTGCCTGGACTAACCAGCCCGCTGCCCCATCCAAGCCGGTCCTGAATCGCCGCCATCTGTAAGGCGGTTGGCCTGCAAATTCCCATTGCCCTGTTTCCCCGAACGCCAACGGAAAGGACTTTTGCTGTGCCTGACGCCAACGACGTGCTCGCCGTCCTCACCGAGCAGATCGAAACCCGCTTCCAGACACCGATCGCCGAGCTGCGCCGCACCGTCACCGCCACCCCGCGGGCCAGCCCGGAAGCCACCACGATCGTACGCTGGCACGGGATGCTCACCGAGGCCCAGCAGGTGCTGGAGAGGGCCGAAAACGCCCTGGCCGAAGCCCTCGCCCGGCACGTGGAGGCTGTGCCCGACGGTGAATTCGTAGAGCTGCCCGAGCACGTCATGCAGCTCGCGGACACGGTGAACAGCGCGCACACCGTGCGGGAAGGGCGCGCCATGACTCTGCGCTACTTCCTGGACCCCCAGGCGATCGGGAACCGCATGTCTACGTGGCGATCGTTGATGGCTCGCCGGGGCCCGGCTCTGCCGACCGCCCCACCGCCGCTGCCTGGCGTCGCGCAGGCGCCCGTGCGAGGGGCAGCCCGGTGAGCGTGATCGAGAAGACCTCCACCCAGGACGGCCGGCTGGAGCAGGTGTTCGGCGCCCCGGTGCGGGAGCTGTACGCGCAGGCGACAGGGCCCGAAGCCTCTGCGGCCCTGGTGCGCGCGCTGGAGCTGCGTTCCTTCCTGGTGGTGGCAGAGGAGCAGGTGGCACGGGTGCGGGACCGCGTCCATGAGGCCACCGCCGCCCACCGGGACATGGACGAGCTGTCCGCCGACGACCTGCGCTTCGACGCCCAGTGGCTGGAAGCCGCCCTCGCCGGACGCGACGGATACGTCGCCGCACTCGATCAGCTGCTGCGGACCATGCCCGAGCCCGGCCAACGCCCAGGTCTGCCAGTCCAGTTTGCCCAGATGAAGATCACCGCCGTTGCTTCGCCCGTCCCGGCGCCCCCGCGCGCTGGGCCGGTGCGAGCCCGCCGCCCCTGAAAGTCCCTTCCGACTGTGTCCCAGCTCCCCGCCAGCGACTCACAGATGATCTCCGGGCGCATCGAGGATCTCTACGCCAAGCCGCTGGCCGACCTTGAAGTCCTCGCCGACGCCAATCCCGACGGCAGCATGCTTGCCGCTCTGGTCAGCAGTCTGACCGACCTGCGGTTCGCCGAGCGCAACATCGCCTTCCAACTGCAGCGGCTGCGTGAACTGGCTCACCCGGAACGGCAGATCGGCTCCTTCGAGACCGTCCACATCCTCGACTGCGCCCGCCGGATGGCCGACTCCGTCGCCACCCGCGACGCCCACGCCAAGACCCTGAACGGCGTCCTGGCCAGCCTGCACCGCGTCCCCGCCCCGGACCCGAAGCCCGAGCCCGTACCGGCCGCCTCCACTGTGCCGACTCCCGCGCCTGCTGCCGCCCGCGCCCGCTGACCTTCCCCGCCCCCGCCTGAGGAGTTCCCCCTTGGCCGCCACCGGTCTGCCCCGCACCACCCGTAGCGATCTCGCACGCGTCACCGAGTCACTGGAGATGCTCGCCCCGCGCTGGAGCGTGTGGACGCTGATGACGCTCGCCTCCCAGCCGCTGCGCTACAAGGAGATCAAGTCCCAGCTGTCGTGGCTGCACTCCGGCCAGCTGAACCCCCTGCTGCGCAAACTCACCGACTCCGGCCTGATCGAGCGCACCGAACACGGCCCGCGCCACGTGACCTACGGACTGACGGCACGCTCCACCGAACTGCTTCCCGGCCTCACTGTGATCGCCGCCTGGGGGGACGAACACCTGGAGAAGGGCCTCGTCCGTAACGCCCGCACCGGCGAGATGGAGCCGGAGCGGATCGCCACGGCCCAGAACATCGAGGACACCCTCGCCCTGATCAGCCCCCGGCACGCCACACCGATCCTGTGGGCGTTGAAGGCGCGCGGGGCCGCGACCGCCAAGGCCCTGGCCGCCGAGGCCATGCCCGCCTACGGGCTGCCCGCCGTCTACCTGCCGCTGGACCGGCTGATCGCCGACGGCCTGGTCACGACCAACCGCAGGGCCACGGGAATCGGCGAGTTCCTGCTCTCGGCCAGCGGCCATGCCCTCGCGCCCGTCTTCCAGGCCGTCTCGGCGTGGGCAGCCGGACGCCCACTCGACACCTCCCACGCCCACCCGTTGTGGGGACAGGCACTTGCCCCATCCCGGGCCCGTTCCGGGCCGTGGCTGACCACCCAGACACGGCTCCCGGCACCCGCCGCCCCCGCCACCCCGGCGGCCACGGTGTGGCGGGCCGGCGATCTCTTCTCCCACCAGACACCCGCCCGCCCCCTGGCGGTCTCCCCGGCAGGAGGCCCGCGCCGATGAGCAGCACCGCAATCCTCAGCCACCGGCACACGGGCCGCGTGATCAGGGTCCTGTCCCTGCCGGCCATGATCCGGCTGGTCAGCGAGATCGACGACAACGGCCCCATCAGCTACAGCCGAGGCAGCCTGCAGGGCGCCTTCGGTGACCTCCCCCGACACCAGTTGCGCTACGCCATCGATGCCGCACGCCTGCTCGGCCTGGTGCACTTCGCCGACCACGCCCCGGCCCGCTACCGGCTCACCAAGGCGGGGGAGGACCTCGCCGAGGTGTACGACACCGCCGCCCGCTGGTCGCGTATGCACCAATACCCCAGCGCGGCCAGCGACTTCGTCACCCGCGTCCACCAGACCCTGAAACTGCTCGCAGACGGCGGCGTCGGCCTCCCCGCTGAGGCGGTCTTCGCGCTTCCTGAGCTGCGCCGTGTGTTGGCCGAGTGGCTCCAGGCACATCCGCAGGTCTTGCAGGCTGTGGCATCCCGCTCCTCCCACGCAGCGGATGAGACGGAGCGCGCTGCGTGAGATTCCGTACCGGAAACCGGCCCTCCCGCCGACCGGTTTCCCCGTTGCTGCGCGGTGTCTATGTGCCGCGCAGCATGGACGCCGCCGCGTTCGCCCTGACGACGTACGGCATCCCCCTACTGGTCCTCGCTACGACCAACTCCGCAGCCCTGACCGGGCTGGCGTTCGCCCTGGAATGGGTGCCGCGCCTGGGGGCGTTCGCGCTGGCCGGGGCTCTGGTCGACCGCTACGGCACGGCCGCTGTCTTCCGCTTCGCCTCGGCGGCGAGGGCCTTGGTCGTGGTGGCCGCAGCGTTCATCCTGCCGCACCAGAACGACCCGGTCGGTGCCACCGTCACCGTTCTGCTGCTCGCCGCTGCCACGGGAGCGCTCACCGAGTTCTCCTACGTCGCCGCCGAGACCACCGGCGCGATGGCCGCCCGAGAGACCGGAGCGCGTGCCCACCGTGTGCAGGCCGCCCTGCTCGGCATCGACCAGACAGCGACCCTGGCCGGTCCCGCGCTCGCCGGGCTGCTGCTCCACTGGAGCGGCGCCACCGGACTGCTGACAGCGATCGCCTGTTTCTCGCTGCTCGGCTGCGGGTTCGCTCCTCGCCGAAAGGACGACGAGCAGGCCCGCCCGGCGGAACTCGTGCTCAAGGGGCTGCGCACCGGCTGGTCGACGCTGCGGTCGCTGCCCGCGCTCGGCTGGCTTGTGACCGGACTGACCGTGTCCAATCTGGCGGTGGGCCTCCTACAGGCCGCTGCCCCGGTGATCGTGGTCAAGCAGCTCGGGCACTCGACCGCGGACGTGGGCCTGCTCTGGTCGGCCGCCGCCATCGCGGCACTCTTCGCGGTCGCCCTGTGCCGGAAGGCCATCGACCACTACAGCCTGTGGACAGTCGGTACGGTCTCAGCCTCGATCGCCGCCACCGGATGCCTGGCCATCTCGCTCAGCCACACCTACAGCGCCTATCTCGCGCTGACCGCCGTCCTCATGGCCGGCGAAGGCGGTATGACCGTCGTGCTGCGCACCCTGCGCACCCACCTCATTCCGCCCGACGTGTTCGGCGCCACCCTCGCCCTGACCATCCTGCTGCTCCTGCTCCCCTTCCCCCTCGCCGGACTCCTCGTCGCTGCCGTGCCGCCCCCGCTGCTCGGCCACGCGATCACCAGCTGCGCCGTACTGCAGGCCCTGGGACTCGCCGTCACCTTCGCACGGCTGCGCACCGTCCCTGGCCTGCGCGCCTCCTTCGCCTAACCCCTCCCGGCCGCCTGCTGCCCACTGCTCGTGTTCACGGAGACCACCCGATGCCCACGCCCCACGCCTTCGCCCACCCGCCGGTGACCCGTCCTTCGCTCCGCGCCGGATCGAGACCCACGATCACGGACCGTCTCCTCGCCTTCGATGCCCAACACCCCTACGTGTACAGGGCCTTGGAGCGGCTTACCGCCCAGCGGCTGGCGTCCGGGGCCACCCGCATCGGGCTCAAGGCCCTCTTCGAAGACCTGCGCTGGCAGCTGCCCGAGGGCATCCGCGGCGTGAACAACAACTTCACCGCCCTGTACGCGCGGAAGCTGATCGCCGATCACCCCCACTGGGCCTCCGCCTTCGAGCTGTGACGCCGACGCACGCCCTGATCCGCACACGGCTCGGCTCTCGACCGTCTTCTCTCGAATCCCTCTTTGGAGCCCTGATTGCCCTCTCGTACCGGTAACCCCGTCATCCTGATCGTCGCCGCCGCAGACATGGAGGCCGACGCGTACCGCGGGCCTTGCCTGGAGAACATCGCAGCCCACTACGACGTGGTCCTGATCACCAGCGTGGAACCGACGTGGGAGCGCGACTTCATCACCGACTGGGAGATCGCCGACCCGACGGATCAGACCGCCCTGGCCACGGCCGGTCAGGCTCTGGCCGAACGTCACCACGTGGCCGGCATCATGACCTGGACGGAGTGGTATCTCGTTCCGGTCGCACGCCTCGCCCGCCGTCTCGGCCTGCCCGCCGCCACACCCGAAGTGATGCAGGGCTGCCGCAACAAGGCCACCGCACGGTTCCTCTTCGCCCGCCACGGGGTGCCCTCGGCCGCGTCCGCCTGTGTCCGGAGTGTCGACGAGGCGGCGCAGGCCGCTCGGCGGATTGGCTACCCGGTCGTCCTCAAGCCCGCTGCGCACGCGGCCAGCGTCGGCGTGGTCCGCGTCAACACACCCGGCGAACTTCCCTCCGCGTACGCCGTCACCGTCCAGGCCGCAGAGCGTGGCGTGGAAAGCACCGAGGTCCTGGTCGAGGAGTACCTCGACGGGGACGAGGTGAGCGTCGAATGCGTCACCTTCCAGGGCCGTACCACGGTGGTCGCCGTCACCCGCAAGACCGTCGGCTGCGAGCCCTACTTCGAAGAACTCGCGCACACCGTGGACGCGGCCGACCCGCTGCTCGCCACCGTGGCCCCGCCGGCCGAAGCCGCGATCGCCGCGCTGGGCATCACCAACGGGATCAGCCATGTCGAGATGCGCCTGGTCAACGGCCGCCCCAGGCTGATCGAGATCAACGCGCGCATCGCGGGCGACCTGATCAGCCACCTCGTCCACCTCGCCACCGGCGTCGACCTCGCCCGAGCCGCCGCCGACATCGCCTGCGGACGCACCCCCGACCTGACCCCCACCCGCCACGAGGCCGCAGCAATCCGTTTCATCTACCCCGCCTACTCCGGCACCCTCACCACCTGCCGCCTTACTGAACCGATCGGGGGACTGGAGCGCGTCCGCTTCCAGCGGCACGTGGGTGACCAGATCGTGCTGCCGCAGGACGGCGGCGATCTGTTCACCGCGCGCATCGGCTTCCTGATCACCACCGGCCCGACCGCCGCCATCGCCCAGGCCCGCGCCCAGGAGACGTACCGCAATCTCGATATCCAGATCACTCCCGCACCACAGACGGACCCGGCCGGAGAAGGTGTCGCCCAGTGAGCGGCACGGTCGCAGCCGAACTGGTGCGCAGCCGTCGCCTGCTGACGGGGTACTTCGCCGGTCTCGGTGCCGTGATGGCCGTGTGGGGCGCGCGGATGCCCGCCGTCCAGCAAGCCGCCGGCTTGAGCAATGCTGATCTCGCACTGGTCCTGCTGACAGCCGCCCTCGGCATGGTCGCCGGCCTTCAGACGGGCGGACACCTTGCCCGCCCGACCCGGCTCCCCGCGCTGCTGACCAGCGGCGCCATCGGTCTCGCTGCCTGCCTCGCCGCCCTCGGAGCCTGCCGCAGCCTGGACACCCTCCTTGCGGTGGCCTTCGTCTTCGGCACCGCGCACGGTGTCCTCGACGTCGCAGCCAACGCCGCGGCCGTCCGCTGCCAAAACGCGCACGGACGCCCCATCATGGCCGGACTCCACGCGAGCTACAGCCTCGGCGCCCTCGCTGGCGCCGCCGTCGCCGCAGCCACCGCCCACACCCCCCACACCTTGCTGTTCGCCGGCGTCGGGGCCACCGCGACCGCAGCCGCCTGCGCGACGACTCGGGCAACCCGTTGTCTCGCCGCACCCGGACTCGAGCCTGTCCCCGGCCCCGGCACGCCGAGCCCGGACGAACACGGGGGCTTGTCCCGGCCCCGGTTGTGGCTGCTGGGCGCGCTGGCCGCCGCCACCCTGCTTGGCGAGGGGGCCGCCGCCGACTGGGCCGCAGTCCACCTGCACAGCCTCGACGCGACGGCCGCGACCAGCGCGGCAGCGTTCGCCCTCTACAGCGCGGCCATGGCCGTCGGACGTCTCGCCGGAGACCGGCTCACCACGCGCTTCGGCGCCGCAACCGTCGTACGCATCGGCGCCGCCCTGGCCGCCCTCGGCCTCACCACCGGCCTGGCGGGCTCCACCATCACCTTCGCACTGCTCGGGTGGGCGGTCTTCGGTCTCGGCCTGTCCGTCACCATCCCCAGCCTGATCACCGCCGCCGGAATCGGCGGCCCCCGCGCGGTCGCCACCGTAGCCGTCACCGGCTACGTCGGCCTGCTCGCCGGCCCCGCTCTCATCGGCGCCCTCGCCACCCACACCGCCCTGCCCACAGCGCTGCTGCTGCCCGCCTTCCTCGCCGCAGCCGTCGCCGCCCTGTCCCGCAAAGCCCTGGAGAACACCACCCCTTGACCAGCCCCTCCGACACCCCGACCGGCGTAGACGCCGTGATCATCGACTACAACGGCGTCCTCGGCCTGCAGCCCACCACCGCCATGTGGACCCGCCTCGCCAGCCTCGCCGAGTGGCCCGACGGACAACTCGCCTCCTTCCAGGACGCCTTCTGGGCTCACCGGGAGGCGTACGACGCCGGAGAACTGAGCGATCTCGCCTACTGGGCGAAGGTCCTCGGCCATCACCCCGGTGCGCGGTGGCTGCGCACCCTGCTTGCCTGCGACACCGCCATGTGGACCCAGACCGATCCGTGGGTCCTCGCCGTCTTGCACCGCGTGGGGATCGCGGGCCTGCCCATGGTTCTGCTCTCCAACGCACCCGCCCACCTCAGCAACGTCCTCGACGCCACCGAATGGCGCCAGACACTCATGGCAGAGGCCCTCTACTCGGCCCGGCTCGGCGTGTGCAAGCCCGCCCCGGCCGCGTACGAACACGCCCTGGCGGCCACCGGCGCCGCTGACCCGGGACGCGTGATGTTCGTCGACGACCGCGCGGACAACTGCCAGGCCGCCGCCGCGCTGGGCCTGCGCACCCTGCACTACACCGGCCAACCCGCCCAGTTGGAGGAGCAGTTGCTCCAGACCCGCCCGGGCACCCCTCCCAGTTCACCGGCCGGCGGGCGCGGCACCAGCCACTGACGCCTCCGGCCAGCGCTCGACACCATCCCGACCCCCAGGACCCTCGTGCCCGACACCGAAGAGATTGACGGCGACGTCTACGTATCCCCGCGTTACCTCGCCGGCAGCACCGCCATCGGAGACCCCGCGCTGGAGCCGCTCTACGCGCTTGGCTTCGACCTCCATAACGACGACCTCGGCAACGCCTACGTCACCGCACCGGACCACCGCGTCAGACTCGGCTTTCTGCCTGAGGGCGACGACGACGGCTTGTGGCGGATCAACGCCTACCGAGACCGCTTCGGCCCGCCCGCGTGGGGCGTCAGCTTCAACGACATGGCGCCCATCGAGTTCGTCACCGCCTTCACCACCGCCCTTGCCCAGGCATACACCGCCGGCCCCGACACCTACCTCGCCCCGCCCGTCCTCAAGGACCCCGAGCTCGGCGCCTTCGATGCCGTGGTCCCGCTGATCAAGGGCGGCTGGCAGTTCCAGCACCCGCGCTGGGGCGTGATGGAACTGCAGCCCCCCGATGGGATGGCCACCCTGCGGTACACCACCGGCCAGCTCGACCCGGAGAAGGAACTGACCACGCTTGACGCCCGCTGGTACCTGTCGGGCGGCCCGAAAAGCGGCCACGCCCGCTGGTACGCCACCGCCTCCACCCACACACCGACCGCTCTGGTGAAGGCCATCACCCAGAGCGTGGCCGACCCCGCACCCGTGCCCCGCTGGAAGGACGGGATGCTCCCCTGGCTGCGCGAGACCGCCCAGCTCACTCCCGTCACACCGCCCGCACCCCCGATTCCCACACCGCTCGACGTCCAGCGCGCCGCCGCACGCCGGCCGCCGGCCCTCGGCACCCGCAGCGTCCCGCGCTGGAGCACCACCACCGTTCCCGCAGCCTCCGCAGCGGCCCGCACCAGCCCACGCCGCTGAACCGGCCGCCGCTGCCTACCCGTACATCGGAAGGCATTCCGCCCCTTGTCCCTGCACGCTCAGCAGTTCTTCACCGAGCACCTCACGCTTCCGTTCACCGAGAGCACTGTCGTCGGCGACACCTACTACGCCACCCCGCTGCCCAACTCCCCGCTCCGGCTACGGATCGACTTCTCGCGCACCATCCGCGAGAACGAGTACGACGGGCTGCGCCTGGCCGTCTGCCACTCCGAGAAGGGGGACATCGACGCCGTCGTCCTCACCTTCGCCGAGCACGACACCTTCACCCGGCGCGACGCCGCAGGTGACATCCAGCCCGGCTACAGCGGCTACGCCCGCATCCTCGACCTGCGCCATCACAACCGCCAGCCGCCGTGGACCGGCGCGGAAGTCCGCGGACTGCGGGTCGCGATCGAGCAGTACACGCAGATCTGGTTCCCCGGAGCCTGGACGGCACCCGCCCGATCCCGGCCACCGGCCCGTACGGCGCGCAAGGCCCCGACCATCCCAGCCGGTCCCACCGCAGCCCGCGCCCGCTGAACCGCCATCCGGAGCCCTATGCCCCCGCCCCGCTGGCTGCCCTTCCGGCGCCGACCGCAGCCCGAGGCCGCCCGCACGGCCGAACCAGAGACCCCCTCGCCGCCGGGACCACAGGGCTTCTGGCTCACGGACCCTGCCTTCCGCGACCGGCTGCACACCGCCACGCTGACCATGCTCGACATGGTCGAGGGCGTCCTGTACGACGACTTCACCCTGACCGAGGCCATCGACGGCGCCCGCTACCACGCGACCGACATGCTCAACATCCCCACTGAGTACGGCATCCTCGTCGAAGCCGAGGCCGCCGCCCAGATCGTCCAAGCCGCTGGCCTGACTGCGGGCTCGCCCTTCGGCCCTGCCGTCGGTCAGGCCCTGGCGCGCATCGAGGCGATGCCCGTCGAGGACCAGCAACGGCTCGTCCGGGCTGCCGCCCGCCGCTACTCGATCACCGCCCCAGCACGACGTCCAGCGCGAACGCCCTAGACACCGGCAGCTTCACCAGTCCCGCCCCAACGCCGTACCCGCTGACCGGCCTCACCCAGGAGAATCTCTTCTTGCGCACCCGCTCCGCCCGCCGCCTTCCCGCCGCGGCCATCACCGCCGCGGCCGTGACCGGCACTGTGTCCCTGGCCCCGGCCGCCTCGGCGCAAACCCCCGAGCCGACGCCGTCCACCACCATCGCCCCGCTGAACGCGGCCGAGACCGGCGGAGTCACCATCCTGAAGAAGGACCCCGCCGGCGACGTACTCGCCGGCGCCACGTTCACCCTGCTCGACTCCGCAGGCCAGCAGGCTGCCAGCGGCAAGACCAACGCCGAAGGCCAGCTGGCCTTCAAAGACCTGGCCCCAGGTGTCTACCGGCTCAAGGAGGTCTCCAGCGGAAGCCCGCTGCACGACGTGGTCGACGACCAAGACGTCATCGTCACCCCGGATGCCGACGCGCCGCTGACGATCATCGACCCCTTCAAGCCCGCCACGCTTCTACTCAAGGCCAAGGACAGCAAGAGCGGCAAGCTGCTGCCCGGATCCACGGTCAACATCGGCACCGGCGACACCACCGTCCTCACCCTCACCACCGGCTCCAATGGCTCCGCCTCCGCCCTACTGCCCGTCAACAGCCGTACCGGCACTGAGTTCTGGGCCAAGCAGACCGTTGCACCGAACGGATACGAGCTCTTCAAGCCCGCGCGGACTTTCACCGCGAAGCCCGGCAGCACCGTCACTCTGACCGTCGCCAACGCCAAGACCGCCAGCACTACACCGACGCCCACCACCTCCGAGAAGCCGTCCAGCAAACCGATCACCAACGAGCCCACGCCGGACACGACGACCCGGGAAAAGGCCGACAAGACCGGCGGTACTTCCTCTTCGTCGGCCTCGCCTTCCGACACCCTGGCGACGAACCCAAGCGAATCGAGCATCTCGGAGCCCATCCCCGACGGCACGCTCGCCCACACCGGCGCCGACGCCACGCCGTGGCTGCTCGGCGGCGCCGGCCTCCTGCTTGTCGCTGGTGGAGGAGCCGTGTTCGCCGCACGACGCCACCGTACGGACGACGAGTAGTCCCCGCCAGGAGCAGTACTGCTCCGATCCACCCGTCAAAGCCCCATGGAACCGCCCTGCAGCGGATTCATGGGGCTTCGGCGTTCTCGGCACTCGCCCTGGCGGCTGATCCGCCCGATGGACGGTGCTGGAGCTGCACGCTGCGCACCGAGCTGGTCGCCGACGCTCTGCGAGCCGCCTGCCACCGACGCCGCCCCGCTGGGTCGGTGATCTTCCATTCCGACCGCGGCTGCCAGCCCGGGTTCAGACGGTCAGGGTTCGGCCGTCGTCGAGAGACCAAGATCGCGGCCTTAGTCAGCTATTGGAGGAGGTCTTCGTGGGAGTTCGGGGCGTGGGCTGCTGGTCGCGCTCGAAGACCGTGCCGTACGGCATTGCCCGCTCCCTTATTGCTGCCTGGGCATGCCTCAACACTTCGTTGCCATCCGCTTGGCGCAGTCGAGGCAGAAGTCGACGGTTTTGTCGAAGCGGTTGTCCAGCAGTCCCCCACAGTGGCAGTAGCCCAACCGGTCGAAGACGGCCGCGCAGCCGAGGCACAGGTGGATCGCGTAGTCCGGTGCCTCCGTGAGGGGGCAGGTGGCCTTGACGAGGGCGGGGGCGGAGCAGGCCGGACACCAGTGGATCGGTGGCGTCTCATTGTCGTGGGGGTCTTTTGCGACGTTTCGGACCATGGCGGCCCAGACGTAGTCCTCGGCGGCTGCCTCGCCGTCCGACCACTGTCGGTAACAGAAGCGGCACGAGATCGGGGCGCTGGCGGCCAGGGCGGCCATCCCGCACTCCGGGCAGTGGACCGTGGTCTCCGCGCAGGCGTCCAGGGTCTCCCGCAGTCCGGCCATCCGTGTGGCGATCAGCCGGGTCATGGTGTGCAGCCGGTGGCGGATGCCCTCCATACCCGCGTCGACCAGGGCCTGTTCAGCGGCAGGCACATGTGGGCGAAGATGCTCGTTGATGAAGGTGAGGAGGAAGTCCAGCACGGTGGCTGTCTGGGCCTCCACGGCGTGCGCCGACTGGGTGAGCCCGTAATGCTGGAGGGCGTTGCGTGTCTTGCCCAGCTTCCTGACTGCTTCAAGCTGCTGCGCGTCGAGTTCGAGGCCGAGGATGTTCCGTAGGCGTTCCAAGGTCTCGTCGGTGCCACAGCTAAGGAAGTCCCCGCTGGTGAACTTCTGGTGGCTGGCTCTGCCGGGATCCTTTACCACCAGCGTCCAGTGTGCCTGCTGAAGGCGGGCCTTGAGTAGGACTTCCGTGGCGGCCTGGAGGTGGAGGACTGCGTACTTGAGGTCGCGCGGCGTCGGGTGTGAATCTCTGTCGTCGGGTTCCTCGTCGTTGGAGAGGTGGCTAACTACGCTGTCGAGGTAGTCCAAGCCGTTGAGAACGGGCGGGAACGCCACCGGGGTTCGCTGCAGCGATGCCGTAACCGGCTCCGGCCGGGGGCTGGGCACAGGGGCCCAAGGGGCGCTCACGCGGCGTTCCGTTCAAAGGTCTTCATGGCGATGTATCGCGTGCACAGGCGGTCCGGCAACACCGCAGCGAGCTCCCAGGGCATCTCGGTGGGCGGGATCCCGTCGGTCATTTGCTCCCCTTGCGCTCTCGGACCATCCTGCCGAAGTCGCTGCAGGCGCCGGTTGCCTGGCGTGTGTGATTCCAGCTAAGGAGGGGGTATCCGGAATCAGACGGCTACTTGGCTCGGTCCTGGGCTGCCTGTGGCACCTTTGCCAGCGAACCTAGTCGCCGCAGGTCAGCGACATCTGCGCTAGGTTCGCTGGCAAAGGACAGTTGTAGGTTCTCAATCTGGGTGTCATGTGCGAAGTCCGTGGCCTCGGCGTTTCTCCGGTTGTCTCACATTATGTCGGGCGGCTTCAGTCTCACGAGTCGTGTCATTTCCTGCACGGGTCAAGAGACCTAGTCACAGACCTGCGACGTCTCACTGGCCGAGGTCTCATGTTGGTCGCGCTTGAGCAGGGCGGCCTCAAGTGGACCGAGAGCCTTTCTTATCTGCCCTTCGAATCGCTGCGGATGGCTCAAGGGTGTCGTAAGCGTGTCCGATAGGAAGCTACGCATCGACGTACGCTCCAGGTTGCTGCTCTGTTTGCGCTGAATGATCGTCAGCAGGCTGACGCCTTGTTGCTCTTGGAGCGCTTCAATCTGCTCAAGCTCTTCGACGTCGATGATTTCGAGGGGCATGACGTCCTGGCCCTGGAGTAGGCCCATCTTGTTGGCGCGCTCTCTGATCACGGTCATGCTGACAGGGTTGACCGGAAACCCTTCAGTGAGCAGGAGGAGCGGTAGGTACCGGCGCCGAATCGAGCTGGTCACGCCCGTAAGGCGGGATTCATCCCTTCGTAGGGCCTGGATCGTGGCGTCGATCTGGTGGACCTCTTCGAGAAGCTTGTCGATGTCCTTCACCTGCGCATTGCCAGGGACGGCGGTCGCGGCGTCTCTCTGCAGTTGGCTGGTCGTGACTTCGACGACTACCCAGGTGTCGCCGTAGTCGACCGCCGCATCTGCGATCTTCTGTTTCTTGCCCTGGAAGGCGTCCTTCAGCTCGGCGTCGTCGTATACACGACGAGTGGCCCCCTGTCCCGTAATGCTGTGCAGTACCTCAGACACGTAAAATTCGCTGAATCGCCTCAGCGTCCGGACCGCCCGTCCGGCGAGCTTTTCATGGTTGGCGGGACGCGGGTGGGAGTCAGGAGGGAAGCGTACGTCCTGGATCGGCAGCCATCCGAAGGCACGGTCGATCAGGTACCGCTGATCCATGACCAGAAGGAATTCGTCACCGAGGCGGACGACAGGTCGTTGCTGGAAGGCGTCGAAGGTCCATTCCGTGTGACGCTGGGCCCGCTCGCTCTGCACAGCCCGGCGAAGAGTGTCTAGGTCTGCGCTGATTAGGGATAGCGCCTTTGCCGCTCGTCCCGCCGGGAGGAGTGCTTCCAGCTCGGCGGCCGACGTGAGTACGTTCCCGTTGCAGGCGGCGGCCCAGAGCGCCCCGGCTACAACGGTGAGGTCATCAAGGGTGACGCCCGTGCATTGCTCGTAGACGGCGGGAAGGTCCACCATGCCGTCGCTGCCCGCGAGTTGCTGCGGTAGTTCGCGCCACCTTCGCACGTATCGGGCGAGCGTGTGCGGTATAGAGGTGTTGTTGTTGAAGTACTGGTTTGCGATCATCTCACGGCCCAAGTCGCCCGGCTGGTCGACGATCACTGTCGGACCCCCCTCGCTGGAGAGTCCGATCACGTCGGAAAGCGTGAGGAGAGCGCCGATCAGGTCGCCCGGCTTGGCGCCGTCTGGGAGCGAGTCGGGGCTATGGTCAACGGCCGCGCGTGCGAGGAGCATCAGCGCCTGTGGCACTACCAGAGCTCGTCGCGGATCACGCAGTTGGTTGAGGACCCGCGTGCGGATCGGCTCCTTCAGCCACTGTGTCGCGAAAGCGCGGTCAACGTCCGGGCGTGAGGCCCCCGGTCGGCTGAGAGCGTTGAGTAGTTCGGCACAGAACTGCAGAACGATGCCGAGGGGAAGCGCACGAAGCTGCTTCACGGGGTAGGCGGGATCGGCAGGGAAGCCGAAGATCTCCTTGAACGTGAGATAGACCTGTATGAGGTCGATCGGCTGGGTCGTCGAGGTTGCCGGGGTGATCAGCCCGCTCGGCCGCTGCTGCCAGAGCTTGGTGAGCGCGGGAGCCGTCGTCCCCTGGAGGACCGGCCGTTCATGGGTGGGCACAGCCAGGTAGGCGCCCCGAAGCGATCCCGGCTCACGGTCCATGAGTTGCCTTCTCAGGAACCCGATCCGCGCCGCGACCTGCTGGCCTGCTTCCACGTTGCCTTGTCACTCCCTCCAGTGCCCGCACCCACCCATCCTGTGGGGCGTTTCGTGCCGATCCGGCCTCGGAAAGGGCTGGCTCAGATAGGTTTGCCATGCGCTCTAACTACCTCTGGGTAGCAGTGTCGCACCGACCACTGACAGCCGGTCCCTGTGTGGGGTTCAGAAGGAGTGCCCGCCGCCGGAGCCCAATTGCCCGGTGGGCTGACACCAGCGGCATCCGGGGTCTTGCCGTGAGGTGATCGGGTCACGGTCTCGGCTGCGGGTCCTGTGCAGCACGCTGAAGGCGTCCGTGTCGTCGTGGTGAAGGCCGGTGACGGCGTGCATGAAGTGGCTGGCGGCCTCGGCTGCGGCGAGGGCGTTCAGCGGGAGAACGCTGGCGGCAGGGACTCCGGGAACGTAGCGGGCGGCATCGCGGTCCCGCGGAGACTGCATGTCGATTGCCAGCTCGGTGGGGTCGATGAGGCCGTCGCACCACAGGCAGTTCGTTCCGGGCAGGAGCGGCCGCGTGACGGCATGAATCTGCCCGACGACTCCGCTGCGGACGGGAATCTTCACCCCGACTTGGGTGGCGGGGATGAGGTGCTGCTGGACGACGGCGTTGACCCAATGGCGCGCTGCCGCTCCGTCAGCGGCAAGGAAGATCCAGTCGCACTGGGTGAGCTCATGCCGGGATCGCGGGCGCTCTGCACGCTCTCGAAGAGGCGTGAGGCGGATCTCGGGGTGAGCCTGGCGAGCCAAACGCTGTGCGAGGTCGGTCTTGGGCTGGTCGACATCGGTATGTCGCGCGCCGGCCAGGCGGGGGAGGTTGGTCTCGTCCACGGTGTCGTCGTCGACGAGGACGAGATGACCGACACCGAGGCGAGCCAGGTACTCGGTCAGGAGGATGCCGATCCCGCCGAGACCCACGATGGCGACGCTCATCTGCTGGAAAGTGCGCTGCCCCACGTCCCCGAAGATGCGCACCTGCCGGTCGTAGAGGTGTGTTGGTCCGCCCGCGCCGATGGGACTGCCTGACAATTGCGGAGGCTGTTCCGGTGAGGGGCGCAAGCGGATCAGGCTGTTCCCGGGGATGACGATTTCGGCGAGGGGGCTACGGGAGCCGTCGGGCAGCCACAGGTCGCCGGCTGCGGCCTGTGTGGTGAGTACCAGGGCGCAGACGGGGGTGCCGGTGATCTGCTGGATCGCGGGATACCCGCGCTGGTGACTGGCCAGGTCGGTGGAGGAGAAGCGGACAGTCGTGGTGCCGCCGTGGTTGTGGACGGGTATGTAGGCGGCGTGCTCGTTGCGGGCGCGCAGGGCGGCATCGCGGACGAAGGTGGCGGACAGGGCGTGGTGGCCGACCTCGCCGGGGATGTAGTCGATGCCGTCGCGGGCGGGAATGAAGTCCCGGGCCAGCAGGCGCAGACCGCGGGGGCCGGGCGCCCACCCGGCCAGGAGTGCCGCGCCGTGTCCGGCATGGTCGCCGGGGAAGAGGTGGCCACGCAGGCGCGCCCACAGGTGGATGGGGATGGTCAGGCTCGTTCCGAGCGTCGGCGGGTTCACTGGGCTGCCAGCCATGCGAGGATCCGTGCGGCCTTGTTGACGGCGGTGTCCACGGCCGGGTTCCAACGGTTGGAGCGTCGCGAGATCTGCTGGGCAGGCTGGTCGGGCTGGCCCTGCCAGGTGGTCTGCTGGATTGCGGCGCTGTGCGCCTGACCGTCGGTGCGGGTCAGCAGGCCGGTGTAGTGGGGATAGACGTCGGCGTCCGGATAGGCCGCGGAAAGCTGGAAGCCGAGCCAGGTGGTGCTCGGGGTGTAGGTGGGGCCGACGTCGACCTGGTCAATGAGGACGTACACGCCGCCGTTGCCGTCCGGCACCGTGGTGACGGTGCTCTGGTCGAAGTGCGCCTGCACAGCGGCGACGGCTGCGTCAATGGCGGTGGTGGCGGGCGCGGTCATGAGTTGTCGTCCGGCGGGACGGCCAGGAACTCCTGGTCGCGATGGACCTTGACCATGTCGGTGTCGCCGACGACCTGGTAGCGGTTGCCGTGCCTGACCGACAGCTGGAAGCCGCTATCGATCGGCAGCCCCTGCTCGGCCGCGGCCTGCTTGATCTGCGCGCCGGTCATCTCGCGCTCGGGCAGCTGCACCGGCTGTCCGTTGACTGTCACCGTGATGGTGTGCGGCGGTCGGGCTGCTGTGGTGGTGCTTAGGTCCTGCGTCGTCATGGTGGTGTTTCCTTCCTGCCCCGCCATATGGAGGGCACGTCGGTGGTGAGGGGACTGCCAGGGACTACTTGGTCTTCTTCGGCGTCGGCTTGACGCGCTCGTTGACCGTCGTCGCCGGGTGTCGGCGCACTGTGGACTGCTTGACGAAACGACCTGTAATCGCGCTGCGGCCTCGGCGGCCTCCCGAGCCGGTGGACTTGCCTGGCATGGCTACTCCTTGTGCCTCAATTGGGCTGCCGTCCTGGGCGGCAGCCCACACTCGTCCAAGTTCCATGCACCCAGTGGGTAAATGAAACTTCAGGACCTTGATCGAGAGAGTAGCATGCACCCAGTCGGTAAAGGCAAGTGATTCGTGGGGCGCCAGTTGAAGATCCTCTTCGCCAGCGACGACCTGGCACGTAGCTGCAACGACGACAGCATTCGTACGGAGCGTTACGGCCCTGTGCTCGCTGCGACTATCCGCAGGCGCCTCTGCGAGATCAACGCCGTCACCCACCTCGGTGAACTTCGCCGGCTCCCCAGCGCCCGCCTGCGTCGCCATCCCGCACGGGACAACGGCAGCATGCTGATCTCCCTGGGCCCGGCAGCCGACTTCCTCGTGCACCCCCGGGACGACCCACCGCCCACGCTGCTCGATGGAGGGCTGGACGAATTCCGCGTCCGGACTCTCGTCGTACTCGCCATAGCCATCGCCTCATGACCCTGCCGCCGCACGCCACCCTGACCCCGCACCACCCGGGCCCGAAGAGAGGCACCTCGATGACCCCTGGCGCCGACCCCCTCGAGTACGCACCCCAGTCGGTCTCACCCCCCGGAGAGACCCTCAAGGAGACGCTGGACGAACTCGGCATCTCCCAGGCAGACCTTGCCCGGCGCACCGGACTGTCGACCAAGCACATCAACCAGATCGTTCAGGGCACCGCCATCCTCAGCCCGGAGACCGCGCTCCTCCTCGAGCGCGTAACCCAGGTACCCGCGACCGTCTGGAACACCCTGGAGGCCGCCTGGCGCACCCAACAGTTGAGGGAAGAAGAGGACCAAGCACTCCGCGCACAGGTGAACTGGCTGGACCGTTTCCCCCTGGCCGAACTCGCGGCCCGCCGTATCCTCCCCGACCGGCGCAAGACCGTGGCCAACCTTCGGGCCCTCCTGGAATTCTTTGCAGTTGCCAGCCCCGAAGTGGCTGAAGAGCTCTGGCAGGGCTACCGCGCCGCCTTCCGCCGCTCCACCGTGACATCACCGGATGAGTACGCCACCGCGGTGTGGCTGCGGTCAGCTGAGCGGGAAGCCCGCGAAATGGAGTGCGCGCCCTACCAGCGCGAAGCGCTACAGGATCTCCTGCCTCAGTTGCGGGCGCTAAGCCTTGAGGAACCGCACACCTGGCCCGAGAAGCTGCCCGCTCTATGCGCTCAAGCGGGCGTGGCCGTGATCTTCTCTCCAGCGTTCAAGAAAACCCACCTGTCCGGGGCCACGCGATGGCTTACCCCTGACAAGGTCATGATCGCTCTCACCGACCGCTACAAGAAGGACGACCGCTTCTGGTTCACCGTCTTCCACGAGGTCGGGCACGTCATCCTCCACGGCAAGCGCCTGACCTTCCTGGACGAGAACCCCCTCGATGCGGACGCCGACCCCGCTGAGGAAGAAGCCAACACCTTCGCCGCCAACGTCCTCATCCCACCCCGATACCTTGCCGCATACGAGGCGCTTCGCAGGCGACCCAAACCCTTCACCAACATCGAGCGCTTCGCCACAGAAGCAGGTATCTCCCCTGGCATCGTGGTCGGTCGGCTCCAGCACGACGGCGCATTGCACTGGAAGGAGGGCCACGGCCTCAAACGCGGATTCGAACTCTCACGACCAGGTGAACATGCGTAGTCGGCCACCCTGCAGTGCGGCCCCGTAGGCTCCCGGTGACCCGCACGCGTGTGCCGGTGGCGTGCGAGGCGATACCGCCAGCGCGCCGACGAGAGCACACCTCCACGGCTTCCCTTGAATGAGTGGGGATCACGGCCTGTGAGTCTCAACTCCTGTCGTACTTGATCGGAGCAGACCGCCGGGCTTGCGACCTGGGCTGTCGCGCGCCTTCCGAGTCAGCAGCCCGCAGGTCTCCCACCTGTGCGGTTGCCAGGTGCATTGGTGACGAGCGCGGTGTCGGGTCGCAAGTGCGGGCACGTGTCGACGCCGTCGGCGAGGGCCTGGACGCGGGCTGCCGGAGCGGAACTCGCGTGGACAAGCCTCCGGGTGTGTGACCGTTCGATCGCGCCGTGCGGTCGATGCGCTTTCCCGGCCGGTCGGACTGGATGGGCGGATCAGCGCAGTCCGGCGAAGAGATCGTTCTCGGGTATGGCCGCGCCGGTGGTGTCCTGGACACGTACGTAGGTCTCCATGCCCATCAGCTCGCCGAACCTCTCCTTGCCCATCTTGAGGAAGAAGATGTTCTCGCCCTGACTGGCGTGCGCGGCCAGGGCGTCGAACTTCTGGCCGCTGAACGCGGTGGTGTCCACCCATGTGGTGATCTCATCGTCGGGGAGGCCGATCTCGGCCATCGCGGCGGCCTCGGCAGGATCCGGCTCCGGCATGTCCTCATGAAACTCGTGCATGATCTCGCCGAACCGTTGCATCATCGAGCGGGGCATCGTGGTCCAGTACACCTTCGGTGTCAGCGTGGTCATCTCCAGCGCCGCCATGGTGATGCGGTGGGCCTGGATGTGGTCGGGGTGGCCGTAGAAGCCGTTTTCGTCGTAGGTGACGACCACATCGGGTCGGTAGTGCCGCATGAGTTCCGCGAGTCGGGCCGCGCCTTCCTGCACGGGGGTCTGCCAGAAGGATCCGGGGGCGTTGTTGCTCGGCCAGCCCGTCATCCCGGAGTCGGCATAGTCCAGCATCTCCATATCGCTGACCTTCAGGACGTCGCAGCTCGCCTTGAGTTCTTGACGGCGCATCAAGGCGACCGCCGCCGGATCGTGCCCGGGATCGCCCGGCTTGACACCCCCCGGTCCGTCACCGCAACCGCCGTCGGTACACGTCACGAGTACCGTGCGGATGCCCTCTGCCGCGTACCGCGCGAGAACCCCTCCGGTACCGGTGGCCTCGTCGTCGGGGTGGGCGTGTACTGCCATGAGCGTCAAGGGCCGGTCAGTCATGAAACAGTCCTCCTGCGGAAATACGTCTTGATCCAAGTGCGCGGCGGGCGTATCGCGACCCTGGGGCCCGGATCCTGGTGGGGCGGACGACCTTGTGGCCTCCGAGTTCCCCGCCCGTGCGGCGCCGGTCCCTCGCTCGATGCAACCGTGTCGGCCGGACCGGCTGTTCCCGGCGCGGCCGTTTGGCCTTCCAGGCGTCGGCGTTTCAACGCGCTCGAGGTACAGGCGCGACCTGCACGTCGCAGCGCCACGTCGGATCCGACTTCCATCCGGCGCCCGCCATGAGATTCCGACACGAAGTTTGAGACCCTACAACAGTTCGCCTGGGGCAGACAGGAAAGATCGCGGAAGGGGCTGGCCAACGCGTCTACGGCATGTCAACGTAGACGCCTCCCCAGAAAAGTGCCAGGTCAGAGAGGTGATGCCGGTGACTGTGGAGGTTGCCCAGCCCGGATTCGTCACGAGTGTGGAGGCTCTGCGGCTGCGCTCCTGGCAACTCGGTCCCGGCCAGCCGACGTTGGTGACCGACCAGTTCACAGACGCCGAGTTCAAACTGGTCGTGGATGATCGCGCCGATGTCCATGTGAACAGCAAGGACGGGCGGTTCTACCTCGGTTGGTTCCCGACGGGCCGTCCCGGCACCGACGGTGAGGGCTGGGTGATCGCGGTCACCGGCACCGCGAAGACCCGTGGGTACCGGATGTCGTTCGACACCGAGACCCCGGCGGACATCGTCGCCGCCGCCGTGGCCCAGGTCCTGGCCACCTCACAGTCGCTCTGAACGGCATTGCTGCCCGCAGCACGCCGCCGGGTCGTCCGTCACCACGTACTCTGCCCTGCCGTCTGTGGGGCACCCCTGCCCGCTACTGCGAGGAAGAAAACTGTGGACCCTCACCTGCCCGAGATGACCGTCGGTGACCTCATCGACCTTCTGTCCGCCTGTGACCGTGACACGCCGGCCCGGCTCGCCATCAATCCGTTCTTTCCCATGGCCCACCGCATTGGCGGGGTGATCGCCTCCCAGGACGAGAGCGGCAACCCTCTGGTCTTCATCGCCGAGGCCAAGGACGCCGACCAGATCGGCTACCTGCCCCCGGACATCGCCGTCCAGCTCACCTGGCACGAGCCGACCGAGGCTCCCTCACACCGCCGACGCAAGGCGACCGGGCCGCGCGACGGCGGCAACTGAATCCCCCACGACCACACGGAGGCGCCCCTGCACCCGCACCACCCCGACCCTTCCCAACCCGACTCGCCGGACCCGGTGTACTGGGTCACTCCGCGCCATCTGGCCGGTGACGACGGCGCTCTCGCCGAGCGGATCGGCGACCTGCTGACCGGCATGGGCTGGCGCATGTGGCCCACCTCCCGCCACACCCTGCTGTATGTGAGCCCGGACGAGCTCCGCGGCGCCGAGTGGATCCTCGCCGGCTACCCCTTCGAACTCGGCGGACTGCCGGTGGCCTGGCAGCTATCCGTCCGGCCCCACGCCGCGAGCGCCATGACGGAGTGGAACGCTTACTTCACCCCCGGCGTCCCGCACGAGGCGCTCGCCGACCTCCTCGTCGCGCTCGACGCCCGCGAAATGCCCGATGCTGGGTTCGACGACGCCAACACGGTCATGGCCGCGCTCGTCGCCCAGGGCTGGATCCGGGATGTGGACCGCCCCCGAACGACTGCCACTGACCCCGGCTTCGCCTCCAGCATGTCGCTGGAGGAACTGCCCCCGCTCATCCAGGACGCTGATCCGCGTCCCGACCTGATGGGCTGGCAGGCATGGGCGGAACCCATCCTGGGCGCCCCCTATCTGTGGTGCGCCAACTTCAGCGCCAGCGTCCCGCACGACCTGGTCGCAGTCTTCGCCGCCTCGCTCGCCTCTCCGGTCCCCGTGCCACGGCGCACCCTGCCGGAGGGCGCGCAGGAGCGGCTCACCGTCGTGCGCCGTGACTGACAACGAACTCCTCATGCTGGCCGCAGGGTTGTCGCCCTTGGCTGTAGCCCCCGAGAAAGGACTCCGACCTGTCCGTTCCGCACCTGTCCCCTGGACGGCTCGCGCTCGCCAACGCCATCGCGGCGGCCGGACCAGGCCGGCACTACCTGCACGTCATCCGCCCAATGGTCGCCCAGGAAGCGCTCGCCGAAGTCCTCTACCTAGGCAGCAACCAGCTCGCCCTCGGGCCGGTGAGCGCGGAACACTTCGACCGCCTGACGCGCTTGGTGGACCAGGCCCTGTCAGATGCGAGTAATCGGTGGGGGGCGTCCGTGCTGTCGCTGGTGTCGGACTCACCCACCGACGCCGGCCTGGTCCGGACGGTGACCCGCTACATCATCGAAGACGGGCAGTGCACCGAGGCTGCAGAGCTGAACGAGCGCGCCTACGGCGCCTGCCCAGCCGCGCTCGCCTGGGCGGAGGCCGACAGAGCGGCCGAAGACGCACACACTCTCGCCACCCTGCCGGGCCGCTTCGACTTCATGTGACGACACCCCTCGTCACACGCCCGCCCCACACTGATTGCCTGGAGGTCTGCTTGCCCCTGCCGCTGATCCGGCTGTCCATCTCTCCCACGAACGGCACCGCTCATCACGGCGTCATGATCGGCGCCCAGCCGTTGACGGTGTGTGTCACGCACTCGACCGATCTCGCGCCGATCGCGGAAACTACGGCGCACTCTCTGTGCCAGAGCTGTACGCGAGCCTGGCTCATCCTCACCACGCAGCCGCACCCCGGCGGCGAACCCGATCTCCGGCCTGCCATCGGCACCGGCAAGAGTGCCATCGCTCACCGGCCGATCCCGGGTCATCTGATGGGCTACTGCGGCAAACCGCTCGACGCCCGCCCGACCTCGGCCCGGCGAGTGTGCGCCAACTGCTCGGCTCTTGCGGCGGCTCTGGAGCGTTTCCACCGTCTCGCGGGCGAGGTGAGCCTGCTCTCCGTTGGCTCATGCCCGCGCGAGGAGGATCTGTTGTGGGCTTCCAGCGGGCGCGGCAACCTCGTCACCGGACACCGCCGCCACCTCGCCTCCGCCATGGGCTTGTGCAAGACGCCGCTGTCTGGCCCCAACCCCGACGCCACCAACGAATGCGCCCCCTGCCGCCAGGAATGGAGGATTGAGCGCGACCGGCGGGACGCAGCGCTTCCCCGCATGAGGACACGCGCCCGCTGGTGGCACCAGCGCCGGGAACTTCAGACCTTCCATGGCCGTGCCGCCGACCTCAACCCCGGCGATGCCTACACGCTGTCCGGCTGCCCGGACCAGCATTACGTCCTGACCGTGACCCGCCCCGCCCGGGGCCGACGGCTCGCCGTCCTCGTCTACGTGCTTGCCGACGACGAGATCGTGGAGCTGGGCATCCACCACGACCGCCTGCTCGCCATCGAACGGCCGGATACGCCGGAAGCGGGCATGCCCACGCTGCCCTGACTCCGCAGGGCGCCACAGGCGGCAGCCTGCTCTCCCGCAGCGACCGTGCCGTCTGTCACCCAGAACACCAGGGCCCGGTTCCCTCACCTTCGCCAAGGTGGGGAACCGGGCCCGTTTTCGATTAGCCAGGGCGCGCCGTGCTTCCTGATACTCGCAGGCACCCGGACGGTGCGAGGGCGCGGGATCAGGCTTTCGGCCGCCGTGGTCGCAAGCGCCGTACGAGCTGTTCGACATAGTGCCGGACGTGGGGCGGCATCGGCTCGGGCAGTGTGTCGAGTGGGAACAGGCGCAGGTCCTCGCCCTCGCCGAGGACCAACTCGTTCTCGGCGCCGTCCCATGCCGCGACGAACACGTGCGGCGGCGTCTTACCGTTCTCGTACGCGGTGACCGCGGCTTCCTCGATGATGTCCGGGACGATGCCGGTCTCTTCCAACAATTCACGCAGAATCGTCTCGAGCGGCGTCTCGTCCGCCTCGCGTCCACCGCCGGGCAGCGACCAGTGCCCCGGCCAGCCGATGCCGGCCTTGTCGTCCCGCAACTGCAGCACGACCTCATGGCGCGGCGTGGTGACGAACGCAAGGCACCCGCGGGTCTTCGCCGGACCGTCCGCCACGCTGGTGACCTCTTCTCGTACGACAGCATCCGGATGATCTACGGCCCGAAGCCAGAGCCGCACCACGGGTTTCACCGTCCCTGCGGTGTCCGGGGAACACGGTAGCGCCGGATGACGAATGCCCCGCCCCCTCTGACAAGCAGGGGAGGGACGGGGCAGGACGGTGTGCCCTAGGTCAGCGTGCCAGCGCTGTCCGCACGGCGCTAGCGAGGTGGGCATCGACGAGAGAGGGTGATCCGGAGACGACTACCAGGATCGTTCCGGTGCGGATCGCGGTTTGCTTGACGACGCTGCGCTGCCCGCCGGCGTTGTAGGTGAGCACCTGGCTCCAACGCTCGTCACCGAGCCGGGGCGCACCTGCCTTCCGGGTCTGCATGTCGATGAGCGTGCTGCCCACCGACACCTGGTACTTGGGGCACGACGTCATTGCGTTGAAGATCCGGTCCACGCCTGTGGACAGCTTCGTGGTCGTGTCGCTGTACAGCTCCTCGGACACCTCCGAGTTGCTGGAACCCGCGTAGGTGAAGGACGCCTTCGCCGAGCGGGGGAAGTCGAGGCTGCCGCCGGCCGCGGCCTGGCTACCGAGCTCGGCCAGCGCGGGGCAGCCGATCACGGTGACGTCGTCGTGCCGCTTTACGGTCGCGGGCTTGCGGGTGTAGCCCTCGCCCAAGTCGCTTGCGTCCAGGAGCCGCTCGGCCAGTGCGGCCGAGGACAGCGGCGTGGCCGCCGGGGCGTTGTTGTCCTCCGGGGATGCGGAGGCGGGCGTGGAGGATGCCGGGTTGGTGGCGGCGGAAGTGGTGTTAGAGCAGCCGGCCAGGGCCAAGACAACGAGGCCGAGGCTGAGGACGGTCGTGGTGTGCAGGCGCATGCGGAAACCCCTTGGTGGCACGGTGCGGACGGTCTGACCGGGCCGGCCCTCCGGTGCCGGCAGTACGAAGGAGGAAAAGGGGTTCGCGGGGTCAGTGCCCGAGGAAGCGCAGGCCGTCCTCAAGGGTGGGGTGCCAGTGGTCGACGGGACCGGAGTTGCGGTTGAACCAGGCGGCGTCCAGCCGTGGCTCCTTCACCTGGTGGCCGGCGGTGCACCGCAGCCACACGGAGTCGTCGTTCATGTTGAAGACGATCCAGTCCCGGTATGCGCCGCACTGCGGGCAGGCGTGGACCTCGCCGTTGATAACGAGCGGGGGCATCCAGCGCATCATCACGCCTTCGACGTCATGCCTCGACGGTGCCCGCAGGTCGGCCGGCGGGAAGTCCGGCACCACGGCCTCCGCTTCGTCCGCGGCAGGGGGTTTGGCCTGGACAGTGTCACCGGGCCAGGGCTCGTGTGCGTGCATCTGGAGCAGCACGAGCGCCTCACGCTGAGCGTTGCGGAATTCCCGCTCCTCGCGGGCACGTCGTCGGAACATGCGGTCTCCATCCCTGTGTCGTCTGGCGGGCCCATGGAGAGTGCCCTAAGCATCTGACCTGCCGCAACGTTGAAAATTCAGAATCAGCGGGGCTTGCGCGACCGGTCCGTACGGCGCGTGGAACCCTTCGCGGTACGCCCGCTGGTCCGGGCTGCCGCAGTGGTGCCGGGTTCGGGCATCGTGGAGGCATCGGCGGGCAGATCCGCCATGCGCCGCAGCCGCCACACCAGCACGTCGCTGATCGCGTCGGCGGTTTCCAGTTCCCGCCGCTCGGCGGCTTCGGCCAGCAGCGCGGCCGGGTCGTGTCCCACGCTCTCGGCGTCGGCCAGGGTGGCCGCCAGGGCGTACCAGCCTGACTCGGCCAGGACCTGCTCGGCCAGCTCGGGCACCGCTTGGCGCAGGTGCGCGATCTGCTTGTGCAGCAAGGGCTGGGACAGGCGTCGGCCCCGTTGGTACAGCACGCCCACGGGCATGCCGGCGGCGGCCTGGTAGGCGGCGCGCAGGTGTTCGGCGGTCTCGCGGGCGGCGGTGGCCTGCTGGGCGTGCTGCTTCTTGCCGTGCCAGTGAGCAGCGGCGGTGACGAGGAAGAACGCCATGTCGATCAGCATCGCCGTGGTGGCCCCGTCCTCCCCGCGGCCGAGTGCGGGCCCGCTGTAGACGAGGTCGCGGGCGGCCTGGCGCAGGGCGCGGTCGTGTCCGCGCTCGGCCTGGATGTGGGAACGGGTGGCTCGCTCGAACGCGAAGGCAGCCTCGCGCAGTTGGGCACGGGTGTGGGCGGCAGAGGTCTTGGCGAGCGCGTCAAGAACTTCTCCGGCTGCGGCGATCTGCGCTGCCACCACCGCGTCGTCGCCCTGGTCGATGACCAGCAGCGCTTGCCATGCCGCCGTGGCCGCCTGGCGCCGCGCTGTGGCCGGACCGCTCGGCACAGGGCCCCCGCGGTGGTCCGTCGGTGCCTCGTCCTCCGGGCTGGGAGTGCCGTCGCCGGACCAGCGCTTGCGGATCTGCGGCAAGGACAGGTCCGGTGCGAGCGTGGAGCCCGCATAGAACACCGGCTCCTTGTCCCCGTTGCGGTCGTCGGGCAGCGCGACCTTGTACCCGAGCAGGTCACCGGACGGCGCGACGCGCTTGTGGATCAGTACACCGGCGGCGGCCAGCCGGTCGAAGAACTCGCTCTCGCTCCCGGCCCCGGCCGCAGCCTGCCGCACTGTCTCGCGCAGTTCCTCGCGTGCGGGACGCTCTCGGCCCTCGCGTTCGGCCTTGTGACGCTCGGCGCTGGTGGGGCGCCTGGCGGCCGTTCCGTCTCCGGTGTTGAGCTGCTTGAGGCCGTACTCGGCTTCGATCAGCCGGGCTTCAGCCTGGGACCGGGCGGCGTCGTTGTGAAGACGGGCCTTGCGGCCGTCCTCGCGCACGGTGGTGGCGATGATGTGGATGTGGTCGTCAGCGTGGCGTACGGCTGCCCAGCGGCAGCCGGCGTCGTCGCCGTCCGGAGCGATGCCGGTGGCCGAGACCATGCGGCGGGCGATGTCCGCCCACTGCTCGTCGGACAGGATCGGGTCGTCCGGCGCGGCGCGCACAGACAGATGCCAAACGTGTTTCTTGGGGCGACGGTGCTGGGCGATGCCCACGACGGGCTGGTCCAGCAGCCGCTGCAGGTCTGCGTACGTAGCGTTCGCGTCGCGGCCGGGGTCCGGGGCCAGCGGGTCCCAGGCCGCGACGAGGTGAGGATCGACGTGCTCCTCGTGGGTGCCAGGCCCGTACAGGTAGTACAGCAGGCCGATCGTGCGCATGCCGCGTTGGTGGACTCGGGGGATCATCCGGCTCGGGTCTCGGTTTCCAGGTAGTGCTCGGTGAAGGCGTCCACGCGGCGTGCGGCGCGGTGGACGGCGTCGAGGACTGCTTCGGCGTGGCGGGCGTCGGCACCGGAATTCACGGCCTTGGCCACCTGGTTGACGTTGTTACCGACGTGCGCGAGGTGGCGGCGCAGGGCGAACAGCTCCGCGATGACCTCACGTTCGCCGGCGACCTGGGCAGCGGTGCGGGTCAGGTCGCGGGCGGCGCTGAGGGCGGCGTGGGCGAGGAACCCGGACGGGGTCATGGCGCAGGCGGCAGCGGCGTCGATGAGGGCTTGCTTTTCTGCGTCGTTGAAGCGGCTGGCGATCAAGTGGATTCGCTTGCTGGCGCTGGGCTGGCGCTGGCGGTTGCGTGCGGGCGGCGGCTTGGGAGCGCTGTGGGCGCAGTGGGGGTTGTGGCACGAGTGAGTGTCTTCTCCCTCGGGATGCGGTCCGCCCTCGGTCGCATCCCGCCGGTCCAGCGCCCCCCGGTGCTGGACCGCTCCCGCCACCCCCGGGGCGGGTGACTCAAATGTAGTACCGACGGGAGTACTACATTTGGGATAACTTGCTCGCGATGGGGTCGAGTTGGGATCGAGAGCAGGTTCCGGGGTGGTGCCGTTGTCAGTCGGGTTCGTCATCGGAAGTCGGGCCTCGTGGTGCGGAGATGATGCTGCACGGTGGCGGCCAGATCGAGGACGTCGGCCGGCCCGGTGAGGAGCCGGACGGGCTCCTCGGGCTTGTGCTGGACGAGCCATTGGCCGCTCGGGAGGCGCACCATGGCGTGCATAAACCGTCGGCGGACCAGGACGATCGCCCAGGCATCCGCCTCGGCGGCCATGCGTGGGGATGGGTGAGCAGGGCGGTGAATCACAGGGGGTGTCTCCTGAAGCTGGGCGGGTAGCCCGACGCGGGGCCGGGCTACCTGAGCGATGAGGGTGGCTCCGCGTGGGCCTGACCTGCTTCTTTCAGGTTGTTAGCCGCACTCGGGGCAGCGCGCGAAGTGGCGGCTCATGGCCCTGGCCATGTTGCGTTTCACCGTGATCGCCTGTTTCGCGCTGGTCTTGGCCGGCGGGGTGCCGGCGTTGCGCTCCGCGTAGGCGGTCAGGAAGCGGATGTCCCTCTCGAAGTCGGACCTGATATGCGACATGCGCGGGCACGTCTTCACCGTGTGCTCCTCTTCTTGGTGGACGTGGCCGTTTCACGGCGCAGGCGGTCCAGGACCGGTGTCAGCCGGTCGTTGCGGATGCCGATGTCGTGGGCGCGCATGATCTCCCTGAGCTGCGTGCGCGTGACCTCGGCATTCCCGTCCCGTTCCAGCAACGCGGGTACATGGGGACGGAGTTGGGCGACGAGCTGCTCCACAGTCGGCCGCTGCCTCCGGGACGGCTTGCCCTGGCCGGTGCGGGACCGGTTCCGGGACGCCTTCGGTCGCCTGTGCGAGTGGGCCTTTTGGGGACGGTCCCCGGTGGGTTCGGTCCCCGTTTCAGAGCCGGGCTCTCCTCGGTCCCCGTCGTCGGGGACCGGATGGGGACGGTCCCGGTTGGGCTCGGTCCCCGCTTCGGCATCGCGGTGCCCGTTGCCGGGGACCGATTGGGGACGGTCCCCGGTGGTCCCGGTCCCCGTTTCGGCGAGCGAGTCTGCGTGGTCCCCGCTGCTGAGGTCCGACGCCGGGGACGGGCTACTCTCGGCCTGAGCTGCGGGTTTGTCCCCGCGTTCCTCGCTCGCCTCAGCGTGTTGTTCCGCGCTGTCGGTCCCGGGGACCGCGTTGCCTTGGTCCCCGTTCGCAGCTTCGCTGGCGGCGTCCCCGTCCCGGTCCACTGTGGTGCCCAGGTCCCCGGCCGATTGCCGGTCCCCGGACTTGGGGACGGCGGCGGGACGGTCCCCGCTCGGGATGGGGTCGGTCCCCGGGACCGGGTCCCCGTGGCCCCCTGCGCCACCGTCCCCCTCCGGTGAGGCGTCGGTGGCGGGGACCGAGCGCTGGGGGACCGGGCGGTCCGCGTCTGGCGTCCCTCCGGTGAGGGGCAGGGGACCGTGGTCCCCGCACTCGGCGTCCCGTGACGGCTGTGTCCAGGGCGAGGGCAGATCGACCGTGGCGAGCGCGGCGGCATGCCGCCGCGCGGCCAGTTGGTCGAGGAACGTGCGCAGCTGCTGGGGGTCGCTACCGACGCCGGAGCGTCCGAGGGCGGACTCCAGGCGCCGTGTGATCCGTTTGCCGCGCCGGTTCGTGCGCTGCTGCGGGGACAGTCCGGCAAGCCGGGTGGCCAGGGTGACCGCGCGTGCGGTGGCGCGGTCACGGGTGATCTGGGCGGCGTCGCGGTCGCGCCTGGCGATGCCGAGGCGGGAGAGCAGGCGTTCGCGTGCTTCGCGGCCGAGGACGGCCAGGATGCCGTGCGAGGCGGCGCCGGGCTTGCGCAGCCGCAGCTCGATGCCCATGGCCTGGTGCCACAGCATCGCCGCCAGCATGGGGCCGACGAAGGCCCGTACGGTTCCGCCGACCGGGCCGGATTCTGCGTAGGCGGGGATCACCTGCACGCCGGTGATGATCCAGACCAGGGTTCCGGGGAGGCCCGGGGTGCCCTGGGTGGCGAGGTTCTGGCGGGCCATCAGCGCGGTGGCGAACAGGGCGAGTTCGGCGGCGGCGAACATTGCGGCGCGCTCGGCGGTGCCGGCCATGTCGAGGTAGTCGGCGGCGAACCGCCAGCTGGTGTCGGCGCTGTAGACGGTGCAGCCGATTGCGGCCAGGGCAGCGACCCACACTGCTGGGGTGGACGACCGGGCCGTGCCCGCGCCGCGACGGCGGCGCACAGTGAGCCAGCCGCCTGCGAGCACGGCGAGGCCCGCAAGGGCTGCGGCGGCGGTGAGCAGGTGTGCGAGGTCGATGGAGACGCCGGCCAGACGGAGGGCGATGGGGTGGGTCATGCTGCCTTTCCGAGCGCGGCGATCAGGGAAGTGGTGTGCACCTGGCGGGGCACGGGCGAGGCGGTCACCTCGGACTCGTCGCCGTCCTCGCCCTCGTCCTGGGGGTGCTCCTCGTCGGTGGCGTCGGTCTCCTCGTCGTACAGGCCCCAGTAGCGGTCGCGGTCGGTGACGTCGTGGGCGGCCTGTCGCATCAGGTCTTTGGCCCATTCGAGTTCGAGCTGGAGCGTGTAGGCGAGGCGTTCGACCGTCCATCCGCGGGCGTAGGCGTGACGGACCACGGCTTCGCGCTCGGCTTCGCTGAGGTGCACGACGCGTCCCTGGAAGGCGGCGAGTACGCGGCTGTAGTCCAGGCGCTTGCTGACCCTGGCGTGCCAGGGGCGGCGTTCGGCCTCGGTCAGCCCGCCCCACATGCCGTGGCGGATTTCGTTGTCGAGGGCGTAGTTGAAGCAGTCCTTCTTGACCGGGCACCGGCCGCAGATGGACTTGGCCTCGGCGATGGCCGCGTGGCTGCGGGGAGCGTGGAAGAACAGCTCGTCGGCGTCCTCGGCGGTCATGCCGTAGCACAGGCCCCGGGCGTGCCAGCTGTGGTCGGCGATCCCGCGCAGCGTCGGGCGCGCGGTGCCGTTCGTGGTGATGGTGCGCAAGGAAGTCTCCGGGTACGCCTCGGTGGGGCGCGCGGTGCCGACGGCGGGTGGATACGGCGCGGCGCGGTGATGAGGCGGGGTGAGGGCGCGGCGGTGCCGCACCGGAGGTGGCGTCAGGGGGAGGGGCCGGGCTTCAGCGGCGTAGGAAGCGGCGGTCCGGGCCGGTGAAGTGGACCGGCGTGCACATGCCGGACAGGCGGGACAGGACGCGGTCGCCGATCTTGTCGCGGAGGACCGGCTGCTGCGGGGGCACGCTGCGGTCGCGGACGGGCGGCAGGTTCGTGGTGAAGATCGTCGGCAGGCGATTCTGGCAGCGCCAGTTCACCAGCCGGAAGGTGATCTCCTCCGTCCACTCCGAGCCCTTGGCGGCGCCGAGGTCGTCGAGCAGCAGCAGCGGCACCCGCACGATCCGGCGCAGCATGTGCTCCGGATCCACACCGGCCCGCGGGCGCATGTCGGCATACAGGTCGGCGGCGGTGGCCGCGTGCCAGGTCACGCCGCACCCGGCGGCGGTCAGGGCCCGGATCGCCCCGTACGCCTGGTGGGTCTTGCCGGCCCCGGTGTCACCCCACAGCAGCAGCGACGGGCCGTGGGCGATCCGCCGGCGCCCGGCCGTGCCGAAGTGCGGGTTGAGTCCGCCCGCGTTCGGCTCGACGGCCGCCTCGGTGATGGTGCGCACCCAGGCGGCGACGTCGGGGTGCTCGACCACGGCGTCGCGGTAGTCGACCGGGATGCGCTCCTGCGCGGCTTCCAGGGCCGGGATCGGCTCCGGGGTGTCCGGCAGCGCTGCGGTCGGGTCGATGCCGCGCTCGGCCAGCTTCGCCTCCAGGCGGGCACGAAGCCGCTCCCCGATGGCGGGCTGCGGGTCGGCGAGGTGCGCGCGGGTCACAGCCGGCCTCCGAACGTCGTCGGCTCGGTCGGGTTGAGGTACGGCGTGTAGCGGGACGTGCTGGTGCTGGCCCAGGGCCCCGCGCCGGAGGCGGACGACGGCACCGAGGCAGCCTGCGGGGCAGCGTTGACGACCTCATTCACCAGGCTCGGCAGCACGCTCGGGTGCAGCCCCTTGGCCCGCAGCCGCTCCAGCGCTACGCGGATGTCCTGCGGCTCGAAGCGCTCGTCCAGCAGGACCTTGACCTTGCGCCCCAGCAGCCTGAGGAAGTCCTCCGGCGGTCGGCGCGAGCAGTCCCGGATGTACTCGGCCACCAGGTCCTTGGCGGAGATTGATCCGGAGACGGAGTCGGGTGCGGGCGCCTCGCGCCCCGTAAGGAAAGATCCAGGATCCAAGATCCTAGATCCAGAGCGGGAGTCTTCCGGTAGTCCTCCCGTAGTCCTCCCGGAGTCCTCCGGGAATGCCGCCCGACCTGCAGTTTTCCCGGACGGTGCCGCAGCAGGGGCAGCGAGCCCGTCGGGAGGCACAGACGCAGGTTCACCGGCGGCGGCGGTGGACTCGGCGGGGGCGGTGGCGGCGGGAACGGGGCTGTGCACCGCTCCCTGCAGGCTCCCGTAGTCCTCCCGGAGGTTTCCGGGAGACGTCACGGAACCCTCCGTGCGCGCCGTGGGACAATCTCCGGTCTGGCACTTGCCGCACGGCTGATTGCCCTGGTGACTGGGGCAGCGCGACACACGGGACGCCGTGGGCTTGTTGATCTTCTGGTGCTGCTCCCACGTCACGACGTGGAGCCACGTACGCCCGTCACAGCCCGTGTAGCGGCAGATCAGCCCAGCGGTGGCCAGCTCCTCCAGGTCCTGGGCGACGTGTGCGGCGGTGTGCTCCGGGCGCAGGGCCCACAGCCGACCGGCGATGATCGCCGGGTGGTCGCGGTGACGGCCGGAGTCATCGGCCTGCGTCAGCAGCCCGATGAAGGTGAGCATGGCGGTAACCGAGCACTCGGCCAGCGACTCCGACTCGAACATCTCGGGCTTGACGGTGCGGATGCGTGCCATCAGGCATCACCGCCACTCCGCTGCACCGACGGGGTGGAAGGGGCACAGTCTGCCGCGCCGGCCAGGCACAGTGGCCTTTTGCGCAGGGCAGTCGACATGCGAAACTCTCCTGTGAAGTGAGCCCGCGCCGGTACGCCCCGTGGAAAGGGCCGGTGCGGTGATGGGTGAATCTCCCGCCCTTGGACAGGCAGGAGTGTCATCTCGCGATCGGCGTCTGTGAGTTGCACGCTCTCAGGCGCCGACGCTGTTTTCAGAGCCGTAGCCCTGTGCTCGGGGCGGTGCGCGTCGCAACGCTTCTCCTCTCGTGCAGGTCGCGGGGCCGGTGCCCCGCGGGGGGACCAGCAACATACGTGTGACCTGGCACGACATCCAGACTTAGCTCTTGAATCCTCTACAACTTGTCGCGGCGCCGCCGAGGGCGGGCCGAGGAGGCGGAGCGAAGCGAAGGGGCGGCGGTCCCCGGAGTCACACGGCGCACGCCTCGAGCGGGCTGGCCGCTCGGCTTAAGAGGTGCTGCGGCATAGCTCGGACTTCCTGACGGGGATGGAGAGAACGGGATGCCCGCTGCAGGGCGGGGCGCTACCGGCCCCGGACACGCAGATGGAGCACGCCGCGCCGTCGCGAAGAGGGGACCTCTCGCACGAGGCGTGGGCCTCACCGCAGCCAGGAGGGGCTGGTGGGGAGGCCGAAGCCAGAGGGCCAGCTGTATGCGAAGGCACCCTGTTTTCGCTAGGCTGAAGGTATTCCCAGCTGAAGTAAAAGTCAACAAAATGCATTCACTTCAACTTGCAGAAAAAACGAGGTCTGATGCCTGCCCGTCACTTCGACCGACACCGTGCTCGCGCGGTACGGCGAGCTGCCGACATCCTCCAGAGCGAGGTGGCGGCACAGTTGGGCGTATCCGACTCCGCGGTGGCGAACTGGGAGGCCGGCCACTCCTCGCCCGATCCGGAGAAGCTGCCCGCATACGCGGCGGCGCTCAAGGGTGACCTGGACGATCTGTTTCCCCGTACCGGCCTGCCCGACCTGGCTGATCTGCGCTGCGATGCCGGCATCTACCAGTACGAGACGGCCGAAGTGATCGGAACCAAGAGCGCCGGCCCGGTCGCGGGAGCCGAACGAGGTGATCGCCGGCTCAAGGACAAGTACGTCCCACCCCTGGCAGCGAAGTACGGCGTCAGTGAAGCGGAGCTGCGCCGGGCCGAAGACCGTTCCATGGCCGCCGCGGAGGCGAGGAAGAACGGCACGGCGGCAGGGCCGGGGGCCCAGGAAGCTGCTGCCGCGGAGCTCAACGGACCGCCGGGATCCCTCGCCGAGAAGATCACGCTGATTCTGCAGCGCTCGTACCCCGGTCCACAGGGACCTCCCTCGGACGCCGAGATGGCGGCCGACCTGAATGCCCATGCCGGGGCGGCGATCATCTCCGAGGAGGACTTCGCCGATCTGCGGACCGGTGTCACGGACACGGCGCCGCCCGCGGTCCTGGACGCGCTGGCCGCCGTGGTCGGCGTGTCTCGGTTGTACTTCGAGCCGGACGAGGCCGTGGCCGCTCAGGTCTATGAGGGGCTGCAGCTGCTGGCCGCCGCGAAGAAGGGCGCCGTGGGCCGAGTGAGGGCCCGCGGCCTGGGCTCGCGGGGTCTGTCGCCTAAGGCGCTGGCGCTGGTCAACGAGCTGGTGGCGGAGCTGGAGGAGAAAGAAGTGGACACGGGCAAGTAGTCCGGCCCGCAGCCGATGGGGTGCGGGCCGGTGGCGTGGCTACTGCTCCTTCTGTGCCGGCGAGTCCGGCTCGTGCACTCGTCCTGCCGCGATCACAGTACGGATCTGGCGGAGGGTGCTGAGGTCGTCCAGCGGATCTCCGTCGACGACCAGCAGGTCCGCGAGGAGTCCGGGTGCGATCCGGCCCGTCTTCCCGCCGAGCCCCAGGGCTCCGGCCGCGTCCGCGGTGGCCATGTCGAGGATCCTGCTGTTGGGCAGGCCCAGATGCTTGTAGAAGGCGAGTGCTGGCACGAGCCCGTCGAACCCGGCTCGCTGCACGCCGGCGTCCGTTCCGGCAACGAGCTTGGCGCCGGCCTCGGCCATCTCCCGGACCAGGGCGAACATGGCTGCCGCACGCTCCTCACCGAAGAACTTCGGCAGCATCTGCCAATGCGGGCTCACGGCCGGGCAGACCACGATGCCCTGGTCGATGATCTTCTTCAGGATGTCCCGACGAAGGTCGAAGCCGTCGGCAGTCATCCAGGTGCAGTGCTCGATGGTGTCCACACCGGCGTCCACGGCCGCGGCGATACCGTCCGTTCCGTGAGCGTGCGCGGCCACCGGCACGCCCGCCTGATGGGCCTCGTCCACCAGGGCGTGGAGTTCCTCCGTGGAGAACTGGCTCTGCCAGCTCTTCGGTCCGTCCTTGGTCAGGCCGCCACCGGTCACCATCGCCTTGATCACGCCGGCGCCGGCCGCGAGGTTGCGCCGCACGAGATCACGGACCTCGGCCACGCCGGAGACCTCGCCGCCCAGGAAATAGCAGTGGCCTCCGGGCGGAGTCGCCGGTGTGCCCGCGGCCACGATACGAGGGCCGGGAGTGCCGCCCCGGCTGATCTCCTCGTCGAGGCGGAAGGCCAGGCCGCCTCGGTCGCCCAGATCGCGGACCGTCGTCACACCGCTGGACAGGAGCTGCTCCGCGCGCCGGCGCATGTCCTGAAGCAGTCTCTCGTCGCTCGACTCGGCGAGGGTGGCCACAGGCTCGCCGCCGCCGTCGAACGCGAGATGCACATGCGCGTCGATCAGTCCGGGTACCACCGTTGCGTCGGGAAACGCCAGGGGCGTCCCGTCGGCGCGGTCAGCGAGCTGCGTGCGCGGCCCGACTTCGGTGATCGAGTCGCCCTCGACGAGGACAGCGCCGTCCTCCAGGTACGTCCCGGAGCCGGTCAGGACCCTGCGGGCGGTGATCAGCATCTCGTCTCGTCTCCCTCGTTCTTCCCACGGTCACGCGGGCAGCCGGAGCGCTTCCGACACCGCGATGAGCTGGCGGACATCCGCGTTCCGGTCGTCTTCCTGCGGCACCGCCAGGGCGACTGCCTGTCCCGGTGCCGGGTCGCCGTTCTTGATCATGGTCACGGCAGATCGCAGGCGCCGGGCCAGCTGAGTCGGCTCAAGGTCCAGCAGGTCGGTGCCGCCCTCCCCGCGCACCAGGTAGGGGCTGATGTCGACCAGTCCGTCCCGGCATTCCACTATCCGCCGGTGGTAGCGGCGGTGCACGCCGCGCGCCCGCCACCGGTCCCAGAACCCGCGGGAAGCAGGGCGCAACTCATTCTCGGGATAGACCTCGATCAGCAACTGCCACAACGGGGTCAGTCGACCGTGATCTCGCCGCCGACGCAGCCACAGCCGCGTCGCCGTGATCCTGGCGCGGACCCCCGAATAGGTGATGCCCGCGACGAAGAGCAGACTCGACACCACCAGCCCGACCGCCACGCTCGCCGTGAGCTGGTCCGGCACGGACCCCCCGCTCCACCGGACGCTGACAAAAACCGCGCGGACAGCGCAGGCCACCGCCATCGCTCCGAGGCCGATCGCGGTCATCCACAGCCCCGTAGCGTGCGGACGCCGCGACATGCGGGCATAACGGGCGGACCACCATCCGGCAGCCCCGAGCGCGTACATCAGATACAGGCCGGCGCCGACGTAGAAGAAGGCGACCTGGGAGATCGTCATATCCGCCGTGCTGAATGAGCCGGCGAGCGCCTCGTGCGGCACGCTCACGGCCGCCAGGATGATCGCCACGGCGACCGCGGCCACGACGGCGGCTTCCCACCGGGCGCGACGCCGCGCTCCCTGCCCGTCGGCCGAGTACAGGTAGAAGCACATCAGGAAGTAGACCGTCCCCAGCAGCAGGACGTTCTGGACCACCTTCGCCGCGCCGTGCCCGGCGACGGTGTCGATGCCGGTGCTGCCCCCAGGCATGGCCACTGGATAGGACAGACCCGCACATAGCAGGGACAGGGCGACCGAGCGGGTGGGCGCGTCGTGTGGGGCACGCGACCACAGGTAGAGCCGCCATATGACCGCAGCCGCGATGATCAGCAGGAGTATCTCGGTCACGGACTACAACCACCCTCGCCGGTCGCCCAGGGCGGACTGAACCCGACGTACCTCCGGGTCTTCCGACAGCGGGGGGAGTTCGTCGAGCACCGAGGACCACTCCAGGATGATCGTGGCCGCGAGCTCAACCGAGCACTCCTCCTGGTCCTCGTACGAGCAGCGGCGGGCGACCCGCCGGATCAGCTTGGGATCGAGGACGGGGATGAGGGTCGCCCAGCCCTCGACGAAGTCGTCCGGGGATTCCTCCGTCGACTCCTTGGCCTGGTCCTCCTCCCACTCGGCGACGAGGATGTGGAGGATCTCGTGGAGGATGATCTGCCGCTGGTGCAGCCGGGTCGTCTCCTGCTGGTACAGGATCACGTCTATATCCGGCATATCGATCCACAGCCCCGAGGGCCCCGGCTTCTCCAGCGGGAAGGGGCGCAGGGCGATCGGGCGTCCACGCCTCTCGCTGAGCGCCCGGACCAGCTCCTCCACATCCAGGGGAGGCTGAATACCGAGCTCTCGAAGTTCTCGCCGTAGGCGGCGGTGCAGTTCCCGCTCTACCGTCCGCTTCTCAGCGGTGCGCCACCGCTCCAGTCGGCGACGGCTTGCTGAGCGTTGCACAGGCCCCTTGGGGTCTGCCGCGCTGCGGTCATGTCTTTCCGACCACATCAGTAATCCCCTTCGCACCAGCCGTTGATCGCGCCGACACGAAGCCGGGCGCCGACCACGCCCGTGTCGACAGCATCCAGTCCCCTCCGCACAGCGCAGCCGCAAGTGGTCACGGGTGTCGAGGGCAGTGCGTCGTCGGTCGCGAGCGGCCGGGCCGTGAATCGCAGGACGCGTTCCCCAAGACTCCCAAGCAGCGAAAGATCACTAGCGCGAACGACCAAGGAAGCAAAGTCATATGCCGTCGGCATGCATCGGGAACGTCACCGGACATTACGCGAAGCTCGAACCGGCGCAAGGTCGGAAGTCACGGCTCACGCACACGCAGGTGTCGAGTGTGAGGTCGCGGCAAATCGGCACACATTGCTCTGGATCATGGCTTGAAGTTGGGCTTCACGCGTCGGCCGCAAGCGCCACAATCGCAACGAGGGGCAATCGCATCCGTTGTAAATCTGAGACATTTCGACTGATCTGAAAGCGAACATTTATCTATCAAAGTGGCGATGCGGTCCTGCTTGGAGAGTTGGCTCTGCTGTGGAAGTGGTCACTTTTGAGTCAATCGAGGTGCCGATCGTCGGTAGCCTCCAGGTCATGGCTAGTGAGATATCCAGCCAGACTCCTGGCTACTTGGAGTTCTGGTCTGAGTACCATCTGTGCACGTTGACGACGATGCGCTCCGACGGTAGCCCGCATGTGGTGCCCGTGGGCGTCACTCTGGACGCTGATGCGGGGATAGCTCGCGTTATCACACGCAAATCAAGTAAGAAGGTCGCCAACATCCAGGCGTCACGTCCCGGCGAAGCCCGCGTCGCCGTCTGTCAGGTCGCCGGGGGACGCTGGGCCACCCTGGAGGGCACAGCCGAAGTTGTCACCGACGCTGCCGCTGTCGATGACGCAGTGGCCCACTACGCCGACAGGTACGGCAGAAGGCCAGTCCCTGATCCCGAGCGCGTGGTCATCGAGATCACGATCGAGCGGGCTATGGGGCTGGTCAGCCATCCCCGCCCTGTGTCGACGGAAGGCGCCGCCTGAGCCGTAGCGCACGTCGCGGACCGAGACGCTGTCCACCAAAACTCCCGCCCCTACGACCGGTGGCGCAGTACTCGGAGAGCGGGCACCCGCTGTCGTATTCAGCGCGATGCGCTGAGACGGTCTTGTGCTATCCCACTGCGAGTCGCGGGCAGTTGGTTGCCGACGGCTGTTGACAGTTCGGCGGTCAGTGAGGCTCGCGCTGCTGTCGGCCTTCGGCGGCGGCGTGGCGGCCCCGTCCGCCAACCGCTTCGGCTTGGTCAGCCCCACAACCGCTGACCAGGTCCGGGCGGAGCTCGGCGATGCCATTGACTTCGTCCTGGTCGGCGGCTCCTTCGAGTTCGCGTCGAGGCGACCATCGTCGACGTCACGGGCGAGATTCCGAGTGGCCTTCGGCCCGGCGGGGTGACGCGCGAGGACCTCGAAGCGGTGCTGGTGTGTCCGATCGCGGTGCCCTCGACGAGCCGTTTTCGGGTCCCGGGGCCAGCACCCCTCCCACTACGCGCCGCGGGCGCGGGTGACCCTCGTCGAGCCGGAGAAGGTCGTCGCCGAAGCCGAGCTTGCACAGGAACTGAGTCACCGGGTGGGAGTCTTTCTTCCCCCTCCTTCGCCGGCGCCCCGGTGCAGGAGGACGCCGTGGTGCCGGTCCCCAGTTCGATGGCCGCCTACGCGCGCGGGCTGTACGGGTTCCTGCGCGAGCTCGACCAGCAGGGGTGCGACCTCATTATCGTGTCCTTGCCGGTGGAGGAGGGGCTGGGACTGGCGATCGCCAACCGGCTCCGCCGCGCCGCAGGACCCCAGCCCTCTTAGGTGACCAGCACCGACACCGTTCGAGGTTCCTGCCGGAGCGCCCACCGGATGCGCGTTCGGCCCCCATTGCGCATGGTCGTGCCACTCCTGAAGGAACCGTCCTGACCAGGTCCGCCAGAAAGGGGGCGTGTCCTCACTGCTTCCGGACATGGGTGCCGGACGGATTCGTCGCGGATTCGGCTGGGCGCTCTCCGGTCTGGCAGGCCGGGCACAGCTCGTGCCGCCCGTCGTCGGTGACGACCGTTCCCCATCCCGGGCACCTCGCAGCCCGCAACCCGCGCCAGGTCGGCGCTGGACGCACGTTCGGCTCCACCTTGCGGAGTCGTACGCCACGCCCGAGGTCAGCCTGGAGCACTTCCATTAGATCCACCGGCGAGTGCGCCGGGTTCGCCTCAGCCACGCTCCGCTGCGCATCGACTCCATCGAGCAGGTCGACGTCTCGGCGAACGCGCAGGACCAAGAGCTTCGCCTGGGAGACAATCGCCCGAATCCCGCTCGGCCCCACCCACTGTTCCGGCCGCGCCTCGAACCGCGCACGGTGTGTTCCGCTGTCGGCCGAGGCCCCCGGGCGGCTCTCGCACCGGGCCGTCATCATGGGGACAACTCACAGCGACGGAACGATAGTTGCCAGTTCACGGGAGGCCGTCGAGCATGAAGCGTCCGCAGATCGACCATGCGGCGGCCACCCTTGAACTGCGGGCCTCGGGCCTGGAGCCGATAGAGCCATATCCCGGAGTGACCTCCAAGCCATTCGCCGTCCGCTGCATCCAGCCGAAGTGCAAGGGCCACGTCGAGCCCTTTCCCGCATACCTCAGTGTGGTCCGGTCACTGGCCAAGAAGGGCCGGGTTGGCTGCGTCCACTGCAACAAGCGACACCGGGCCAATCAGCGCCGAACAGACATGATCCGGCTCGGGAACATGCTGCCCATGGTGGAGATACCAGACGTCAAGACAGCGGTCCGGTCCTGGTGCTTGCGCTGTTGGAGGATCTGCGAGCCCGGACCCCGGCTCGACAACATCAAGAACGGCAAACAGGGCGGCTGTGAGCACTGCGGAGGGAAGCGGCGCCTGTCGGACGACGTGGCTCGCCAGCGAGCACGGGAGTGGGGCTACTCCCCGGATCCGGACATCCCCTACAGCAACGACGCCACGAAGTGGCCGGGTCGCTGTCTGGCGAAAGGCCACTACTGCGAGCCAGTTCTCAACTCCCAAAAACGGCAAGGCCCTTGCCAGTCATGCGCCGATCACGGCTTCAAGCCCCACCTCCCGGCGATCCTCTACCTGGTCGTCAAGCCCGACCTGGTTGCAGCCAAGATCGGTATCTGCGAGGACAGCCCGAAGAACAGGCGACTGTACGAGCACGCTCTAAACGGCTGGATCACGATCGAGAAGATGCGGTTCGCAGTCGGTGCCGACGCCCGCAGGGTCGAGACTGCACTCGTCCAGTCGTGGCGTGCCCGCAACCTTCAGCCCGTTCTGGACAACGGCTACGGGTATGAGGGATACACCGAGACCGTTTCCCTCAACGCGATTCAGGTCAGCGAGATCTGGCCAGCGGTCGTGGGGATCGCCGCACGGGTGCTCGCCACGCCGCACGTTCCCCTCTGGCCGGCTCGCTGACCGTGCCTGCCCAGCGGCTCACCTGGCCGGCGGGCAGGCCGCAAACTCGGCGGCGTACGCCATCCAGTCCCATTGCTTGCCTGTTGCCATCGGACGGCGACCGACTGCTGAATGCCCAGCATGCGGGCCAGGATCGCGGCCGGAACTTCGCAGGCAAGGTTGAGGCCCGGCTTACGGCCATAGCGGGCGGTGGCGCGCTGGTGCTGGGAAGGGAGACCTCGACGGCGTCGACCAGCGCGCCGTGCTCACGCGCGAGGTATGAGGCGTACTTGCCGAGCCCAGGTCGCGTACACGGCGGTCGGCGATGTCCGCGAGGGCCTTGGCGCCGGGCCCGGTTGGCCAGAACCCCCAGGCCAGGCGGTCGAGGTCTGGAACGTCGGTCTCCTCTTTGGACGTGATGCGTTCCGTACGCCTTCCAGGAAGCCAGGTTGGTCTGCTCGCTCATCAAGCGGCCTTCTTCGATGGTCGAGAAGTGTGGAATCAGGGGCGCAGGGCGAAGCAGGCCAACCGGTCGAGGTCCACGGTTTTCACGGTGGACCAACGCCAGGTGAGGAGTTCGACGTCGTGTGCGGTGATGCCCAGGCTCTTGAGGGGGTCGTCATCGGTGCGTCGGTCGGCAAGTTCGGTGACCACCCAGAAGGTCCCGCCGGGGGCGAGGACCTGACGGACCCGGTCCAGGAAGGCGCCCTTGTCGGTGATGAACCGGTATACCAGGCGGCAGGTGACCACCGCGTAGGCCGGATCGGGCAGTTGGTTCAGGTCGTCGGTGGCGAAGTCCATGACCTGGAAGTGGACGTTATCGTCCGTGCTCGCGGCGATGGCGGCGGCGCTGGGTGCGCAGTCGATGCCGGTGGCCCGGTAGCCGAGGTGGTCGTGCAGGTGGCGGGCGAGGGCGCCGTCGCCGCATCCCACATCGAGCGCTGGGCGAGCGCGGCCGGGACCGAGGTGTTTGGCGAGGAGTTGGGTCTCCTGGTCGTTGATCTGCCGGTAGCGGCGGCCGGAGGCCCACAGCGGCTCCCAGTAGGCCCGGGGGGACTGGATCACGTGTCTTCCCCTTCCGTGCGGTAGGCGTCTCGGTCTTGCTGCAGGCGCCAGAGGTCCTGCATCAGTCCGGGCTGGTTGATCAGTTCGTGAAATGTGCCGGTCTGTACTACGCGGCCCTTGTCGAGGACGAAAACTCGGTCGGCGACGGAGGTGTTGGCAAGGTTGTGGGTCACGAGCACGACGGCCCGGTCCCCGGCCATCTCGCGTAGGCCGGTGAAGATCCGGTGCTCGGCCCGAGGGTCGAGGTCCGAGGTGGGTTCGTCCATGACGAGCAGGCCCGCGTCTCGGTGTGCGGCCCGAGCGACGGCGATGCGCTGCCACTGTCCTGGGGACAGGGCCACGCCGCCCCACCACTCTCGGGCCAGCAAGGTGCCCAGCCCTGACCGAAGGGTCTTGATCACGTCGTCGGCTCCGCTGGCCCGTGCTGCGCGCTGGACGGCCAGGTCGCCTTCGGGGCGCGGCTGGCCAAGGGTGATGTTCTCGCGCGCGGTCATGGGCCAGCGGGCGAAGTCCTGTGGCACCACGGAGGTGTGCCGCCACATCGCATGCGGGTCGAGGTCGGCGATGCTGATGCCGTCCCAGGTGACGACCCCGCTGGTGGGCAAGTTGAGCCCGGACAGCAGTTTCATCAGGGTCGACTTGCCGGAGCCGTTCTCCCCGACGACGGCCACGATCTCGCCTTGGCGGACTTCGAAGTCGATGTCGTGGAGGGTGTCCTGGGCGGCCTCGGGGTATCGGAAGGTGACCTGCCGCAGGGCGATGTGCCGGGGCCGTTTGGGGGTGATGGTGCCGCGGTCCAGGCGCTGGCCGGCGGCTTCCTTGACGAACCGCTCCCAGTCGTCGAGGTAGAGCCCTGTGCGCAGCAGGTCCCGGCCGTAGCCGACGAGTCCCTGGAGTCCGGTGGCCGCGGAGCGCAGCGCGAATACGGCGGTGCCGGCCGCTGCCGCCGAGATCCGGCCGGTCCCCAGCAGCAGGAGTACCGCCCCCCACACTGCCGAGGACGCCAGCCCTGTGGCGGCGGCGCCGAGGGCGGCGATCTTGGCCCGGTCCCAGGTGGCGGTGTTGCTGGTGGTTTCCACCCGCTCCGCGCTGGCCTTGTACTTCTCCAGCAGGTAGGGGGCCAGGGTGTCGGTGCGGACCTGGTCGGACTGGTCCTTGGCGATCAAGTGCCAGCGCAGCATGTACATCACGCGCCGGTCCTTGTGGGTGGCGACCGTCGCCAGGTAGGTGACGCGCTCACCGCGGATGGAGGCGATCGCCTGCGGTACGGCGGCCAGGAGCAGCAGAGGCAGAAGTAGGGGGTAGAGGCTGGCCAAGACCAAGCCAGCGGCGATCAGGGTGGCCAGGGAGGAAATGTAGTTCTGGGACTGGCCGATCATGTCCCGGCTGACGTCGACTCCCCTCTCGGCAGCGTCGAAGCGGTCGTTGAAGCCCGGGTGGTCGTAGGCGGCCTGTTCCGCGTTGGTCGCCGCTTCCAGCATCTTGTACTCCGCCTCGCGGCAGATGCGCGGTGAAAGCCGGTTGGACAGAGCTTGGATGGCGATGCCGAGGAGAGCCCGCAGTCCAGCCGTCCCGGCGAGTAAGGACACGGCCGGAATCGCCGCGGGCAGCCGACTCGTATCGTGTGCCGTCTCGATGAGCACCGAGAACGCCTTCGTCGTGGCGAACAGCCCGAGCGCCCCGGAGACCCCGGAGACGATCTGGCAGGCCAGCAGGGCGACGACGGCCTTGCGATCGACCTCCCAGGCTAGGGAGAAGGTCCTGCGGATCAGTGAGGGAAGCCGACGGGCCATCGTGCGTCCGGTCAGCAGCTCGGCCAGCTCCAGGCTGTCCCCGCCCGGGTGGTTGAACGCAAGTTGTTCCTCGCCAGCGGGCACCGAATTCGCGTCGTCTGTCTCGCCGTTGTCGCCGTGCAGCCTATTGGTGGTTTCCGTCACGGCCTGTCTCTTTCCTTCTGCCACAGGGCACTTGGGCTGGCACCAGACGGCCCGCCCGTCACGACAGGGGCCTGGCCGCCTGGACTCGGCGTGGTCGCCGGAAGGGCGCGCAGGGAACGCACCGGGGAGAGCGCCAGGACGAAGACCGGGAGGAGCAGGAGAACGGCGCCTGCGATCAGGGCGCTGCGTACTCCGTGCAGGGTGCCGATGACTCCGGCGATGCGCGACGGCTGGTTTGTCACGAGCAGCCTCCGTCCGTAAAGAGGCTGGCGAACGCGTCATCGAGGTCGGAAAGGCTGTTCAGCATGCGGCGGATGGCGGTTTGCCGCTCGTTCCAGTGCTGCTTCAGGTCGGCTTCCGCTTCGGGAGGAAGGTCGTATTCGGCGGTGGTGGCGCCGTAGAAGCTGAACAGCATGTACAGCAGTGCGATCCGGGCGCAGGCTCGTACTTCCACCAGGGGGAGGCTGGGGTTTTCTGCGTGGTAGGCGCTCACCATCGCCAGGGCGCAGGCGTCCCATTCCGGACTGGTGGCCACGGTGCGCGGATCGAACGCGGCCCGGCCCAGTTCCCAGGCCGGTATGCCGGTTGCGCCCCGGAAGTCGATGACACCGGTGACGGCATCAGCGAGGACGATCAAGTTGGTGCGGCTGAGGTCAGCGTGCAGTGCCTGCTCCACCATCGTGTCGGGCAGGTGCTTCCGTAGCCGGTGGACGTGATCCTGTAGGTCCTCCCGCCGCTGATCGAGGTCGGTCCGTAGGTGCTCGAGACTTTCATGCCCCTGCTGCAGGGCCGTGGCCATCACGGTGTCGCATTTGGCGACCGCGTCCTCGACCGTGCCTGTCCGCCAGCGGGACTGCTGCACGCGCTGCGGCAGCGGGTAGGCGGCCAGCACCCGGTGCATGCGTCCCATCACCGTGCCGATATGTCGGGCGAGGGGCACCGTCATCGCCGAGGAGGTCACGCGGCCGGGCGCCTCGTCGACCACGGCCCAGGCGCTGCCCTGCGCGATCGTGATGAGGTTGCCGTCCTCGTCGTCCCAGACGCGGGGGATGGGAAGGCGCGCGGCTCGGCAGTACTCCGACATGTCCCATGCGGTGCGGGCTGCCTCCAGGTCCGCGTTCGTCCGGTACTCCTTGACGAACAGCCGTATTCCGTCGTCGGTCAGGACCCGCCGGTTGATCGTGTCCGTGCCCATGTGCACCGGCTCGACCACGTTCACGACGAGCCCGTAGCGCTCCTCCAGCACGTCAGCTGTCACCGCCGCGTCCCAGTCCGCCTCGCTCATCCCCGTCACCGGTCCGTGGAGGAGGGGTGGCGCGCGGTGAGAACGGTGAATGTGTTGTCCTCCACGAGGAACCCGCCCTCCGTGAAGCAGACCAGGGCCTCGGTGAGTGCCGTCTCGAAGGCATCCTGGCGGTCGCCGAACAGGTGCGAGGCCGCGAACGAAGTCGAGTACAGGTAGCCAATTACTTCGGCGATGCTCCATTCGCGGCGAACGGGGATGGTCGCGGTGGTGACCTCGCAGAAGGCGGATGCGCGCAGCACTTCCTCATACGGCGGCCCGGGCGGGCCGAAGACTCCGTCCCCCGCTCGCCGCTGCTCACCGAGGAACTGCTGGACGACGGCGCGCGCGGCTTGCTGCCAGGCACTCTCGGCGGTCCACAGGCTGCGGTCGCTGAACACCGCAAGCACAGCGCCGGGGCCCACGTACTCGGCCAGTCGGTCGAGGAAACGAGGCCGGTTGAGCCAGTGAAAGACACGGCCACAGGTCACGAGGTGCGGCTGCCATCCCGTCGGCGGTTCGAAGTCCTCCGCCAGCGCGTGCCGGAGCTGCAACCGCTGGCCGCCGGAGAGCGCGGGACGGAGTACGGCCTCAGCTTCGGCGCACATCGCCTGGTCGGAGTCGACCGCGATCACCTCGTCGAAGTACGGGGCGAGCGCGCTGGCAACGAGCCCTGGGCCGGTGCCGATGTCCAGCAGACGCCGTGGAGAAGCCTCGGGCGCCTCGTGGGCGAGAAAGGCGGCAAGGTCGACTGGGATGCCGGGGCGGAAGCGCCGGTAGTAAGAGGCAGTTCCGGCAAAGGCGTTCACGAACCCCACCCGCCCCACATGCGCGTGCCGCTCTCCTGACGCAGGTTCTCCAGCATGGTGTGGGCCTCGTCGACGAGCCCGATGTCGCGATGCGTGATCCCCCAGGACAGTGAGTCGAGCGCGTCCAAGGCCGCGTACGCCCGGCATGCCGCCAGCTCCTCCTCGGTGAGCCGGCGGCCGTATCCGTGGTGGACGGCGGCAAGGAGGTCGGGGCGTTGCAGAAGGATCCGGTAGCGCAGGCGGCTGAAGTCCCGGCGGGCAGCGGGCTGGAGTTCCGCCCGCTCGAAGTCGATGATCCGAAGCCGTTGCTCGGTCTCGTCCCACATCCAGTTCTTGGGCATGTAGTCGCCGTGCGCCGCCACCTGCGGCAGACGCGGCGGTGGCTCCTTGACGATCGAACGCACCATCGCGATCTCGTGCTCCGGCACGTGGGAGGCAGCATCACCCAGTAGCTTCGCAGCCGTCGCGTCCCACGCCTCCTCGCTCACATTTGTGGTCGGCTCGTCCGCCGCCGCGGTGTGATGCCGGGCCAGGAGTTCACCGGCCTGCTCATACGCCTTGCGCTCTTGCTCGGCCGGCGGCCGCAGCGTGTCCAGGCTGAGCCCGGGCACCGCGGTGACCAGGACGGTTCGCGTCTCCGCGTTCGAAGCGATGAGCTCGGGCGCACGGTCGGCGCCCAGGGAGACCGTCCACTTCTGGTACGCGTCGACCTCACGCCGGTGCAGCTTCGGGCCGACGTGCTGCTTGGCGAACCATCGCTCGCCGCGGAGTCCATCGATCTCCCAGAGGGATGGTCTGATGTCGCCGGGCCGGGGGTGTTCGGCAACCACGGTGTAGGTGCCGGTCACCGATTCCACCAACTGGTGGAGTGCGCGGGGCATATCGGTCACGTTTTGGTGCGCCCTTCCATTGGCCGTGGCACCCAGTCCGATCACGAAACGTGGTTGATTGGGTGCTCTTGGTGGTCATGCAGGGATGGGGAGTGTGCCACGGGGGACTGACAACAGGTCTGCTCGTCATGTAGGGGCCGGGGCACGAAGGACCGTGCCAGAGACCATTTCGACGAGGGACTCGTCGATGACCCCGTACGTCCAGCCGAGCGTCACCAGGTGCGGGTCGTTGTGCGCCCGGACACGCTCCCGGAGAGCTCTGATCCGCTGAAGGGCTTCGTCGCGGCTGATACGAGCACGGTCCGCGTAGTCCTTCGAGGCCGCACCGGTGGCGATCATCCGCCACGTCTCCGTCTCTGCGTCCGAGAACGTCTCCGGGAAGACTGCCTTCCCGGGACGCTTGAGCTGCCCGGTCACGTAGCACGCGTGGACGACGGCCGCCCGACCGCTTACCCCGAGCTTCTGACCGCAGTGCTTCATCTGCACGTTGATCGTCCCGGCGGTGATGGTCAGCTCGGATGCGATCACATCGGTGCTCTTGCCCTCCGCGACCTTCTGCGCGATCCGAACCTGCGCGGGTGTGAGATCGAGGTACTTGGCGGGCGGGCGCGCCGGTCGTGCACTCACGGGAGTTCCAGGTCCTTTCCTTCTTGGTGGCTGACGATCAGGCCCGGGCCAGCCACCTCTGCCGCTCGGCATCGGTGACCAGGCGCTGCTGGTGGTCGAGTTCCAAGCGGGCGAGATGGGCATAGTGCTCGACCACTTCGGTGCCGAACGCGCTGTGGACCAGGGCACTTTCCTGGAAGGCGGTCAGGGCGTCAGCGAGGGTGGGCGGCACAGGGGTGCCGCCCCCGCTGTAGGCGTTGCCGGCCGCTTCAGGGCCGAGGGCGAGTTGCTGCTCGATGCCGTAGTCGATCGTCGCCAGTACCGCGGCCAGGGCCAAATAGGGGTTGGCATCCGCGCCCGGCACACGGATTTCCAGATGGAGGCCCTCTCCATGACCGACGACGCGGACAGCGCACGTGCGGTTGTCGTGGCCCCAGTGGAGCATGGTCGGCGCGAACGAGCCGGGCGTGAATCGCTTGTACGAGTTGACGTTCGGGGCATAGAACGGGCCCAGCTCCGGCAAGCCTGCGAGCAGCCCCGCGATTGCGTTCCGTCCGATCTGGGACAGCTCGTATTCGTTGTCAGGGGCGTGGAGTTGGCTAAGGGCTTTCGACCACAGTGAGACGTGCAGGTGCAGGCCGTTGGCCCACCCGGTCTCTGGGGCCGCCATGAACGTGGGCGCCAGTCCGCTGCGCGTTCCCAGCGTGCGCACCGCGTGCTTGAACAGCAGGTGCCGGTCGCAGGCGGTGAGCGCGGGTCCGTACGGGAAGGTCACCTCTACCTGGCCGGGGCCGGCCTCGGTCTTGATCGCTTCCACGGGCATGCCCGCCCCGGCCAGTGCCCGCTGCAGGCGGCGGAAGAACCGGTCGCAGGCGGGGTCGTGGTCGAGGGCGTAGTCAAGATTGTCCATCGTCACGGGCCGCAGGCCCTGGTACCCGGCCCGTTCCGCTTCCGCGTACGTGCCCTGGTAGATGGTGAGCTCGGTCTCGATTCCCGCTTTGGCCTGGAGGCCGTGCCGTGACAGCCGGGTCAGCTGCTGATGGAGGATCTGGCGGGGCGCGACGTCGATGGGGGTTCCGTCGTGGTGCACGGCGTCGCCGAGGACGATGGCGGTGCGCGGCAGCCACGGCACCACGCGCAGGGTTCCGAGGGCCGGCTGAACGGACAGGTCCTGGTAGCCGCTGTCCCACGAGGTCAGCTTGAAGCCGTCCGCCGGGCTCATCTCAGCGTCGGTGGCCAGGACGTAGGCGCACATCTCGGCACCGTGATGCGCGACGCGCTTGAGGAAGTGGTCGGCGTCGTACCGTTTTCCCTTCAGCCTCCCCTGCAGATCGGGAACGGCTAGCAGCACGGTGTCGATCGCGCCGCCCTTTACGAGGTCGCGCAGGTCGGTCAGGGACAGGGCCTTCTCCGAGCGCGCCCCCGATGCGGAAGCCGCCGCTACGGCCAGGCGCGGGGCTGTGCCGTTGCTCGTTGTGGTCATCACACGACCTCGTCTTCGTACTCGCCTGCCGAGCGGTCGAAGTTCTGGGCCGGCACCTCGTACTTGCTGCCTTGCTTGTGCCACCACCCCCACGCCAGTGCGAGCACGACGATTAGGGCCACCGGCGCGTAGTTGAACGTGTCGACCGTGGCGAGGGCACCGCCGTCGGGGCGGGTCTGGGGCAGACAGAAGAGGACGGTCACGAACATCACCCAGATGACGGCGATTGTGCCCACCATTACGCCCCAGCTGCCCAGGTTCCACGGGCCCGGCCTGAACCGGTGCCGGTTCTTGACCCGCAGGAAGATCGGGATCGCGTACGCCGGGGTGATGCCGATGACGTTGATGCTGGTGATCGCCGCGTACGCGACCGGGCTGTACAGACTCGGCAGCGCCAGCACCGCGGCGCACACCACGGACAGCAGCACCGCCTTGCGGGGCGTGCCGGTACGACGATCCACCTGCCGCCACAACGGAGAGCCCGGCAGTGCCCCGTCCCGAGAGAAAGCGAACACCATCCGGCTGGCCGCGGCGGTCTCTGCGTTGCCGCAGAACAGCTGGGCGACAATCACGACCAGGAGCAGCGCCTTCGCCCCCGCCATGCCCAGGGCGTCGAGGAAGATCTGTGCTGGCGGCACCCCTGTCGCTGTGCCCACGGTGCCCGCGTAGTCCTTGATCGCGAAGGTGAGCCCGGCCAGCAGCACGAACCCGGCCAGCCACGACCAGCCGATCGCGTGGATGATCCCCCGGGAAGCAGACACCTGGGCGTCCGTGGTCTCCTCCGACAGGTGCGCGGAGGCGTCGTAGCCGCAGAACGTGTACTGGGCCAGCAGCAGACCCAGCACCGCCACGTACAAGGGGCTGGACCAGCCGGTGTTGTTGACGAACTCGCCGAACACGAAGTCGGCGGACTGGTGGTGGGAGGGCACAATCGCCAGCGCGCCGACGATCACCGTGACGCCGGCCAGGTGCCACCAGACGCTGATGCTGTTGAGGACGCTGACCAGCCTGACTCCGAACAGGTTCAGCGTGAGGTGCAGGGCGAGGATGCACAGGAAGATCACCATGATCTTGCCGGGTGTCGGCTCGAAGCCCCACTGCAGGTTGAGGAAGGCGCCCGTGAAGAGCGCGGCCCCGTAGTCGATGCCGGCGATGGCGCCGAGCAGGCCCAACAAGTTGAGCCAGCCCGTGTACCAGCCCCACTTCCTGCCGCCGAGCTGCTCTGCCTGGTAGTACAAGGCCCCGGAGGTCGGATAGGCGGACGTCACCTCGGCCAGTCCGGCGCCGATGAACATCACCATGGCGCCCACGACGATCCAGCCCCACAGCATCACGGATGGGCCGCCGGTGTTCAGACCGAACCCGTAGAGGGTCATGCAGCCGGACAGGACGCTGATGACAGAGAAGCTGATCGCGAAGTTCCCGAACGGCCCCATACGCCGGGTCAGCACCGGCTCATAGCCGAGCTCCCGCAAATACGCGTCATCGGCCTTCTGGGGCGCCGCGCGATGGCTGTGGTTTAAACGGGACACAGGACAACCTCCAAGATTGAGGGAAGGCGGAGATCGATGGGTTCATGCCAACGGAAGGAGTTGGCAGCCGGAAGTCGCTTACGGATGCGGACCGGCGCGCCTCCCGTGGGAGCGGGCGTAGGAATAGGACTCGGCACGTGCTCGAAGCAGTAGCGCTTCGCCGGGATCCGGTCCTGCGGCTCTTTCGTGCACCGAGGCCCAGGGCTCACGAGCCGCGTACGGGTCCACCGCCGCGAACACCTCGGCGGCTTCCAGATACTGATGTCCCGCCCACAACGCATAGGCGAGACAGTGCAGATCGGCGACCGAACACTGCTCACGGGACGTCTTGCGGAACCAGTCATGGAAGGCGTTGAGCGTGTAATCGAGCGTCGACTCGTGCGCCCACTGCCGCCGCCACAACGGATCGGCGTGCGATCGGCGTCGCTGCTCGATCTGCGCGTACGCGGGCAGAAGCAATAGCGGAGACCCCACTGGCCGCTGTGATGCCACCCATCGTCCGAAGTCGAAGACCGCAGCCAAGGACGCGGCTTGAGGCCCGTCAAGGGCGAGCAGGAACTGCAGCACACGGTGGTAAGCCTCGCGGTTGTACGGATCACGCTGGTTGACCTCGTAAAGCAACCCCCAGGGTCCGCTCGGCAGCATCGGCTCGGCCGGCGCCAAGCGGTGCTCATGACGCAGCTGCCGGGTGTCGATCTGCGCCAACGCCACAAGGCAGACCCACGGCACGGGATCCTGCGGCGCGTGACGAGCCGCCAGCAGCACCTCGCGCCGCGCCCTGAACTCGAATTCCAGGGTCGCTGGATGCCGTTGGCGGTGTGCGCGCAGCGCCCGCTCGACTGCGACGCGAGCACTCATCAGCTGCGCGTTGTAGTTTCCGGGCTCTTCGTCGAGCCATACCTTGACCACATCCGACCGAGCTGCTGCCACGGCCAACACTTGGGTGCGCGATGTCCGCAGTGCCCAGTGCGCGCCCGTATCCAGGAGCAGCTTCCCGGTCGTTCGCCAGCGGCCTGCCTCTAGCTCTTCCAAGGCCACGCGTAGGTCGTCGTCGTGGCCGGCCGGGTGATACACGAGAGGCATCACGGACCCTCGAATCGGGAACGACGACGCCCCAAAGGCGGAACACCGCTGCTCTTCTGAGGCACACGACCAGCGCGATGCGAGGTGGATTTCCAGTTGGGCGTGCATGTCATCAGAGGCCTCAGAAGAATTGGGGGATTGAGCCGCAGACGGCAGGTCGTGCCTTCAGACAGGGGGAGTGACTGCTCCGGCTATGGCGCTAACTGCCCTAAAAGCGGATCTGACCGACCATGTCCGCAATGTTGGTGACGAAGCGGTTGATGCTCGGAGCCATCGATGTACTCGCCAGAAAGAACCCGAAGAGAGTGCACACGATGGCGTGCGCCGCATTCAGTCCGCTCTTCTTGACGAAGATGAAGACGAGAATGCCCAGGAGTACGACGGCGGAGATGCTAATGGCCACCGGGCACCACCCACTGGCCCGGCGCTTCTGCCGGGTGAGGTGCGAGAAGCGGGCCGTGGGAGGAGGCAAGCGGGCCGCGGCCCAACCTTGGTCGTCTGGCGGGTGACAACGTGGACTCCGATAGGGGGATCAGCGACAGGTGCGCGTACCCCGTAGCGCGACGAGCAGCAGGCGGACCGAATGATCAGGCTCTCGGTGGGTTCGTCGCCACGTCGTGCTGCGGGACTCCAACCCTGGCGGCAAAACATCCTGCGCACACATTCCGAGGGTGATATCACTTGTGTAATTCCGGATCCACCAGGAGTAATTGAGGTTGCGCACGCTCACTCGCGGGGAGGCTTGACGTGCATCAGCAGCCGTTGCGTAGCTGCGATCGCTGTGGTGGCCAACTGAGCAGCTACAACACTGACACCCTGTGCTTCGCATGCTCTCGCTCCCGCGGCACCGAACAGCACTTCCCCGTCGTGCCGGAATACGTTTGGTTCGACCCAGACGTTCGCGACGCGCTCGCCGCTTGGGACTTCGGCCAGGCCTGCCGCCTGATTCGACTGCGCGGCTCCCTGCGGCAGGACGACATGGCCCAACTCACCGGCCTCAGCCAGGCCTTCCTCTCCATGCTGGAGGCGGGCAGCCGTCGCCTCACGAACATCGACAAGATCGTCGAGTTCCTGACGGGGCTGGATGTGCCAGCCGAGCTCGTCGCGCTCCCCCTCCCACAGTCCAGAGCCAACGCGTTGCAACCGCCCCGGGACCAGTTCGCTGGTGACGCCGATCCGACCCTGCCCTGGACAACGGTCCGTATGGTGGCAGCACTGGATACTGCGGTAGGAGACAGCACGATGGAACGTCGACGATTCCTCACCGCAAGCGGCATCGCCCTCACCGCCTTCGTGAACGCATGGGACAGCACCGAAGCCGAACCCCTCCGCCGCGCAGCAGGGGGAAGCCGCCTCACCAACGAACTGCTCGATGGGCTCCAGCGCACCACGGACAGCCTGCGGACGATGGACGCGAGCGACGGCAGTGGCACCGTTGCCAGCCTCGCAGACCGACACCTTCAGTTCCTCAGGCACCTCATGGTCTCCACGTCCTACGACGAGGCAGCGGGGCGGCGACTCGCGGCGATCACCGCCGACACGGCTACTCAGACGGGTTGGTTCGTCTTCGACTCCGGTGACCGCGACCGACCACTCGGCTACCTGTACGCCGCACTGCGCGCAGCCAAAGCCTCACAAGACGTCCGGCTCGGCGCCGGCGCCCTGTCCTACATCGCCATCCACGGGTACTCCACCGGGACGCCGCACCACGCCGTCACCGCGGCACGCCGGGCCCGCGACAAGATCAAGAAACTCGGCACTCCAGCACTCGAAGCCATGCTGCTGACCCGACAAGCCCGCGGTCACGCGAAACTCGGCGAACGCCACGCTGCCCTCACCGCGCTCGGTCAAGCCGCTGAACTCTGTGCCCAGGGGCGCTCCGAGCATGACCCGCACTGGCTGTACTGGATCAACGAGGGGGAGATCCACGGACAGGCCGGCAGTTGCCACCTGGACCTGGGCGATCCGCGAAGCGCCGTCGCCAGCTTCACCAAGGCACGGCAGGCCCTCAACTCAGGAGACCACCGAACCAGGGGCCTGTTCCTCTCACGTGCCGCAACCGCGCATATCGCGCAAGGCGATGTTGAAGCCGGGTGCGCTACGGCACACGAGGTCCTCGACCTGGCGGAAACCCTTCACTCGGCTCGATTCGACAACCACGTCACGAGCATGATTCGCGAACTCCAGCCGGTTGCCCACAACGCGTACGCTCAAGATGTACTGGAGCGACGTGCCGCAATGGTGGCGACAGGGAGCCGAACTTGAGCGAGGCCCAGCAGATCCTCGTGCTGTGGGACATCGACCGCACTCTGCTGTACGTCGGTGACGTCGACCGGCAGGTCTACCGAGAGACCTTCGCTGAGATCGTCGGGCGCCCAGCAGAGCGACTTCCGGCCCGGGGAACCGGCGTCACCATGCCCCTCGCGATCCGATCCCTGCTCCTGGACAACGGCGTCCGCGAGGCGGATGTGCCCCACCTGCAGCCGAGGATGGTGGAACTCCTGCCACAGCGCCTCGCCGCCCACACTGAAGATCTACGCGAGCAGGGCCTCCTGCTTCCTGGCGCCCTGGCTGCTCTCAAGGCGGTGCAGGCCCAGCCGAGGTGCGTCTCGACCGTCGTCACAGGAAACCTCAGGCCCAACGCGCTTCTGAAGCTCGAAGCGTTCGGCCTGGACGGGTTCCTGGAGACAGAAATCGGCGGATACTCCTCCGACAGCGACCACCGTCCGGTCCTCGTTGGCGTCGCACAGAAGCGCGCTCAGGCCAAACACGAGGCGGCTTTCACCCGCTCCAACACGGTCATCATCGGCGACTCCCTCGAAGACGTCCGTACGGGACTTGAGGGAGGCGCTCCCGTGATTGGGGTCGCCTCAGGGAAGACTTCAGCTGACGAGTTGGCGTCGGCCGGAGCCGATGTCGTCCTGGAAAGCCTCGAAGACGTACCGCAGCTCCTTGACGCGATTACGGCAGTCACCGTCGAACGCCCCTGAGGCGACCCGCAGTTCCTCTGACCTGCCCGTATCACTTTCGTGATACGGGCAGGACCATGTCCGCACGTACGCTGGCGCGCGCAGACGAGAAACGGGGGTGCGATGCGAAAGCACGCTCGGGCTTGTGCCGGTTGCGGGTGCCGATTGAGCCAGTACAACCTGGAAGACCGGTGCGCCGCGTGCGCACGTGGGAAACGGCTCGTTGCCCGCCCTGGACCTCACGTCCCAGACGAGGTCTGGATGGACCTCGACGTCCAAGCAGCCATAGCCGCCTGGGACTTCGGTCGCGCGAGCCGCCTCATCCGAGACAAGGCAGGTCTCCGGCAGGATGACATGGCGTTCATGACCGGGTTGAGCCAGGGCTTTCTGTCGATGCTGGAAGCCGGGAATCGCCGCTTGACGAACATCGATAAGGCCGCACGGTTCTTGCAGGGCGTCGGAGCACCGGACGCTCTGCTGGGACCACCGTTTCGTGAGCACTCAGCGCTTTCCACACCAGCCCACGCGCCACAGCTCGGGCATGGCCGCAACGGCATCTGGCCAGCGGCAAGCGACACCACGAACTTGAACGAGTTGGCAGCGCAGGCTGCTGCGCAGTCGCTGCAATTCACCGATGAGATCACGAAGAGCAATGTGAGCGATGTGGAACTTGAGCGACTTGAGTCCGCGCTCACCCAAATCGCGGTCGACTACGTTCACGCTCCGCTGCACCAGGTCTTCACCGACCTCGTCGCGACCCGAGACCGCCTTCTTTTCCTGCTCGGCGGCCACCAACCGCTGGGCCAGACCAGCGAACTACTCCTCCTCGCTGGTACGAGCTGCCTCCTGCTCGGCCACGCTTCACAGAACCTCGGTGATGAAGATGCGGCGGTCGCGCAGCTCCAGGCAGCTTGGACGTTTGCCGAGCAGGCGGACAACAACGACCTACGGGCTTGGGTGAAGGGCACGGCCGCCCTGATCGCCGAGTGGTCGACCCACCGGCAAACGGCTCTCGACTACACGCGACAGGCGATCCGGCTTGCGCCCGACGGTGAGACTCGGATCCGAATTGCCGCGATTGAAGCGAGAGCAGCAGCGCGAATCGGAGATCGCGGTACGGCCATGGCCGCTCTTCAGGAGCTCCAGCGTGCCCGCGAGCAGAAGGCGGCCCCGGACGCCCTGACCCGGTTTGGGGGACTTCTCACCTTCCCCGAAGCGAAGCAGGAGTACTACATGGGCGGAACCTTCGCCCTGCTCGGCGAGCATCAGCGGGCCGAAAAGCATGCCACCGCAGCGATCGAGTTGTACGAGAGCGGGCCGAGGGAACACCGGTCGTACGGTGACGAGGCTTTGGCCCGCCTGGACATCGTGACAGCGCGTATCGTTGCCGGGGAGATCGAGGGTGCCGGCGAGCAGCTCCAGCCTCTCCTGGAGCTTCCGGCGAACCGTCGTATCCGGCAGCTAGGCGACGCCATGGGGGGAGTAGCTAGGCTTCTGGAAGAACCGCGGCTCGCCCGTAGCCGAGTCGCCCGCGAGCTAGCGGACGCAACCCGCGGCTATAAGGCGATCGACACCCCAGCGAAGGCCCTTACTCCATGACATTGACGGTCTCACCTGAGTCGGCCGCCCGCCTGGCCTGCCGGGCGTCCGGATTGGCAGACCGATCCCTCACTCAACTCCACCATCACGCCACGTCCGTTTTCCTGCTGGCTGATGAAGGCGTCGTCGTTCGCGTCAGCTCCGACTCGCAACAACGGCAGCTCGAAACTGCCGTGCCCCTCACTCGCTGGCTCGTCGCCAACGACTTCCCGGCGACGGAGCCTGTAGACGTTCCGCAACCAGTGGCATGCGCCCCGTATGTCGTCACGTTCTGGCGCCACTACCCGCAACCTCCGCGTAAAGCGCCGTCGGCGGGAAGGCTTGGCGATCTACTGCGAGCCCTCCACGCCTTGCCACCGCCGCCGGTGTCCCTGCCCCAGTACCAGCCGCTCACATCTCTCAAGAGTGCTGTGGATTCCAGTACCTACCTGGAACAGTCCGAGCGCGAGTGGCTGGCTGCCCGGCGCGAGGAGCTGCTGGATGCTTATGGAAAATTGGAGTTCCCTCTGGGCCAGGGACACATCCATGGTGATGCGTATCCAGGCAACACCCTCTGGGACGAACAAGACGCCAGGCTCTGTGATTGGGACGAAGCAGCCGTGGGCCCCCGCGAGCTCGACCTGGCCAATACCTTCCAAGGAGTCCGCTTCGGACGGACCACTGCAGAGCTCGATGATTTCAGCCTTCGGTACGGCTACGACATCAGGCAGTGGCCTGGTCTGCCCGTTCTCTGCGAGATCCGGGATCTCCACACCCTCGGTTCCTTCATTCGACGTGCGGATCAAGGGGACGCTGGTGCTGGCCGACAGTTGTCGCACCGCGTTGAGACCCTCAGAAATTCCGATGGCCAAGCCCAATGGGGTGCTGCCTGAAACGCTTAGCCGTCGGAACGAAGGATGGAGACTGAGTTCGGCTCGGTCATGGAGGCTCGGCGACCCAACGGGCGCGTGAGCAGGCCAGTCCGGCGGACGAAGTGCCGACAGCTGATGGCCTCGCCCTCGACGTCGAGCGTGCGCCCGACTGTGCTGCCAGCCGGCCGAGCTGACAAATTCCGCACCAGGACCGGGAAGCTCCTTCGGAACTGGGGCAGCGTGGTCTCACCAGCCATCGAGAGACACTTGTGGACCGTCCTCAAAGTAACGGTGGACGGCTCTGACAGTGGTGTCCAAGAATTTCTTGGGGACTGCTTCGACATCGACCCAGCAGACCTGGTCGTGCTTGCGGGGTTCGCGGTTTTCGGGTTCGCCGGTCCATTCGTGGGTGGCGAAGACCACGGTGAGGAAGCCGTTGGGGGCTTCGACGCCCCAGGCGCCGTGGATGAGTGGGCGACCTTGAGGGCCTCGGGCTTCACGGTGAGGCCGGTCTCTTCGTACAGCTCTCGTACGGCGGTTTCTGTGATGGGTTCGCCGGGTTCGCTCTTGCCGACGGGGAGGTCCCACATGCCCTGGGCGAATTTAGCGTTCTGGCTGCGCTGGAGGAGGACGACGCGGTTGGTGGCCTTGTCGTGGACGATGACGGCGGCGACCAGCACGGTCATGGATTCGAGGGCGGGCTTGAGGGCTTTGGGCTGGTCGTCGGCGTTCGGCTGAGGCACGGCTGCGTCCCTTCATCGGCCCGTTGATGGGCAGTTTAGGCCAGAGCTTCGCGTGCCCGACTTCGAGCGAGGCCCCGCCGCAGGCGCCTTCGAAGAGGTCGACGCAGTGGTGGGGCCTGCCTGAGGCTAAAGATCCCGAGCGGTGACCGAGGACTACCGCGGAGTCCTAGCGGCGACACGTCATCCACTCCGTGCGACTGCGATCGTCATCTCAGAACCCGTGTCCGTGAGCGATTCATCGGCCAACCCGTATCGCCAACCCAGCGTCACCAGGTGCGCGTCGCTGGAAGCCTTCAGCCGGCGTCGCAAGCACTTGATCCGCACGCGAGCGGTAGCGCGCGAGACTCGGAGTACGTCAGCGATGCGTTGCACCGTTGCCCCTGACGCGATGAGGTTCCACGTCTGAACCTCGATCTCAGTGAACTCACCGTCGAAAGACTCCTGCTCGGGGCGAGGAATCTGCCTGGCGACGTAGGAGGCATGGACGATTGCGGCCCGACCGCTCACTCCGAGCTTCCGGCCCATGTTCGCCAGCTGCACGTTGACGGTGCCTGGTGTGATAGCCAACTCGAAAGCGGTTTGAGCGGTGTCCGTGCCGCCAGCGATCTTGCGAGCTACCCGCACCTGAGCAGGAGTGAGGGCTCGAGGCGTTACGCGAGGCTGGGCCGACACTGCTCGACTGTCCTTTCGATTCGCGTGCACTCGGAATTGATGGGGAGGGCTGCGCGGGCGCGTGTAGCTGAATCCGCGCAAGCGACACGGCCCGCGCAGTTGGCGCCGACTGTGTGAGGCCGCTGGCCCCCTTGGATGAAGTCGTACGCCCGCGACCGTGGGTCTCGCACGATCGGTGGCGGCTGACCACAGAACTGTCCCGTCAAATGCCCTCTACGTATATTCCGCAGGTGATATCACGGGGGTGATATCCATTCCAGAACGAACAGTTGAGGCCATGTGCCCCACTCGAAGAAATTCGAGACCTGACTGACGGCCTCACGCCGATCATTCGCGCACCGCACGCTCGTGGCCTGCGGAACTGTGCGGCACCTTGACTTCGACGCCACCGACAGAGACGCGCCACATGGCGCGGGGTATGTAGCGCGGCAATGGCCGTATCACGGGAGTGATACTCCAGTGCCGAGGTGCGGTCGTACGCTGTCGCGCGGATCAGACTCTTGCACGACCTCATACCCGCGTGAGACCGCTCCTTCGGAGTGTGGATGGGCGTCACGTTCGATCAAGCCTAGCGAGTCCGCGGACGCTCAACCTCCGTGCTTCCAAAGGAATCCACTCTGATCGGAGGCGGAAATCAATGCGAGATCGCATGGCTCGCGGATCGTCGCTCGGAATGTACACGAATTCCGGGCCGGCGCCTGGGCCCCGATGAACAGCAGCGGAAAACTGACCGCGGCCGACGAACCTACCCATACGACGACTTCAACGTAGGCAAGAGGAGCATCGACCGTGAGCCCTGAACGGCTGTGGATGTGGGCGATCGCACTACGCAAGCGAGAGCACCGTTGGCTCGCCAAGCGCGTCAAGCAACTCAACTCGTTCCTCTACCACAACTCGCTTGCTGCTGGCGGAGACGTTAGCCCCGACGTGTATCTCGGCCACCACGGCCTCGGAACGGTCGTCCACGACAACGTGACGATCGGCCGGCGGGTACGTATCTGGCAGAACGTCACGCTGTCAGTTCGTGCCCCGGCAGGATCACCACACCGCATCATCGTCGGAGACGATGTCATGATCGGGGCGAACGCCGTGGTGATCACTCCGTTCGAGGAGAGCCTCCACATAGGGCAAGGGGCGAACATCGGAGCCGGAGCTGTCGTAACCCATGATGTTCCGGCCGGGGCCACAGTGGTCGGCGTACCTGCCCAGGTCGTGCGAGAGAAGACGATCTAGCTGGTCCGTTCCGCATGAGGACGACGGACAGAGCGGAGGGGGCAGGCCGCCAAGGGTGCTGGATGATCGAGATACCGGATGACTTCGCAAGCAGAACAATCGATCGGGAGGGCGAAGGCAGCAGGACTTGGCTCGCGTCCCTGCCCGTCCTGGTTGATGAGCTACTCGAGCGTTGGAGCTGCACACCGACTGCTACAGCAATGCACGGGCAGGTCGGGCTCGTAGTCCCCGTGCTGCGCCATGGCGACCCCGGAGTCTTGAAGATCTCGCATCCGCACCCCGGCCTTGTCCATGAGCCCCACGCCCTTGCCTGGTGGGGTGGACGTGGAGCCGTGCTGCTGCACGAGCGTGACGACTCGAACTTCGCCATGGTGCTGGAGCAGGCAGAACAGACCAGCCTTGCCGATCTCGATGACGTTGACGAGGCGGTGGCCGCCGCAGGCCGCCTCGTCCGTCGATTGGCTGTGCCAGCTCCTCCGCGCCTGCCACGGCTGCGCGACCACGCTGAGCAGTGGTGGCTTGATGAAATCCGCGAGGCAGCAGCGGAGTTGGCCTATCCTCTGCCGCAGCGGGTAGTCGACGCAGCGCTCTCGACTGTGAAGGAGCTTGGCCCCGACCAGCCGGATACGCTCGTCCACGGCGACCTGCACTATGCCAATGTGCTGCGGGCCGAGCGGGAGCCCTGGCTGGCGATCGACCCTAAGGGGTACGTCGGCGATCCAGCTTACGACGCCATCAAGCTACTCCGCGGCCACTTCGATGATCTGCTAGCCGCCGATGATCTGAAGACGGCGCTGCTGCGTCGCCTCGACATCTTCTCCGAAACCGCCGAACTCGACCGAGAGCGCGTCTCTCGTTGGGCCCAGGCGCGTGCAGTGATGTCCGCGCAATGGGGTCGCCAAAACGGAGATCCTGGTTGGCTCGTGGACATCACTGACCAGATCGCCGAAGCCCTGACCTGAGCTCCCGCTGCGCATGCGTTCAGTGGCTGTCCCGCGGATCACCGCAGGCGCCTGGGGCGTACCGGAGCGGCCGGGACCACCCGCACATGGCGGCAACTTCCCCCGATCTTCAGGCCGTCCGGGCTACCGGCGTCCTGCCAAGTAGACGGCCTGACGCATGCCCATATTCCGTTGCTGTGAGCCTTCTGCGAAACAATCATGGGCTGCCATGGAGCGGCCGAGTCAGATCATCGAATGCGGAGACTTCGCCCTGCGACGCTGGCGGGGGCAGAGCGACTTCCCTCCGGCGTTCAAGTTGATCGAGGAGTCTCTGGACCACCTGCGCCCGTGGATGCCGTGGGTCGCTGGGCACAGCGAAAAGAGCACCCGAGACTTCCTCGCGAAGTCCGAGTCGAAGTGGGCAAGCGGCGACGCGTACAACTACGCCATTACCAAAGACGGCACGCTTATCGGCATGTGCTCGACCTATCGCGGGGCCGAACCTCAGGGCTGGCGCATGGGGTACTGGCTGCACCCTGCCGCCACCGGCCAGGGCATCGCCACGAGAGCGATGGCAGCCATGGTCACCGAGATGTTCGCCCTGCCGGACGTGGAGTACCTGGAGATCGCGCACGACCTGGCCAACACCTCCAGTGGCGCCATTCCGCGCCGGTTGGGCTTCACCGAAGTCCGGCGGGAGCCGGTAACACCACCCGCAGCTCCCTCAGACAGCGGCACCGACGTCGTCTGGCGCCTGGACCGCCTCACACCGCCTACTTACGGTGCTCCCGCTCCCTGAGCGACCCATTCCGGGGCATGCACCTGCACGGCCGTCTGGCGACCGACCCGGAGCCGGAGTAGGCGGCAAAGTTCACTGGGGGGAGGCGGCGCCTGACCGCGCCCCGTAGCCTCGCCCCGTCGGAAAACCACGGGCGCAGTCAGTGAACGCGCGGGATCATGAGGCATGCGCCCGGATGACTGGCACCTCACCGAAGACGTCGACAGCTTTCTCGCCCGAGCCGGAGACTTCCTGCGCTCGCGCCCCGCCCTGCACACCGTCCCGCTGACGGTGACCGAGGCGCTGCGTACGCGCGGGGCGGACGCATACGGCGCGGATGCCCCCATCTTCGGCCTGCTGGAGCGGGCGGGTGAGGTCCGCGCGACCTTCTTCCGCACCCCGCCCCGCCGTCTGAACCTCACCCCCCTCACCCTCGAGGAGGCCGACACCCTCGCCGCCCACCTGGCCGGCCTCGGCTGTCCCCTCCCCGGTGTCAGCGCGGACCACGACACCGCCACCGCCTTCGCCGAGGCTTGGCAGCGGCACACGGGTGCGACGCCGACGCTCTATGAGCGGCAGCGCCTGTACCGCCTCGGCACGCTCACGCCACTGGAGCCGCTACCGGATGGGCGGGGTCGAGTCGCAGGCGAGCAGGACCGCGAGCAACTCATGTGCTGGTACCGCGAGTTCGCCGCCGCCATCGGAGAAGTCGCCTCCAGGGACGCCAGCTCCTGGGCCGACACGCGCATCGCCAATAGACGCGTCAGGTTCTGGGAGACCTTGGACGGCACCCCCGTCTCCATGGCGGGCGTAACTCCTGTGGTGGCGGGCCAGATCCGGGTGGCCCCCGTCTACACGCCCGCCCACCTGCGCGGCCGCGGTTACGCGGGCGCCGTAATGGTCGAGGTGAGCCGGGCCGCGCTTGCCGCGGGCGCGGCGGAAGTCCTGCTGTTCGCGGACCTGGCCAACCCCACCAGCAACGGCCTCTACCAGCGGATCGGCTACCGACCGGTCACCGACTTCGCGGTGTACGACTTCTAGATCGCTACGCCATTGATCGTCTCCGGTGGCCGCTGCATACCCAGGAGGATCCGCAAGGCGTCTGTGCGTCCCCACGGCCCCGGCTCCGGAGGATCGGACATCGGCCGCACCCACCTCTCTACAAAGCTCATCAGTACAGCTGACCGCGGCGCTGTGGATGCGTTGAAGCCTGAGCGGTGCCAGGTCGCTGCCGCCATGATCAACAATGCTCCGGGCTCACCGTCGAACACAACGTGCTCGATGACGGCTTCGGGGTCGGGACGGTCCGTCCTCGTGTGCGACTCGGGGACCAGCTGAGTAGCTCCGTTTGAGGAGCGGAAGGAATCCAGAGCCAGCACGCATTGCAACCCCAGGACGGCTCCATTCACAGGGGCCGGCATCTCGTTGTACGGGTAGTCGATGTGCCAGCCGTCGACGGGCTGGCCGGGCTGAACGACGTTAAGACTGTAGTCGGATAGGAGGTGGTTTTCCCCAAGCAGTTCGTTCAACACCGCGGTGAGTTCTGGGTCGGCGAGAAGATCAACGAACTCTTCCCCATGCCGGTACAGATCCCACACGCGTGTGGACTTGGGGTAGCGGTTGGCGTGTTCGCCGCCCGCGAGGTGCTTGGCGAGCCTACGTATCTCGTCGCATCGTTCGCCCTGAAGGAACCCGGGCCAGATCGCGAACCCTTGCTTTTGTACGTCGGCGACCAGGCTGGTCGTGGACTCTGAGAGCGTCATTGAGCGGTACCGCCTTTCGGCTGCGCTCGAAGTTCGATGACTGTGCCTCGGTGATCGTGGTGCGAGAGATCCACCAGCGTCACGCCGCTGTCGAGAAGACCCATGATTTGATCAACGAGACCTTCCACATCGCTGTCGGCATGGCGAACATCGAACGTGCAGACGCTCCGGAGTTCGGGCTCTACAGCATCGTTCGCAAGATCCACCCCTGGTGTCACGATGACTCCAATAGACGTCGGGCGAGGAGAGCGGTGGCCGCTTCGGGACCGATGAGTTCAACAGGCTGGAGACGCAGCCAATCGCCGATCTCGGCCAGGTACTGCTCAATGGCTCTCCCGTCACTCAACCTTGACAGGTCCAAGATCACACACGACGGTTCCTCAGCAGCCAGTGCCTGAGCAAGCCTTCGGAGACAGAACTCAGCCCGGCCGGCGGCGGCCGTGACGGTGGAGCCATGCAGAACAGCCAGCGCCGGTAGGGACGGGGCCAGTCGCATCCACCGCTCTACTGCCGGAGACACAGCATTCGGCGCTATGAGCAAGCGAATGCCACGGTCCGCGATCTCCTGTGGCGTGGCGCTGGGGGGCTCGGCGCTCACCAACACCGCCTGTACTTCCTCCAGGCCAGCACGCGGTGCATCGAGCTCCGCGATGGAGGGTGGTTCCTCCGGCGCGGTCTCGTTGAGGATCAGCGCACTCTTCAGCGGTTCCGGAACCGCACGGCGCAAGGCGTTGGCCTGCTGACCAGAGCCGGGATTCAGGACGAGCATGAGGCGGCGTCGTGGGACGTGAGGCAGGGGCCGCTGGGCCAGTTGGTGAATGACATCGACTGCTTCAGCAAGACCCTTGTGGTTCGGCTCGAGCCGCACTTCACGAAGAGGGCGTTTGAGAGCTTCGCAGACGAGTTTCTCAAGGGCCTCCGGATCGGTCGTCGCCGTGGCACCGCCGTACTGCTCAGCTATTCGAGCCGCGTGCTCGTCGAGACCCTCCATGAAGGAGACATCCGGTACGAGGACGAGATGGGCCTGGCCCAGCAATGCCTCGGACAAGGCATTGTTACCGGGCTTGATGATCGCGACATGAGCCGCGGAGAGAAGTCCCGCCAGCCGAGGCTCGTACCGGCGGACCGTGACGTTTCCTGTCTCATGCAGCGGCTTGCCGGCATAGTACGGGCCGGTGACGAACACGAACCGCGCTCGGTGACCGTCCGCGTGGATTCGCGCTGCCACTTGCGCGCAGGCACCGAAGAGACGGTCGCCGTAACCGTCAGGCATCTGATCCCCACCAGCCCCGCCGTTGACGACGACCAGGGGCTCGTCGTTGGGCGCGTAGGCGGCGCGCATCTGCGCGATCTCGGCAGGAGAAGGCGAATAGCTGAGGTTCCCGATGAAGGAGAAGCTGGTGCCGAACTGCACGGCAGCCATCGAGTCGCCACTGTGCCCTTCACGTAAGAAGTCCTCGCGGCTCTGCGCGATGAGGATCTTGTCGTAGGCCGCAAACCGACCCTGCATGCGGAGTTGGTCGAACGACGTCCCATCGAGGCGACGCATCACCAGTAGCCGAGGGCGCTGGGCGAGCGACTTGAGGGAGAGGTAGCGAGGGTCCGGGTAGGTGTCCTCGATGACAACTGCTGGATCAAGTCGTTCGAGGAGCCGGTCGAGGATTGCGGTGTAGCTGTCCTCTGCCACGGCCGACGACACCCTGTGCAGCAGCGGAAAGTTAATGACCTCGACGGGGGTGTCGCGGAACAGGCTCAGTGAGCTGGCCTGGCTGATGATCACGGGGCGGAGTCGGCCTTCGTTCCTGATGGCCTCGGCGATGAGCACGGCGCGCCTCAAGTGACCGAAGCCGATGCCGTTCTTGACGAGCAGCACGATGGTCTTCATCGGGGCCCTCCCATGATCAGTGGCTGCGGCAGCGGGACTGGTGCTTGGTACCGCGTTGCGCCGGCCGCCGCCGTACCTCTGATTGGAGACCGAGGGTGCCCCATCCTGCTGAAGGGGTCGCTGGTCAAACCGATCTCATCGTGGGAGGCGTGCACAGGGTCCGGCATGTTGGTGAGTATCACGTGGCCGTCAGCCCGTGCGTGGGGGTTCAGCCGTTTCTTAAATCTTGTAGTCAGGTGATCACGCTACGTGTTGGTGCGGTGTTGGTTCCGGACGGCCGAGCCTGCGCCGGGTGCCGTCCTTGGGCCCGCCGTGGCGCCAATCTCGTGATTGGACACTCATCTTTTGGCTCAGCTAGATTTTTCGAATGGCGAATCTGGAAGAATTGCTGCATCAGAGGTTGGCCCCGGCATTCGAGACGGTGGCAGGCGCTCCCGTCGACCCGGTCATCCGACGATCCCAGCGTGCTCACTTCCAGTCGGACGCCGCCCTGGCGCTGGTTCGCAAGATCGGTGGCAACCCGCGCGACATCGCCAGCCGGGTCGTGGAGGCCGCGCAGCTTGACGATCTCTGCTCCTCGGTCGAGATCTCGGGGCCCGGCTTCATCAACCTCACCTTCTCTGACGAGGTTCTCGCACGTCTCCTCGCTGACACCATCGGTGACGAGCGGCTCGGCGTACCGCAGGCCAAGGCCCCGGAGACCATCGCGATCGACTACTCCGCCCCGAACGCAGCCAAGGAGATGCACGTCGGACATCTGCGTTCGACGATCATCGGCGACGCAGCCGTGCGCCTCCTGGAGTGGCAGGGGCACACCATCATTCGCCAGAACCACATCGGCGAGTGGGGCACCCCCTTCGGCATGCTCGTCGAGCACCTTCTGGACATCGGAGAGTCCGAGGCCGCACACGAACTGTCGGTCGGCGACCTCAACGGCTTCTATAGGGCCGCTCGCGTCAAGTTCGACGCCGACGAGACGTTCAAGGACCGGGCCCGCAAGCGTGTCGTCCTGCTGCAGAGCGGCGACGAGACGACCCTGCGTCTGTGGAAGACGCTCGTGGACGAGTCGAAGAAGTACTTCATGACCGTCTACGGCATGCTGGGCGTCCGCCTCACCGAAGACGACTTCTTCGGTGAGAGCTACTACAACGACCAGCTCCAGTCCGTAGTGGATGAGCTGGACGAGCTCGGCCTCCTGCGGGAGAGCGACGGCGCCCAATGCGTGTTCCCCGACGGCTACAAGAACCGGAGCGGCGACCCTCTGCCGATCATCGTCAAGAAGGGGGACGGCGGCTTCGGCTACGGCGCCACCGACCTCGCCACGATCCGGCACCGCCTGCGGAACCTCCACGCCACCCGCCTGCTGTACGTCGTGGGCCTGCCCCAGCACCAGCACCTGGCGATGATCTACGACGTGGCCCGGGACGCACGCTGGCTCGTCCCACCCGCCCGCGCCGAGCACGTCGGACACGGGTCGATCCTCGGCGACGACGGCAAGATGCTGCGCACCCGCGCCGGCAAGTCAGTGAAGCTGGTGGACCTCCTCGAAGAGGCCGTGGTCCGCGCATCCGCGGTGGTCGCCGAGAAGAACCCCGAGCTTGATGAAGAAGCCCGTTCCGCAGTCGCCCAGGCGGTCGGTATCGGCGCCGTCAAGTACGCGGATCTCTCCACCGACCGCACGCGGGACTACGTCTTCGACGTCGACCGGATGGTGTCGTTCGAAGGCAACACCGCCCCCTACTTGCAATACGCGCGCGCCCGGATCTGCTCCATCTTCCGCCGCGCTGGCGTGGAAACGCCGCTGCAAGGTATCGAGAAGCTGGTCATCGCTGAGCCTGCCGAGCGTGCCCTCGCTCTGGAGCTGCTTGAGTTCAGCAGCCTCCTCACCGAGGTCTCCGAGACGCTGGAGTTCCATAAGCTCGCCAACTACCTCTACGGGTTGGCGTCGGCGTTCACGAGCTTCTACGAGAAGTGCCCTGTCCTGCGCGCCGACGGTGATGTCAAGCAGAGCCGCCTGGCTCTGTGTGACATCACCGCTCGGACACTGGAGCTGGGCCTGGGCCTCCTCGGGATCGACGCCCCTGACCGTATGTGACCCGTGGGCGCCTGCTACCGGCGAGGTACTGGGCGCCAGTTGAGCAATCCCGTTGAGGAGTACGACCGGCACCACCGGTCGTACTCCTCAACGTCGTTAATGCCATCGTCTAGGACCGCGCGGTAGACATCGATCGACCGGTACTCGGTGCCGCTTGCCACGAGGGATTCCTTGATGCGCAGGATCGCACTGCAGGTCTGGGAACTGAGTGCGGCGCGCATGGGTTCCACGAGGTCAGCCGAGCGTGGCCCGTCGTAGTCGGCGGGTAGCAGCCACATCTGCACGGTCCAGGGCACGCCGCCAACCCGGTAGCGCACCTCCCAGCCGAGACCGGCATCTGGCTCGTTGACTGCGTTGAGGAACAGGACTCTGTCGACGGCCGGGTCTTGGGCCCACTCGGACACGAGGGAGAACCCGGTATCGACACGTAGAGAACCGTAGATCTCAATGTCGATGTCGGGGGCAACCAGCAGGCCGTACGACATAGCCCCACACAGCTTCGGCACACCGAACTGCTCCCACAGCTGGAGTGGTTGCAACGCGTTCATGACGCTACGCGCCTGCTCTTGCCTCGCGTCCTGTCGTTGAAGGGGGGAGGTGCCGTTGTCCGGCACCTGGCCCGCGGTCGCCGGGGCTGTCACCGATGGGCCTCCACGTACCCGAAGGTGCGGCAGGCTTCCATCAGGCTGTCCGGCACATCCGCGTCTGCCGGCAGGCTCCGGCCGGGCTGGACGACGCCGCTCTTGATGTTCTCGGTGAAGTCGCCAATCCCCTGCACGAACGGGCCGTGATTCACGGTCCCGTAGTTGAGCATCTCGGGTTCCCACGGCACGTCGAGGTAGGCGCAGATCTCCCGGGTCACCTGCTCCGCATCGCGGGTGAGGTCCTCGTAGCGCACGGTGGCGCCGTTGAGGGTACGGCGGGCTGCGTCGAGTTCCCGGAGGTACGTTGTCACCAACTGCTGTGTCTGTGCGGGATCTTGCTCGGGTCTCCCGGCCAGCGACGACTCCAGGATGTGCAGTGGATGCCGGAGCAGGAAGATGTACCTGGCCTGCGGCCAACACGCGGCGAGCCTGCGCCATAGCAGTAAGTTGCCGGGGGTCTTGTCCACCACGATGTCCTTGCCTGTGAAGGCCAGCTCGCGGTGGAGCATGCGGTCCCAGAGCAGGTGCTCGATCTCGTCCTTCTCCAGGTTCGAGGCTTGCATTGCCAATTCGATGTAGGGGCTGCTGAGCTGGACCTCAAGATCGGCCAAGTGCAGCTCGTGCGGTGCCCGGATCTTGCTGTGAGTGTCAAGGATGCACCGCAGGAGCGTCGACCCGGAACGTATCGAACTGAGGATGAACACCGGCGATGGCACCAGGCGATCCGGTGCTGGCTTCGATGGCACAGGCAATCTCCTCGTTTGCTGTCCTGGGTTGGTCATCGGCGCCAGAAGTCGATGGGGTCCTTGCCCGGTTTGAAGCCGTGAGCTTCGACCATGGCCGCAGTCGCGGCGAAGTTCCGGCCGACGGTCTCCGGCTCGTGGGAGTCACTGCCGAAGGACACCGCTGATCCGCCCTCCTCGTACCACCAGCGCACAACCTCGGCCGCGGGCCAGGGGCCCTGGGTGTTCATCTCGAGTGCCCTGTCCGAGCGGGCCAGGGCACGCAGGACGGCCCGGTACTCCTCTTCGTAGTCGTTCGCGTTGAACGGCTTCGCGCCCTTCGGCCAGGCGCGCATCGGGTAGTCGATGTGGGCGAGGACCTGGAACACGTCGTTGCTTTCGACCATGTTGAGGGTCTCGATGAGGTAGGTGCGCATCAGCTCCTGGGCGTTGTCGGCCGTGAACAGGAACGGCGCGTAGTGCAGTTGCCCGTCGACGGTCAGCGAGTGCAGAGATCCGAGGAGCCGGTCGAAGTGCCGCCGCTTCAGGAGCGAGCTGATTTCCTTGTCGAACAGATGAGGCTCGCCGAGTTCCATGCCGGAAAGGATCTTGAGATCCGGATAGCGGTCGCGGCAGCGTTCCAGGCACTCCCAGTACCCGTCCAGGTCGAACAGGCCGGTGTGAGCGTGGGTGTCGATGACACGGACCACGGACGAATCCTGCGCCTCACCAGGGAACGCCCAGGCGGTGAAGTCCGCGTGGTCGGTGAAAGAGATAGCCGGCAGCCCGAGCCGTATCGCCTCCTCGCAGGCTTTCTCCATGACCCCCGTCGAAGCGTCCCACGACCACTCTGTGTGGACGTGGTTGTCCGCCGGGAGAACTTGTCCGGGCGAGGCCTTCCATGCGAAATCTTCCGTAGCCAACAGATCTTCCTTCCTCTGTGCGGTCAGTTGTTCCCTCGTATGCCGAGCGCGCGGAGAACCTCCCGCTCGGGCGGTGTAGAAGCGGAGCGCAGGTGCCGGGCCAGAACCTGGTTGGCACGCACGGTCAACTCATCGAGTTGCGCGGAGGCGCGCACGGTTAGCCGTGCACCGAGCAGGGCCCGAAGGACTTCCACGGCATCTGCCTCGGCCAGGTCTGAGTTGACCTTCCCTTGAGAGCAGGCCTGATGAATGGCTCGGCTGACCTCATCCCCGGCAAGCGCCCCATGGGCCTGCTGCACGGTGAACAGCTCCACTGGATAGGCGGCGTCAGGGGTATATCCGAGGCGTTCCTGGAGCTCGGCGAAGCCCGACCGGAGCTGTTGCACCGCAAGCGCAGGCAACGGCGCTGCGAGCAGCACGAAGGTGTCCACGTCGCTCGTCGGCCCCGCTTGGCCCGTCGCGACTGAGCCGTAGACGAATGCGGCAACTGCCTCGCAGGACTGATCGGTGAGGAACTGATCAATCGCGGATACAACGTCGCCGCTCACTCGCCATCGTTCCATCCGGCAGGCCCGCTCAGTCGAGGAGCGTGCTGGTGCGCAGCTTCTCCGCGGATCTCCGCCAGCATCGGCTCGACGAGCGGTTGCGCCTCGGCGACGAGCCGTTCCACCGCGACATCCAGATCAGCCCGGGTGAGGAGCGGATTACCCGGGCATGTGGCCATGATCGTGTAGCCGGTTCCAGCACCAGCACCCACACGGTCAGCCAGGTCGGCGAGCGAGTGCTCGTCGAAGCACACCTCACCTGCCTGATACAGGGCTGTGTTCACCCGCGACGTGTACGCACTGACGATCTTCGCCGCTCGCTGCCTGCCGACTGCATCCAGGCTGGTTACCGCACTACGAACGCTTGGCGGGCAGAACACGAACGCCATCCGGTAGAAGTCAACATCGTTGAGACGAACGAACAGTCCGGTCTCGTCGAGTCGTCTCTCCAGGTAGCGGACCAGAGCCTGCCGAGCCTCCACCATCGCGCCCAGGGCACGCGTGCCGACGTGACGCAGCAGCATCCAGGTCGGCAGGCTTTGGAAGCCCCGCGATCCGAGGAACGGGGTGATCAACCCGAGGTCCCAGCAGTCGTCCGCCATGACAGTCGTCGTGTGACGGCTGAACTGGGTGAGGACTTCACGCTCCCGGAACAGGACATACGACGAGGGGTATGGGGTGAAGAGGCCCTTGTGGGGGTCGAGCGAAACAGAATCGGCCTGCTCGATTCCACGGAGATGCTGCTGCCGCAGCCGATCGTTGAAGATCAGGCTTCCTCCGTGACAGGCGTCGACGTGGAACCACACACCATGCTTGCGGCAGACCTCACCGAGCGTCTCAAGATCGTCCAGTCCTGTTGTCCGGCAGTTGCCGGCCACTCCAACCACCATGAACGGTGTACGACCGGACGGGGGATCTGAGAGAAGCCGGTCGACGGCCGCCGGGTCGGTCGTGTAGCCCTGCTTGGCGCCGGTGGAGAGAATCGCGTCCCAGCCCAGGCCGAGGTGGAACGCGGCGTCGCTGTGCGAGTAGTGAGCGATCGGCCCTGCCATGACGACCGCCGGCTGGGTGTCGAGCCCTCGCAGGCCATGCTTGCGTGCGGCCGGGAAGGTGTGTCCCAGCGCAGCGAGCATCGCGATGTGGTTGGACAGATGCCCTCCGGTCGTCCAGAGTCCAGAGACGTCTTTGACGCCGCGTAGTTCGGTGAGCGGAACGGTCGTGTACCCGACCAGCTCCCGCAGCCATTCGATGACCTGTGCCTCGACGAAGGTCGCTGAGGGCGCACTGCGGTCGACGGCTATGAGGTTCTGGTTGAGGAGCGGACTGAGAAGGCTGCCGGCCAGGGCAGCCAAGGCGTTGCCCGAGTCGGGGAACGCCAAATACCTGGGGTGCCCCTGCCCGATGGAGTAACGGGCAACGACGTCGTTGACCTCAGCGAGGACGTGGTCGAAACCGAGCCCTTCCCGCGGCAGGGGCTGGGCGATGGACTTCCTCAGTGCGGTCGGCTCGGCGTAACGAAGGAAGGGCTGCTCCGGCTCGGCGCCGTGCAGGAAGTCCAGGCCAACACGAACAGTCTCGACCAGATCCTCCTCATGCCCTTTCCGGGCGCCACTTCTGCCGACGAGGTAAGTGTCCAGGAGCGGCTGACTCACACCGCCGACATTGGTGCCGAGCTGAAAGAGAAGTTCGTCTATGAGACGAGCAGGGTCTGCCGTCAGCTGCTGGTACCAGGCCCGCGTGTTCAGACGCGCCTCAGCAAGAGCGGTCACGCCAACAGCATCCAGGGCGTCGATGAGCCCCTCTGTGCGCATTGCACTGCCATCGCCGGCGCCTGTGCAGCTGGCTCGAATGGCGCGGCAGATGTCGGCCTCCATCGCGGCCTCAAATGCCTCCAGGCATGCGACCAGCGTGTTTGGATCTTCTATCGGGGACAGATGGCTGAAGAGCCGGACCTCACGAGCAACTGGCAGGAAGTCGCCCCAAAAGTGCCCAAGCTCGTGTCCGTACAGAACTCCACCATCACGCCGTCGCTCAGGGCGTCGGTGCTGGCTCTCAAGGCGTAGGGATTGACCGAGGAGTTCTCGGCGTTGCCGCCACGTCACCGTATCGACCGCGAGCAGCGCCCGTTCAAACGAGTCCGCCAGCAGCGGATGATCGTCAGCGATGGCGGGCGCACCGTTGCTGTCCACGGCGAACAGCTCGGCGGCCTCCGCGGCGGTCAGGCTGTCGGCAAAAAAGATCCTGTGCCACAGCAGGTACTCAGCCGCGCGTGCTGGCGAGGTGCTGCTGTCGACGACCTCCTCGAAGTCGATGAGGATGATCTCCTCATCTCGGAGAAACATGTTCCGGGGAGCGAAGCCCTGCCAGATCAGGCCAGCCTCCAGCATCGCCTCGCGAAGCCGTCGCAGGGCGGTAAGGATCCGGCGTCGGCTGCGCGAATCGAGCCTCCTCGAGCGCAGTGCATCCTCCAATGTCTCGCCGAGGTTCGGGGAGAAGACCCACGGGTCCACCGAAGTTTCCGTCCGGACCAGCGCGTACTCGCTCTGGACGGCGAACCGCAGCTCACCCGTACCACTCCGCTCAGGGAGGATGCCGGAGATCAGAGCAGCGTTCCTCTGCCGCTCCTCGACGGATCCGGCCGACCAGACCAGCGCCACCAAGTCACACGAAGCTGGTTCATCGACTCGGAGAATGCGTGCTCTACGGGAGGGGTGGATCGGGACGGCGGTCTGAGCCAAGGGCTGCTGGGCCGCCATGAAGTCATCGAGGTGGGGACATTCAGCGAGCAGCTCTCGCAGCAGTCTCACGATGTCCGCGTCGCCGTCAAAGAGAAGAGGCGCGCTAGCCCGGCTTGCTGACGGGAGCAGGGTAGTGCCAGCCAGTAACTCAGCGGCTCGATGAGGGTCGTCGGCTGCTGCCTCCCGTGCTGCTGCGACGCTTTCCGCCATGGCGAATGCTTCCATCTGCGCCAGGACGATCGAGTACCGGTCGCGGAAGCGACTCGAGAGATGCCGGCTCTCGGCAAGGCGCGTACGCCACGCCTCTAGGCGCTCGGCATACGAGCGTGACGAGTTGATGCGTGTCGGAGCGGTCGTCATGCTGTCACCTCAATGGGCGTGTCGAGACCCACTCGGAACCGTTGCTCCAGCTCGGCGAGGACTTGAGCCTTCAGCCGGGGATCTTGGGTGTGGTACATCGACCCTGGGGCGGCCTTGCGATCGCAGTGGAACACTTCAAGCGGCCAGCCTTCGGGGAAGGCGATATGGCGTTCCCCCGTAGTGCCGACGTGGGAGACGAGATCCTCCCAGTTGTAGCTGAGGTCGTCCCGGTCGATGAACACGTCGAGGTCGAAGCCACCAAAACGATCGGCAACGGGGGTGAACCGGCGCAGGTCGTACGCGATGAAGTGCGTGGACAGCCGGTTGACGGAGCGCACGCCAGGTTCGAGCTCGTCGCCTGCGTCTTCGAGCTTCCAGGACCACTGGTGGTGGTCGCTCACCTTGCTCAACACGGGAACCCTTGGGTGCTTCTCGAAGAGGCGCCGGCAGGCAGACAAGGCGTCGAAAGACGGATCGGTGCGGTACATGACCACGTCGTCTTCGATGACGATCAGGTACGGGGAGCGCTGGTCGAACAGTCTGCGGTGCCCGTTGTTCGATCCGTCCCCAGAAGCTACGAACCGGTCTCGGCGGCGTACTCGCACCTCGTCGACCCCCCATTGCGCCAGCCGCGGGGCGAGCTGGGCGACGGTCTGCGGGGGAGTCCCGTCACAGTGCAGTACCACCTCGAAGGACTCCTGAGTCCCTGCCGTCAGGGCTTCCAAGCAACGCGGCAGGGTCTGGCTGAGCAGGTCGAGATTGGCGTGGAAGAGGAACGCGATCCGGAAAGCGGGCTCCCCGGCCGTCGACTCGTGGATCGGCGAAGTCTCACGGGGCTGTGGCACCTGCGTCACAAGTTCTTCTCCCTGAACGAAGATTGCTTCCTGTCGCTGATCACTGGGACACCTCAAGGGGCTGCTTCGCCGTGCTGAAGAAGTCGGAAGGGTCGCGAGGGGCGCGGCCAACGATGCGGATCCAGGTGTTGAACGCTGCGCACTGAAGGCCGTAGCGCAGCCCTGCGGCGATCCGGGCTGTCCTGTCAGGCGCTCCGAGGCGCTGAGACAGATGAAGCGCGAGTCGTTCACGCCTGTAGTGGGCGCCGGCAAGCCGGTAGTCCGAGCTGTAGTCAGCTGCGAAGTGGATCAGAGCGGGCTCAACTTCAATCCCCTGCTTGGCGAATGTGCACGCCCCGGTAAGTGCATTGACTCGCAGTGGGCCACTGATGCCGATCGGAGTCGCGGATGCGAGAGCCGTGAGATCTTGGGCGTGGATACCTTGCTCGGCGAGTGCCATCGCCAGGAGGGGCTCGTCGGCGATTCCTCCGCGGAAGGTGTGCAGCCCCAATTCGCTGTACTGATTGACCAATTCGCGGGCCCGAGCGAACACTTGCCCAGTTGCATCGGTGGCGTGGAGGAGGATCAGGCCGCTGTTGCACTTCGGTAGCCAGCCTGTACCCGCTGCGCGACACATTGAGGCGACGTCCCCGTACCAGATTTCGTCTTGGTCGGCTGTGACGTCACGCCCGACTACTCCAACGTCGGAGCTGTCGAATAGGTCAAATACTGGCTCGATGGGGCGGACTGCAAGAGCATCGGCGTCCAAGTAGAGGGTGCGCGGGTACGGGGCATACGTATCGAGACTGAGCTTGAGGCGGCAGTCATCGGACTGCCCAGTCTCAATCTTGATCACCGAGTCGTATGCCTTTGTTGCTACACATCGCACGTCGTCGGTGACCAGGGTGCGATGCATGCCGGGAGAGTGGCGCTGCAACGATAGGGCCAGTGAATATGCTTGGCGGTGGTATCGCCTGTGCCCGTAGGCAAGTACCAAGATGCCGCGATCTGGTACGTTGCCTCGCCCGTTGTCTGGACTCTCAGCGATCGGTTTGTGCGGTACGGTTGCCACAAGTCTCCCCTCCCGCCGCTCATTTCGCCGAGCCTGCCGACTCGGACATGCGTGATCGTTTGCGACACTGTCTTGCAGGCCACGCGTCATCCACGTTCTTGGATACGTGCCATTAGAGAGAGTCAAATTCAGCTGTCAGCGTGTTGGTGGCGGACGGCTATCGCCTCAGGTCCGATAGATCTCGTCGTGCAGAACCGACAGGTCGAGGCCGAAGACATTAGTTGCGACAGCGGCAGCGGCAGAAATCTGCAGCGACCCCTCTGCTCCCCAGCCGAGGCGATCGGGAACATAGCTGACTGGTGTCAGCAGCCTCTGGAATGAGCGACAGCTACCAAGCGCGGGACTCCGGCGATGGAACGTGGTTATGCGCGCTGCCAAGAAGAGTTCGGCATAGGTGAGTTTGGCGTCTTCGTCTCGAACCTGCCGATATCCTAGATAGATAGGTTTCGTGATGGTGACCCGATACCCGCTTCGGCACTCTCGGACCAACGTTGCGAGGTAGTCGTATCCGTCTACTTTCGTTTCGCTACCGGGCATTCGATGCCCGGGGCTCTCTCCGTGCTCCACTCCCAGCAAAACCCGGCCGGCGGCGTCAAAGCAGAAGCCGTAAACCTGTCGCACATAGGTCTCGTCCGGCATGCGGCTCGGGAGCCATCGGTGCGTCAACGTGGTCACGTTGTGCCCCTCCTAATGGGCCGTCCAGCAGGTGTTTGGAATACGGACACGGAGCGAGGTGTGTTCCAGTGCGGCTAGTAGCCGCGCTTCCCGCTCGCCAAGGTGCTGCTCGCGGGGAGAAGGTGCATTCAACATCCGGCTCCTGACGCGAGCTGAACGAGCTTGTAAGGATGCCTAGTTCGTAAGGGCGGGACCATCGCCTGAGTGATATCACCGAGGTGATATGTGTGTCCCGAAGGCCGGTGATTGGATGAAGGCATGACTGAGGCATCCGAAGGGCTCGACCTCACCAGCCGGGACATGATGCGAGCCAATGAGCTCAACTGGGACGCGCGTACTTCTGTCCACATCGGCAGCAGGTACTACGGCCTCGAAGACGGCAAGGCTCCCGACCCTTCTCGCTGGTTTGCCCCCTTCGAGTGGGAAGACCTCGGTGAACTGGAAGGGCGCGACGTTCTCCACCTTCAGTGCCATCTCGGTACCGAGACCATCGCCTTCGCCCACCGCGGCGCCCATGCGGTAGGTCTCGACCTTTCTGGGCAGGCCATCTCCTCAGCCAGAGAACTCGCGCAGCGCGCCAACATCTCTGTCGAGTACGTCCAGGCCAATGTGTATGACGCAGCCGAAGTCCTCGACGGGCGTCAGTTCGACGTGATCTACACGGGGAAGGGAGCCCTGTACTACCTCCCCGACCTGATTCCGTGGGCCAAGACGGTCGCCAGGCTCCTGCGTCCGGGTGGCAGGCTGTACGTCGCAGAGTTCCACCCGCTCCTCAACGCTCTGCGCCCCAGGCCGCACACCGGTGACGGCCCCGACCTCGTTGGCCACGACCACCACGCCAACAGTCTTTCGATCGGGCACGACTACCTGGCCAGCGGCGCCATCCAACGCGAGTCCACCCATACGTACACCGATGGTCCGGCCCTCCAGGGCGCGACGGACTTCTTCGAGTGGATGCATGGGCTCGACGACGTGGTCAACGCCGTCGTTACTGCCGGCCTGCAGATCGAGAGACTGCGGGAGACGCCGCAGCTCCCCTGGCGCCGCTGGGACCGCATGATCCGTACCGGCGACGGCTGGTGGCAGCTGCCCAACGACGAGCCGCGGGTTCCCCTGCTGTATGCCCTGCTCGCTCGACGGTAGAGACGACTAGGGAGTGAGCGAGTAGGGCCGTGCGTTCTTGGAGTGGCCGGTCCGCTGGCACCATGACGGAGCAGCTCCACGCTCCCTAGGAGGATGCCCGTGAATGTCAGCTTGGGGAACTATGTGGCGTAGTCACGTCCACGGACGGGGTGTGGCGGGCTGTTGAGGCCATCGCCGATGGGGTGGTTTGAGCGTGCATGCGAGTGGCGTGGGGCATAAGGCAGCGGTCATCGGTTGAGCCTTCGGGAGAACGCTTCAGACCTCCGAAGGAGGCCGTCCGATGACCGCTCCGCATGGTGTCTTGCATCACTCCACGATGCCCCCTGCCCTCGTGTGCCTCCGTCCCCACACCGAAAACGAATCCGCCTTGCCCCGTCTCTACCGCCCCGAGGAGATCGCCGAAGCCCTAGGCTGCTCTGCCTGGTGGGTCAAGGACCGCGCCCGGCGCAGCCTCATTCCGCACGTCCGCGTCGGCCGCGCATACCGCTTCACCGCCGAACACTTCGCGGAGATCGTCCGCCTAAACGAAGAGCGCCCGACACGATCTCCCGGCGGCGCGGCGGCCGTTCCAGTCGCGACAACGCCTCCCGTCGCACGAGTCCGTGCCTCCCAGACTCGCCGGCCTACCGCAGCCTCGACGACGGGGCGTCTGCGGGCCCGCCCGCCGCGCCGTACCCGGTACGAGTCCGTCGCCTAGCGCGCCTGCGCCAGCCACAAGGCAGGAGCAGGGGAGGAAGACGGAAGTTGGGTTTTGCGGAGAAGCGCGGAAACTACTGGCGCGGTCGGTACAGGATCGCGTCAGGCCAGCACCTCACGGTCGTCGACGAGAGCGGCAAGACGATCAGGTTCGCCACCAAGGGCGAGGCCCAGCGCGCCGCGAGCGAGGCCGAGAACAAGTACCGGCGCGGCGACTGGCGCGACCCATCACTTGGCCAGGAGACCTTCTGCGAGTACGCGAACCGCTGGTACGCGGCCCTGGACCTGGCCGCCTCGACCATGCAGAACTACCGCCGCCACATCGAGGAGCACCTGCTCCCCGAGTTCGAGGACAAGGCGCTCGCCAGCATCCAGCGCACGGACGTCGCCCTGTGGGAGAAGAAGGAGAAGGCCGTGTATGCGGCCTCCAGTGTCAAGACCTGGCGCTCGACGCTCCACCTGATCTTCGAGGACGCGATCGACGAGGGCCTGATCACGGCGAACCCGGCGGCCAGGCGGCGAGGGCGCGGAAAGCGCGCCGGCCGCTCCCGCGACCGCAGTCCGGAGAAGGTCGTCACCGATGCTCTCGGCATCCTGCTGACGGCCGAGCGGGCCGCTCTGCTCTCCGGCCGCGACGACGAGTTCGTCGCCGTTGTGCTCAAGGGGTACACCGGCATGCGCTGGGGCGAAATCGTCGGCCTGGAGTCGGAGTTCGCCCGCCCCGGCTCGATCCGCATCGAGTGGCAGCTGTACGAGCTCGACACGGGCGAGCTCGTTCGCTGTCCGCCCAAGGACGACAGCTACCGCACCATCGACGCGATGGACTGGCTGTCGGCCCTGGTCGCCGACCACGTCGCCCGTACGAAGCCGACACCCTGCCCGTGTCACGGCAAGACTTACGTCTTCCGGGGGCAGGGCGCGGCCCGCACTGGTGGCCACCTGGGTGCGAAGCTCGTCGACGTCGCACGCCGTGCCGATGTCTCCACGGGCACGGTGTCCAACGTCTTCAACCACCCCGACCGCGTCACCGAAGCCAAGCGGGTGAGGGTGGAGCAGGCCATCGCCGATCTGGGGTTCGTGCGGGGTGAGATGGTGTCGGAGCACGCTGCCCACTGGCGCCGAAACGGTTTCGCGACCTGGCTGTTCACCCCGGCGGTCTCGGGCTGGTACCCGAAGAAGGCGCCGCAGGAGGCCCGGCCCGTACCGCTCCTCGGCGAACCGTGGCCTGGTGTCCCGGCGCGAGGACGTGGCGCCCGTGCGCGGGCCGACGCCTACTGGCTCCCGATCGCCAAGGGCCTTACACCCCATGGCCTCCGCCACACCCACCGGACCGTGATGGAGGACCTCGGCATCGAGAAGGTCCTCATGGACGAGCGCATGGGCCACATCGACGGCTCGGCCTCGGCGCGTTACGCCCACGTCACCATCGGCATGCGCAAACGCCTCATGCTCGGCCTGACCGAGCAGTGGGAGACGGCGCTCGACGCCCGACTGGCCCTGTGTCCGACGTCTCCGGTGCGCGTGCTCAACGATTTCCTGCGCGCACGCGCGTCCAGTCCAATCTCCTCGCCATCGATCCATACTCTGCTACCAGTCACGATGGCGGGCCGAGCCCGCAGTTGCTGAGGCGGATCCCAGTGTGGCTCCCGTGATGCCAACAGGAGCAAGCAGTGCGTCCGTGGCCCACACCGAGGGTGACGGACTCCCGGCCAGGTGCCGTGCTGGACACCGGGTCCAGCCAGGGTCTCGCCCTATGTACCGGGGGCCGAGGCCCGCATTGCTCAGGCCCGGGTCAAGGACCCGGGCCTGAGCGACGGAGTCTGCTGCCTCTACTGGGGCTGCCACTCGTGCTCGAGGACGGAATACAGGACGCTGTCTCGCCACGAACCGTTGGTGAAGACGTGGTCCCGGAGCACTCCCTCCCGGGTGAAGCCGAGTCGTTCCACCAGCGTGATCGAAGCAGTGTTCTCCGGGCCGATGGCGGCACTGACGCGGTGGAGTTGGAGAACACGGAAGGCGAAGTCGGTGAGCGTCCGGGCGGCATCGGTTGCGTACCCGCGGCCCCACTCATCCGCCGCGATGGCGTAGCCCAACTTGCCGGCCTTGACGCCGGCGAAGGCGATACGGGCAAAGCCGATCACGCTGTCGTCGTCGGGGCGGGCCACCGCCAGGTAGAACTCCGTCCGAGGCGACTCCTGGGCACGCTTCACCGCACCTTCGATCATGACCTGAGCCTCGTCACGGCTACGGCTGTCGAAGGACAAGAAGCGCGTGACCCGATCGTCGCCGATGATCTTCAGTGCGTCGTCGACGTCGTCCAGCATGAACTCACGAAGGACCACACGCTGGCCACTCAGACGCAGGGGGTAGGTCACGAGGCTCCTCAACGGGGCAGAGACTTCAGCGGTGTACGGGTGAACATCTCGATCTGCTCTTGCAGGCCAGATCCTGCCTCAGCCAGCGGAGAGTCCCGCAACGCCCGGTGTACTCGCTGCGCGCTGTGCACAATCCCGTTGATGCGCTGCTCGGGTGCGAGATCAAGGACGGGGACGACGGCCTCCGTCGCGCCCTCCAACTCGCCCATCCGGATCCGGGCGATCGCCAAGTCGGCCCGGCTACCAGCTTGGTCGCCAAACGCCCATTCCGGAGTTGACTCATCCTCGTACTCCAGCACAGCCCGCTCGGCGTAGTCCTGCGCAGCTCCCGCCTCGGACGGCAGCCACGTCAGGGCGTCAGCCGCGTAGTAGATCTGGCGCACCCGGCCGAACGTGCACAGACCGCCCAGTTCGTCCACCTCGTCCTCTTGGACGGACTCCCAGGCATCCTCGGCTCGCTGGATCGCTGCGCGGGACTTGTCGACGTTGCCGAGTGCTGCCCAGGCACGGGCCTCGTTCATCGGCAGCCACACCTTGGCCGTACTGCCCGCCAGAGCGGCGAACTCCGCGCCAGATTGCGCGTACTGCACGGCCTCTCGAGTACGGCCGGCCCAGTACGCCACCAAGGACTGCACGCCGCGGATCCACGCCCGCAAACCATTGTGATCAGCCTGGTCCGCGCACATGAACGCCGTACGGGCCTGCGTGAGCGCGGCGTGCGGATCAGCCAGATCATGGCTTGCTTTGGCCAACATGCCTCCGGTCGCTCCTGCCAGAAGGTAAAGCTGGCGCGCTTGCCCAGGGCGCCGCTGGCGCTCGAGCAAGGTGTAAATGGTGTCCTGCGTCTCGATCATGTCGGGCAGCAGTTCAGAGAGAGGTCGCTGCGGATATTCCATGGCGAGGCGTTGAACGTCCGCGTGGACCTGTTCCATGGCCTCGGGGGTGAGGTCGGTCTGCCCCGTCGTCAGGGCGAAGCGTCGGGCCCGCTGTGCAGCCACGTTGATCAGCTCCTTGTCTGCGGTGGGATGGCCAGTCGCAATGACCAAACCCGAAGGCGTGCTCCCCGCCACGAGCGACCCATCCCACGGGCTGAGCAGCTCCTCAAGCGGTTTGCCGAACATCATCTGCAGAACACGGCGGGTGACGGGGTTGACCCCGGACCGCTGACCAGAGGCAAGACGCCGAAGATGCCGAGCAGTCAGCGTCGCGTCCTCGCCCATCCTGCGGGCTAACACCCCGAAGTCGCGGGCAATCTCCTCGTACGTCTTGGGCTGCTGCGAGAGCAATAACTCCAGCATCGTTCGTGGATCCTGGCCGCTCTTGCCGGCGTTGCCAGCCATAGCGTCGCCCCCTGCTACGTGGTCTGCATCTTCAGGTTCCCGCGCTTTCCGAGGTTTGCCGGTCCTGGTCCCGTTCTGGTCCGCATACGGTCCGCCAGGGGGCCCGAGCAGGCCCTCGCATGGTCATCGTCTCCTACCCGAGGCTTCTAGTCATGAACTTGACGACCACTCAGCTCAGCGCAGTGGTCCGCATGGAGTTGCCCTCTGGGGTTTCCACTCTTACTCGGAGGGTGCTTCCATGTGCGCACTGCGGCACGGCCAGGCCACTGAACTCAACTGCTGCGTCGCCGCCGTCGGAGCCTCCGTATCTTCGGCGAGCCCCTGATACCTCAGCTACCCAGTCGCCGATGTCATGGTCCTGCACTCGCCATAGCCCCACCAGTCGTCCAAGCGACTGGCCGCGAATGAGTGCCCACTAACCGGAGGAGACGTGTCCGTATCGGCTGTAACTACCTTCGAGGCGCCTCGCCCGCGACAGGCGCGCCGGTGCAAAGGGTGTGGATGCCACCTCAGCCGCTACAACGATGAGACGTCCTGCGCCGCGTGCATCCGCCGGACACAAGAGCCGCCGACGCTAGCGCACGTTTGGTCCGATGCCGAGGTTCAACAGGCGCTCGCCATGCGGGACTTTGGGACCTTCTGTATGCTGGTCCGCCGCCTTGGAGGGCTACGACAAGAAGACCTCGCCACGTTGACCGGGCTCGGCCAGTCGTTCCTGTCGATGCTGGAATCAGGCGTACGGCGGCTCACCAACATTGACAAGATCATCATGATGCTCGATGGCCTTGACGTGCCGATCGAGCTGACTGGCCCCATGCTGCGGACCTCAGCGCACCCCACTCCACCCCATGGCGAACCCTCGGGGTCGTTGGGACATCCGCCATTGTAGGACTGGACCGGCAGATAACCCGATCCAGTTGCGACTCAGCGAGCCGATCCGGTTCGTGCTGCAACGTGCCTTGCGGAAATCCGCCATTGCTTCAGGCGAGCCTTGCGCTACATCCTCAGATCTTCGTGATCTGGTCGGTTGGTGGTCGCCAGGGTCAGAGGCGGGAGGGTAGCGGGTCGCTCCACCGGTTGTAGTGGCTGACGGTTGATGGGGTCTGGCGGAGGGCCCGCGAGTGGTGCTGCTGCAGTGGTAGGCGGGGTCGTAGGTGGCCGGCCCAACGGTGGTGTGAGCACGCCGGTGAGGGCGGGGATGGCCAGCCGGATCCGCGAACCCGTCTCGTGAAGCAGCAGAAGGAACTCACTTGCCGACGGTCACGACTTGAGGAAGCGCAACGACGCTACGAGAAGGAACAGACGCAGAGGGGTGCTGGATAGGAGATTCTTCCCGAAATCACCAGGAGGGCATCAGGTTTCGGCCTGGTGCCTTCATGCTTGGCGAATCCCCTCCCCGAGCAGCTGAACTATGCCGCGTCGGTAAAGATCTTCCTCTGCACTTCAAGATGGCGACGCAGGTCAACAACAGCTTCGTTCTCCGGAGCCGGTGCTACTCCCTGAAGTTCGTTCAAGTCAACGGAGTTCGCTTCGGCAAGTTTCCTCGTGTAATCAACCACGATGTTGACCAGCATCTCTGCGTGCTTGGTCGAAAATTCAAGAGTGATCCTGCCGTCCTCGTCGGAATACGCCTTGACCGCATCCAAGTCGGCGATGAGCCGATCAATGATGTCCAGTTCAAGGCGCCGTTCATGAACTGCTTCCACGTAGGCGGCCAACGAGGCGTTGCAACTTCGGACGCACTCCGGCACTTCAGGCTTGGCGGTCTGCTTGCGCTTCTTTGCGGCGAAAATGACGGCTGCTACCGTACCCACGATGGCGGTCGGGATCAGGACTCGCGGGTTCTTCAACATCCCTGCTGCACGTGCCGCTGCCTTCTCGTTGCTCACGGGCAGGGGGACTTCTTTCAAGTGCTTGACAATCTGTCCCATTTGGTTGCGAACGATGCTCCCGTATCGAATGAGGTCGCCGCTGAGTAGGCCCGCCTTGATCTCTGGCGGAATGTAGAAGGAAGTAGGCTGACTAATCACTGCTCGTCCTCGCCGCGCGGTCCTTGGTGCTCCGGTTGGCCCGATTGTAGTGTCGCCTTGTCGCGCATATCGGGTTGTCGCACCCACACCGTGCGCACTACGGCTATCCCTAACCCGCTCTGCTGAGCCCTCACTCCCCGGCGCTCAAGTGGGCGGTCCGGGCGAGCGGCCGAAATGCCAGGATGGTCGGCATGACGACGATCAACGGTGAGGTCGCGGACGGGTTCGAGCCGGTGGGTGAGGCGTTCGCGGCGAACTTCGATCAGCACGGGGACGTCGGCGCAGCAGTGTGCGTGTACCGGGATGGCCGGCCAGTGGTGGACCTGTGGGGTGGGATAGCCGACCCCGACACCGGTCGTCCATGGGAGCGGGACACGCTGCAATTGGTCTACTCGGCGACCAAGGGGGCGACCGCGACCGCGGCACACCTGCTGGCCCAGCGCGGGGCGCTGGACCTGGACGCGCCGGTGGCCAAGTACTGGCCGGAGTTCGCCGCAAACGGCAAGGCGGAGATCCCGGTGCGCTGGCTGCTCTCCCACCAGGCGGGCTTGGTCGCGCTGGACCAACCGGTGCCGCTGGCTGAGGCGCTGGCCTGGCAGCCGATGGCGGCCGCACTGGCCGCTCAACGTCCCGTGTGGACTCCAGGCACCGCGCACGGGTATCACGGCCGGACCTGGGGCTGGTTGGTCGGCGAGGTGATTCGACGGGTGTCCGGCCGAACGCCGGGCCGCTTCTTCGCCGACGAGATCGCCGGCCCCCTGGGGCTGGACTTCTTCATCGGGTTGCCGGCGAGCGAACGCGCCCGGGTCAGCCGGATGGCGTATCAGCAGCCCGAGGTCGATTTCACCACCGTGCCTCCGGAGTCGATCCCCGAGGAGCTCCGCGAACTGGTCGCGGCGTGGCGCGACCCGAACTCGTTTAGCAACAGGGCGTTCGCGGTCACCGACCCGGCCGAGATCGACTTCAACTCGCTCGAGGTCCAGGCTGCGGAACTCCCGGCCTCCAACGGCATCGGCACCGCGCGCGGACTGGCGCGCATGTACGCCTCGCTGATCGGCGAGGTGGATGGCGTACGCCTGCTCACTCCGGAGACCCTCGCATCGGCGACCAAGGAGCAGGCAAGTGGTGCGGACCAGGTGATGGTGGCGCTGAGCCGGTTCAGCTCCGGATACATGCTGCCGACCGAGACCAACCCCATGACCGGGCCCAACGCTTTCGGCCACACCGGTCGTGGGGGCTCACTCGGCTTCGCCGACCCGGAGCACGGGATCGCGTTCGGCTACGCGATGAACCACATCATCGGGGGCCCCGATGATGTGCGTGCAACGTCGCTGGTCGACGCGGTGCGAAGGTCGCTGGGGTGAGAGTTACGGGGATCTTCCCCTCAGGAAGGCAGACCCTCAGCCCGCCTGAACTTCCGCCACGATAAAGAGAAGGTAGCCAGCTGCCGCCGACAGCAATATCACGCGCGTAATGTGCCAAGTCCCGTCTGTTAATGCAGAGTTGGGAAACGACAGGCACTCCTGTGCTCACCATCGCGTAGCCAGCGCGCGACTACCTGCCTCGCCATGGCCTTTCGCGGCTGGCCTGGTGAAGAGCCGCCCTGTCCCTCGGCTCCCCCCGTAGCTGAGGGGCAGGGCTTCATCGTTGGCTCTGCCGGTAGAACCTGCGATGCCGTCCAGCTGAGCTGATCATCCACCCGGTGTGCACTTCTGGAGAGGTGAGGCGGTTGCGGCCGGACTTGGTGGGTGTGGCCGACCGGCCCTGGTCGGTCGACACTACGCACAGACCCGGCTCCTCACGTCGTGCCCTATCAGCGGAATTCGGCGAGTGGATCAGTGACGGCCTCGCGCCACCGATCACGGTGGCCGCTCGCGTGGAGCCGGTAGTACACCGTCTCGCGCCGCTCCTCGTCAGCCGCACCGTCGTGGTCACCGATGTTGTGGGCGAGCAGGTAGTGCGCGAACAGCACACTGCCCGCACTGCCGACGGCCTGTCTCGGCTCTCCGAGCTCGATCTTTGGATAGGGCCCCGGATTCATGTCCTCGACGCAAGCCAGGGCGTCTGCGCCGCGTTCGGCGAGGTATTGCCCGAACCGCAGGTGGGTGCCCGGCCAGACCCACAGGTTCCCCCGATGCCGCCGGTCGTGATCGGTGAGCCATACGCCAGCCAGCAGCGAGAACGTCCCAGGACGTCCGTCCGCTTCCCCCGGCGTCAGGCCATCGACGTGCGGCCCACCCGGCCGATGCGGCCAGGGCGGGATCGTTGTGGCCACCTGTGCGAAAACGGGGTCCTGCACGGCCAGATCGGTACGCAGTAGCTGGGTGGCGAGTTCCCCGATGCCCGTCTCCCGATAGAAGTCGAGCAGCGGATGGCCGGTCGAGGGGAAGGACGGCCACAGGAAATACGGTCCGACGTGGTCGTCGGCGGGGGGCTGCCGCTCCAGTATGGCAGCGACCACCCTGCGGCCTGTGGCGATCTGTTCGCCGCGGAGCACGTCGGGAACCACTATGAATCCCTGCTGACAGAACGTGGTCCTCATCTCGCCGGTGATGGTCGCCATGCCGTTCAGTGCATCAGTCAGCGTTTTCCCGAGCAACCAAATAACTCTTGAGGTCCACGCCCATATGCCGTCGCGCTGGCCCGCTTTGACACGACATATTTCCGCGACGTCGGGTCCCGCCTCCCCACGCTGGCGACGGGACCTTGATCGCGAAGGGGTCAGTCGGCGAGCTTCGCCAGGGCCGCGTCGATCCGGGCCAGCGTGCGGTCCTTGCCGAGGATCTCCAGGGACTCGAAGAGGGGCAGGCCGACCGTGCGGCCCGTGACAGCGACGCGCACCGGGGCTTGGGCCTTGCCCAGCTTCAGGCTGTGCTCCTCCCCAGCGGCCAGGACCGCCTCCTTGAGGGACTCGGGGCTGGTCCAGTCGGCCGTCTCCAGCTTGGCGCGTGCCGTGGCCAGGAGGGCCGCCGGGTCGCCCTTCATCGCCTTGGTCCAGGAGGCCTCGTCCTCCACCGGCTCCTTCAGAAACAGGAAGTCGACGTTGGCCGTGATGTCCGACAGTACGGCCAGGCGGGTCTGGGCATGCGGCGCGATCGCTTCCCAGGCGGCGTGGTCGAAGTCCTCGGGGGTCCAGTTGGCGTACGGTGCACGCAGCCACGGCTCGCAGTCCTCGATGAACTTCTCCACCGGCAGCGCGCGGATGTACTCGCCGTTGAACGCGGTGAGCTTCTTGATGTCGAAGAAGGCCGGGGAGGTGTTCACGTCCTCGACGCGGAACTTCTGCTCCAGCTCCTCGTACGGGCGGAGCTCGACGTCGTCGCCGGGGCCCCAGCCGAGCAGCATCAAGTAATTTGTCATCGCCTCTGGCAGGTAGCCCTCGGCGAGGTAGTCCTCAAGAGCGACCTTGTCGCGGCGCTTGGACAGCTTCTGCCGCTTCTCGTTCACGATCACCGGCAGGTGCGCCCACACCGGGGGCTTCGCGCCGAGCGCCTCCCACAGCAGCTGCTGCTTCGGCGTGTTCGACAGATGCTCGTCGCCGCGGATGACGAGGGTGATCCCCTCGTCGAGGTCGTCGACCACGTTGGCGATCAGGAAGACCGGAGAGCCATCGCCGCGGGCGATGACGAAGTCCTCGATCGCCGAGTTCGGGAAGGACGGCTCACCGCGGATCAGGTCCACGACCACCGTGTCGCCCTCGGTGGGCGTACGGAACCGCAGAGCCCGGCCCTCCACGTGCTCGAGGCCCCGGTCCCGGCAGAAACCGTCGTAGCCGAGGTGCTGCGAACCGGTCCGCTCCTGAACCTGCTCACGGGTGCAGTCGCAGTAGTACGCGCCGCCCTGCGCGTAGAGCTGCTGGGCAGCCTCGCGGTGCCGGTCAGCGTTTTGCGACTGGAAGTAGGGGCCCTCGAACGTGGGATCGTCCTTGGAGATCCCGATGGACGCGAGCGCGCTGATGATGCCCTCGATCCACTCGGGCTTGTTGCGGGCCGCGTCGGTGTCCTCGATACGCAGGACGAACTTGCCCCCCGACTGTCGTGCGACGGCCCAGTTGTAGAGAGCCGACCGGGCCCCGCCAACATGGAACATTCCAGTCGGGGACGGGGCGAAGCGCACGCGTGTGGAGGCCAGAGACATGCGCGCAAGCCTACTGTTTCCCGGCGGGTGCTCGGCCCGCGCTTTGTGGCTACCTCGCCGACTGCTGCCCGGCCAACCGCAGCCCGACCTCGATTCGACGAGGGTGACGTGCGGAGCTGAACCAGAGCGCAGCCCAACTCGTTCTGGTTGCCGTTCACGGAGCGATCCATCCTGATGGAGTCGGGTGCTGTGTAGGCATGGAGGTTAGCTGGTGATTGCGCTGGCGATCGTCGCAGCCAGGGTGAGAACGGCGGCGAACGCCAGGGCTGCTCGTTCAAGCGCGGCGGGGTAAGTGGAGCCATCGAGACGTGCGAGGCAGCCGGCGGCGATGCCGACCAGCACGGCGACGAGAACGGCAAGGACACAAGCGAGAAGGATCACTGCGGTGTGGTCGGACACGATGCCACTTCCCATCGGCGAACATGGACGTTTGATGTCTTCTGAATCTCCCGGAGGATGTGTTCGCCGTGGTGCAGGCCGACGATGATGGACACCTTCGAACACCGCCACGGCCGGAGTAGGGAACAGGGGGGTAACAGCGTGAGCAGGGAGGGTCGTTGGGCCCCCGGAGCCGCACTCACTGAACTTCGTGCGCTCCTTGAGGAGGCCTTGTCTTCCAAACGCCTGACCAAGACGGCGCTCGCCCGGCGGGCAGGGCTGGGGCGCACCACGGTCAGTGAAGCCTTCAGCGCCAGTGCTCCGGTGCCCTCGGCAGAGACCGTGGTTGCTCTCGCTGACGCACTCGGCCTCGCCCCTCGCCCACTGCTTGATCTTCGCGCTGCCGCCTTAGCCAACACTCCCGATGGATCCGAGGCAGGCCTGCCAGGCGGCGTCGGTCGGCTGATATCTGACTGGCACCCTCTGGACCTCGAAGTCCACCCGGCCGCTGACCCGCCGCGCTCAAGAGATGACGGTGGTGTCAGCCGCAGGAGGCTCCTGCGAAGCGGCGGGCGATTACCCGGATACGTACGTCGACCGCATGACGAGGACTTGGCCAGAATCACCATGATCGCGGCAGGCGGACATAGCGAGATGGCGGTGCTGGTCGGGGCATCCTCAACAGGGAAGACCCGCGCCTGCTGGGAAGCCGTCCAGCCCCTCATTCCCTTGGGGTGGAGACTTTGGCATCCGTTCGACCCCACCCATGCGGAGGCCGCCCTCGCCGACCTGAATCGCGTAGCGCCACACACGGTCGTCTGGTTGAACGAAGCCCAGCACTACCTCGGCGCACCAGCCGGACTTGGCGAACGCATCGCCGCCGCGCTGCGCTCGCTGCTCACCGAACCGGCGCGGTCGCCCGTCCTCATCCTGGGCACGTTGTGGCCGGAATATGCTGCCGTCTACACGCTCAACAAGACCGGGCAGCAAAGCAACTACCCCCAGGTGCGGGAACTACTGGCCGGCCGGCTGATCGCCGTACCCGACGCTTTCGATGCCGCCGCCATCGGTGTGGCGAAGGCTGTAGCCGCTGCTGGCGATCAGCAACTCACACATGCTCTGGAACACGCGCTCAACGGGCAGGTGACACAACTCATGGCTGGGGGACCAGAACTGCTGCACCGCTACCACACCGCCTCCCCACCCGGGCGCGCTCTATTGAACGCAGCCATGGACGGCCGCCGTCTCGGCGCGGGGCTCCACCTGCCCATCACCTTCTTGGAGCAGGCGGCTGAGGACTATCTCACCGACGACGAGTACGACGCCCTTGACGACGACTGGCTTCAATCGGCCCTCGACCAGCTCGCCACAACCGTGCACGGCAACCTAGCTCCATTGCGTCGCACCCGGTTCCGATCGACAAGGCGCAACACTGGCGCCCAACAGGCCGGACCGACATACCGACTAGCCGACTACCTGGAGCAATACGGACGCCAGGAACGCAAACCGCTCTGCCCGCCGACGTCGTTTTGGAAGGCCGCACGCGACGAGTTCACCGATCCTGAAACCCTGGACCACCTTGCCTGGGCCGCCTTTTCCCGGCACCGGATCTATTGGGCCTACGAGCTCTGGCAGAAGGCTGTCGAGGCCGGCAGCGTTACTGCGATGCATCGGCTCGCCGAGCTGCGGATGCAGGCTGATGAACCAGAAGCTGCGGAAAATCTGCTCCAACAGGCCGCAGACGCAGGTGATGCACACGCTCTGCTCTGGATTTCCGAAATGCGTGAAAGATCCGGCGACCATGAGGAAGCCGAACGGCTGGCCCAGCAAGCGGCCGACGTCAGCGACACCTTTGGCACCTACGGTTACGTGCGCCTGGCTGGGATAAGAATGGAGGCGGGGGACCGCGAAGGGGCAAGGGACCTACTGAAGACAGCCGTCGATGCCGGCGACGTCGAGGCCATGCACCGGCTGGCCGAACTAGAACAAGCATCTGGGAACCGTGAGAGCGCGGAGATGCTGCTGCGCCAGGCTATGGGCATCGATGACGGTGAGGCGCTGCTCCAACTCGTGACGCTCCTGGAAGAAGCCGGGGATCATGCCGAGGCCGAACGGCTCGCCCGCCAAGCCGCCCACGACGGCGCCCCGTACTACCTGCACCGGCTGGCCGAACTGCGGGCAGAAGCTGGAAACCGCGAGGCGGCGGAGGAACTGCTCCAGCAGTCCTTAGCCGCTGGTGACGTCGACGCACTCGATGTCCTTGCCCAGTTGGCGGAAGAGGCTGGGGACCACGAAGGAGCCGAGGTCCTATGGCGGCGGCTTGCGGCCTCAGGGCCCTTCGCTGGTGCCTTGACCCATCTCGGAGAGATACGGGCGAAGCGTGGGGAGTACGAAGAGGCGGAAGCCCTGTTTCGTGACGCCGCTGCAGCTGGCGACCAGGGCGCCCTTTACTTTCTGGCCGAACTCAGAGAGCAGGCCGGCGACCGTGTAGAAGCCGAGCGGCTCGCTCAGCTGTACGACGCTGGCGGCAGCGTTCGCGCCCTGTTTCGACTTGCCCAACTTCGAGAGAAAGCCGGCGACCGCGCCGAAGCTGAACGCCTTGCCCGGGAAGCAGCTGACCGCGGCGCGTCCGGTGCCCTGTATCGGCTTGCCCAACTGCGAGAGAAAGCTGGATACCGCGCCGATGCCGAACGCTTCGCCCGGGAAGCAGCCGACGCCGGTGACGCCGACAATTGGCTCCGGCTCCGCAGCTCGGGTCAGAACGAAAGGCCAGATACGTTTCTTGGACGACTGTGGCCTCATGGGCTCGATCCTGACGGCACACCGTCCGCACCCTGGTAGGGGAAGGGGGCCAGGGCAGCGATGCTGCATAGGTGCCTCCCTGCCTCTGCCGTGGGAAGCCTTGGTCAATGCGTGTTGGCGAGCGGACGCCGCTCAATCCGCACCCATGTGTCGCGGTCCCTTGCGCGCCCCGACGGTCCGGCGCAGCGGGTTCGCGGAACTCCGATGACCAGACCTCTGTGGGCACTTCATGATCCAGCGTTGGGCTTAGCTCGGAGACTTCCACTGCGTTGCGCCGCCAGGCAAGTAGTTCCCCAGGTCATCGACCGTTGGCCGTGATCGCGGACGAGTAGAACTGTGGCGCCTCGTGTGGGTGTAGCCGGACAAAGTGTCCGGCTTGTTCTAGGCCCGCCAGCGGATGTTGAACATGGCACTGCAGCCCGAATCGCTGCCTGATCTCGCGGCCTGCTCGGCCGCTACCGTGAATGACGGACCAAAGTTGGGGAGGCAGCGCGCATGCGTGGTCTTGGTGATCACCTCAGCATAGGAGAGCGGATCGCGTTCTACCGCGAGCGCCGGGGCTACACGCAGCCCGTCCTCGCCGGCCTCGTCGGGCACAGCACCGACTGGTTGTCGAAGATCGAGCGAGGAGTACGAAAGCCGCCGAGGATCGACAAGCTCGCTGAACTTGCTCGCGTACTGCGTGTCTCGCTTGGCGACTTGATGGGGCAGCCTGTCCTCTTGGAGGACGAGGAAAAGCACATGGACGACGTGCCGGCGGTCCGCGATGCGCTGATGAGCCCTCGACGGCTCTCCAGGCTGCTGTTCGGTCCCACGGCGGAGCGGCAGTTGCCGAGGCCGGAGCAGGCGCAGGTCTTCGTCGAGCGCAGCTGGGACGACTATCAGGCCGGCGTTCTTGGCGACGTCATCGCCGCCCTGCCCGGTCTGCTGAGGACTGCCCAGGAGCTGGAAGACCTTCCGCCTGGCGATCAGCGGCGACGCGGCCTCGCCGTCTCGGCCCGTACGCATCACCTGGCGGCAACCACCCTCGCCAAGGTCGGCGAGTCCGACTTGTCGTGGCTCGCGGCCGAACGCGCCATGCGGGCCGCCGACGAATCCGAAGACCCGCTGTCGCTCGTCTCCGCCGCCCGCTCCGGCACGCACGCACTGCTGGCCAACGGGCGATACGAGGACGCCCTCGAACTGGGCGATACCGCGGCGGCCTGGCTCGCCAGTCAGGTTCGCGCCGACGACCCGGCCGCCTTGAGCCTGCTCGGCATGATTCATCTGCGGGCTGCTGTGGCCGCTGCACGGAACCAGGATCGGCACACCGCCAACTCCCTGTTGGAGAAAGCGAAGCGGCTCGTCGACCGGCTCGGTTCCGACGAGAATCACTGGCAGACGTGCTTCGGTCCGACGAACGTCGAGCTGCACCGCCTGTCGATCGAGCTTGACCTGGAGAACATCCCGTACGTCGTCGAGCATGGCGGCATCGACGTCTCCCACATGCCGGCGGAACGCGCCGTGTCTCATCGCATCGACTATGCCCGCGGCCTCTGCCTCAGGGGGCGCGTCGACGAGGCCTTCAGGGAACTGCGTGAGGCCGAACGCACCTCGCCCCAGCTCGTGCGGAACAATCCACGGGTACGCGAGACCCTTCGCGACCTGAGGAAGCAGTCCCCGGTCACGGGTGGCAGCCACTCGTCCGAGCTGCTGGCCATGGCCCAACGATGCAGGGCGGTGCAGTGAGTTCGATGCAGGGCAAGGTGCTGGGCGTTGTCGGGTCGAGCGCCGGCGGGATTGAGGAACTGCGTACAGGGCTCGTGGTCCCGGCGCTCGAACGGGGCTGGACGGTTGCGGTCACGCTCACACCGACCGCAGGTCAGTGGCTCCGCGCGAGCGGGGAGACGGCGCAGCTCGAGGGGCTGACCGGCCTTCCCGTGCGGTCCGAATCACGCCTGCCGGGTGACTCCCGGCCGCATCCGCCGGTGGACTGCTACGTCGTGGCCCCGGCAAGTGCCAACACCGTCGCCAAGCTCGCCCTGGGGATCTCAGACAACCAGGCGTTGACACAGGTCAACGAAGCCATCGGAACACTGGACCTCCCGGTAGTCGTCTGGCCCCGCGTGAACGCCGCGCACGCTCGCCACCCCGCATGGGAAGGGCACATCCAAGCCCTTGACGATTCAAGGGTGCGGTTGATCTACGGAGACGAGGTATGGCCGCTCGCCGAGCCGCGGGCTGGGATGCCGGGGCGCCGGTACCCGTGGGAAGCCGTACTAGACGTGGCCGGCAGAGCAGTCTCCTGACATTCCATCAACAAAGCCCGGAAACAAGAAGAATTGGACCCGGACAGTCTGTCCGGGCTCTTCGTCCTGACCGGCGCCAGTCTGAGGGCATCACCGACTAACGGAGGGACCGGATGCCCGATCAGGGATTGAGCGCGGCGCTCCCCGGCGCAACGACCTGGGGCGACTCATCCAAGAGCGACCCGAACGCACGCACAGATGCGATGGGTGGCAATGACTACTCATCTCGACGCTCGTCTGATGCCGCCCCAACACCGTCGGGCACGGAGCGCATCGCCGTGAGCGCCACAAGAAGCACCATGACGCCAACCAGCCGCACCCGGCTCTGCAGCCTCTGCCGATGCCGCCTGAGTCGGTACAACAGGGAAGATATCTGTTCCGGCTGCGCTCGCAGTGGGACAGCCGTACAGCCTGCGCGCCCCGTTCCACCCCAGGTATGGGCTCGCCAGGACGTCAGAGACGCCCTGTTACACAAGGACTTCGGCAGGCTGTGCCAACTCGTGCGAGAGTACGGCCACCTCCGTCAGGAGGACATGGCCCTCCTCACGGGGCTGAGCCAGGCTTTTCTGTCGATGCTGGAATCTGGGCAGCGACGCCTCACTAACATCGACAGGATCATCGTGCTCCTGGACGGCTTGAACGCACCCGTCGACATCACGGGGCCGATGCTCCGCCCCGTAGCTACCGCTCCAGGCCCACCTCTGCGGACAGTCTCCTGATGTTCCACTTCAGCTCGTGATCTTGTCGTCAGACTGCGGTGGCGAGTAATCGCATCTGCCGCAACGAACTGGGACTTGGCCTGGTCGGTATCGAGTCACCCGATCAGTGGTAATCCCCTAAAAGGTCGGCTGCCGAACTGCTGGATCTCTTGTTCCTCGGTCCTCCTGATCCTCGGGAATGGCACCGTTGGCACGTCTCTGGGGTCCCGTCGGACGGGCTGAGGTGCGCAGGTCAGCGCGCGAAGAGGGAGAATTTCTCCGTGATCGTCTCGCGGTTCGCGTCTTGTGCCAGCAGCCCATGGAGTAGGAGGCGTGCTTGGTAGGGGCCAAGATTGCCAGCTGGGATGAGCCCACGGCTGATCAGATCCTTCTCGGATCCAGGAAAGCTGTACGTCCTGGTCAGGACAGGGCCATTCCCGATGCGTGATGAGAGGACCACGGGGACCCGCGCGGCGAGCCGTTCCAGGCTCTCGACGAGTCGCTGAGGAACGTGGCCGACACCGAAAGCAGCGACGACGAGCCCATCACATCGGCCGTCCCATGCCGCGAGCAGCTCCCCATCGTCGCCGAGGCTGACCGTATACAGGCCCACGCGCACCTCACGGCTTCGCGGCCGTGTCAAGGGGCCATAGCGGTGGGGTAGCGCAGCTGTCAGCCGTACCTGGTCTTCGGCGATCCGGCCGATGGGCCCTGCGCCGGGTGACGTGAGGGCGGAGGGGCTGGTGGTGTGGGACTTGCGGACGTGGCGTGCCGCGTGGATCTCGTCGTTCAGGACGACCAGGGCACCGGCGCCACGCAGCTGCGGGTCGGATGCGGCGAGGACGGCCGCGTACAGGTTGGCGGGTCCGTCGGGACCGGCCATGGTGGGGTTGCGCATGGCGCCGGTGACGATGATCGGCTGCTCGTGGCCGTGATGAAGGTCAAGAAAGAACGCGGTCTCCTCGATGGTGTCGGTCCCCTGCGTGATCACGACGCCGTCGACGTCGCCGCCGGCGAGGGTCTTGTCGACCGCCGCGCCAAGTTCGGTGAGGTCGTCGAAGGTCAGCGAGGCACCGGGCACGCGGCGGAAGTCGTGCACGCGCAGATCGATTCCGTGGCCATCCAGGCCGGGCACGGCCGCGAGGAGGTCGTGGGCGGAGAGGGCCGGGACGACGCCGCCGGTCGCCGGATCGGTGGTCATGGCGATGGTGCCGCCGAGAGAGTAGACGGCCACCGTTCTTGTTGCGCCCATCGTCGCCCCCAAGTTCTGACCAATCTCAGCCAGGATGAATCTCGCCCCTCAGAGATCGCTCAATGCAGGCTATCGGGTCCTCTCGACGACGTCAGCCGCACACTGAACTGCCGTGAAACGACAAACCGTTGATTGCGCCCGGTCTTTCGGCCGCTACGGAGTCAGCCTGTTCGGGCCGCGGAACAGGAACGTGGCCTCGCGGATCGAGTCAAGCCCGAGCAACACCATCAGCACTCGACTCAGCCCCAGGCCCAGGCCACCGTGGGGCGGGCAGCCGTACCGGAAGACGTTGAGGTAGTCCTGCATCGGTTCATGCCTCAGGCCCTTCTCCGCAGCCTGCTTCACGAGCACGTCGTAGCGGTGCTCACGCTGTGCGCCGGTCGTGACCTCCAGTCCCTGCCACAGCAGGTCGAAGCTGAGCGTCACAGCCGGGTTGTCCGTCGGCCGCATGTGGTAGAAGGGCCGGACACTTGTCGGGTAGTGGGTGATGAACACCCATTCATGGCCGGTGTGCTCCCTGAGATGCGCGCCGATGCCGCGCTCGCCCTCGGGGTCCAGGTCCTCCTTCGCGCCCTGCGGGTCCCAGCCCTTCGCCCGCAGGATCTCTTGAGCCTCAGTCATCGTGATCCGCGGGAACGGCGTTGTCGGCACTGTCACCTTGACGCCGAGCGTCTCCCGGATCGCTTGCCCGTGCGCGTCGGCTACCTGGGCGATGGCGTGCGCGAGCATCCGCTCCTCGAACGCCATGACATCCTCGACCCCGTCGATCCACGCCAGCTCCACGTCCACGCCGGTGAACTCGGTGGCGTGCCGAGAGGTGAACGACGGCTCGGCGCGGAAGACCGGTCCGATCTCGAAGACCCTGTCGACGCCGGCCGCGATCGCCATCTGCTTGAAGAACTGTGGCGACTGCGCCAAGTAGGCGGAGCGGCCGAAGTAGCCGAGCTCGAACACCTCGGCCCCGGACTCCGAGGCGGTGCCCATCAGCTTCGGCGTGTGCATCTCGGTGCAGCCCTGCCCGTAGGCGTACTCGCGCATCCCCTGCTCGAGCGTGGTCTGCACGGCGAACAGCAGCTGCGCGGCCGGGCGGCGCCGTACGTCCAGGAACCGCCAGTCCAGGCGGTGTTCAAGGCCGGTGCCCTCGTCGATCGGCAGCGGTGTCTCTGCCCGGTTCAGGACGTCGACCCGCTCCGGGATGATCTCCAGGCCGTGGAGCTTCACGATCGGGTTGTCGGCGACGCGGCCGGTGATCCGCACCGCGGACTCCGGGTTGAGCTGCTGTAGGGCGGCCTCGATCTCGTCGCCTGCGCCGCCTCGCTGGTGAGTGACCTGCATCAGGCCGGTGTGGTCGCGTACGACGACGAACTGCACTTTGCTCAGCAGGCGGAGTGTGTGTACCCAGCCCGACACAGACACGGTGCGGCCGACGTGCTCGCGCAGGTCGGATACCAGTACACGATTGGTCGTGTGGATCATCGCAGCCCTCCAGGGCGTCATGGTGATCCCTTGGGGGCGCGGGCGAGAAGGGGACTCGCGGTTCCACCGCACCTTCACCGCCACTCGACGGCGGCGGCCTCTTTCGTGGCCGGTTACGGGGCCAGTCGGCGGGGCATTGGGCCGGCGGGCCGTTCCTCCCCGCACTCGGGAGGGTCTTCACCACGGGGCACGAGGCTGCCTTCCCAGCTGCTGGCAGCTCTCTCGGCTCGCGTGATCCCGGGCTACTCGTCTCCGTCATCGCGTTGCCACGGAGGATAGCGAGGCAGGACCCCTTGGGACAGCGAGATTTCTGCTCAGGCCGTGATCTTGCTAGGGAAGGTGGATCGATAAGGGATCGCGTGAGCCGATTGCCCGCTGGCATGCTGCGCTCATGGATCAAGCTGAAGTACTGCTCATCGGCGGGCGAGCCGGTGTCGGCAAGACGACGGTGGGGTGGGAGGTTTCGGCGCTGCTGCGCGCCGCGGCGGTCTCTCACGCGGTCATCGAGGGGGACTTCATGGGGCAGGTGCATCCAGCACCAGCAGGGGACCCACACCGCACGGAGATCACCGAGAGCAACCTGACCGCCGTATGGGCGAACTTCGCCCACCGCGGCTACCGGCGTCTGATCTACACGAACACCGTGAGCGTGCTGCCCGAGGCGACAGGCATGTTCGAGTGCGCCATGGGGGCCGAGGTGCGGATCATACGAGTCCTGCTCACCGCCTCCGATGCCACCGCCCGCGAGCGGCTTCTGGGGCGGGAACTCGGCTCGGAGCTGGAGAAAGAGCTGGAAGGGAGCGTCCGCAAGGCGCAGCTCCTAGACCTGCGGGCCGCCGCAGATACCGTGCGGGTGGTGACGGACGGACGACCTGTCGTGGACATCGCGCGGGAGGTTGTGGCCGCCACCGGTTGGAACAAGCCTCATCCCGCCCGCAGTTCGTGATCGTGCCAGTCGGCCGGTTCGGGAAGGGGGCGACCATCGGTGATCATCAGAGTGAGGGACAGAGGATCAGGCGGTGGCCGCAGCGACCAGGACGCTCCCCGTCTCGACGCAGCCCTACGGGGCTCAGTGAGGCATGGAACGGCACTCGTCCACGCGACAACTGCGTGGCGCCGGAGAATGCGGTTCCCTCATCCTGACGACATGCCCCTCATCATCACCCCCCGCCTCCGGTACGACTCCACGGCGGTACGCCCACGCTGGCAGGACCTCCCCCACGACGTTCGCCAACTCATCGCACACCGTCTCGGGGGCGAGGTACAGGCCGGGCCCAGCAGCGGGAGCGGATTCACCAGCGGCTTCGCCGCAGTACTCCGTGGCACGTCCGGAGCTCAGTTCATCAAAGCGGTCAACAGCACGGACAATGCGGTGGTCGCCGACTGCTACCGCCGTGAAGCGTTAATCAACCAGGCGCTCCCTGCACCGATTCCGGCACCACGCTTGCAGTGGATTGAGGAGCACGACGGATGGGTCGTCCTGGGCATCGATGCTGTCGACGGCGGTCGCTTGCCGGCCACGCCATGGAGACCTGACGAGCTCACGGCCGCCCTCGACGCCTACACGATCACTGCGGAAGCACTCGCCAGCCCACCCTCACGACTCCAGCACATCGGCCTCAAGCCAGTGGGTGCAGATGGGGACTTCGCTGACTGGCGCAACCTCGCCGGTGGCGCGACGCCCACAAACGTCCTCCCCTCCTGGATGCCACTCGACCTCTTGGACGTGCTGGCCGGAGTGGAGAGCGGATGGCGGGAGGCCGTCGCAGGAAATGCCGTCCTTCACCACGACCTGCGCCAGGACAACGTGCTGATCGACACATACGGCGCCGCGTGGATCTGCGACTGGAACTGGCCATGCCTGGGGGCGAGCTGGTTCGATCTGGCGCTGCTCCTGGCCACCGCCTACGCCGACGGCCACGATGCCACGTCCCTCTTCATCCAGCACCCCACTGCCCGGGGAGTCGCCGACGAACAACTTGATGCGGCGCTGGCCGCGCTCTCGGGTTTCTTCCTGACTTCCGGCGGACAGCCCCCCGCAGAGTGGTCCCCGCACATTCGTCAGCACCAGACGTGGTGTGGGGAGGTCACCCTGCGGTGGCTGGCCGATCGGCGTGACTGGGCAGTCTGACCCGCGGCGCGTCCGTTCGGTGCTCGACGCGCAGCCCGCTCAGCGTCAGGCCGGCACCGGTGCTGCCAGGACACCGCTCGGGATCCACTTCCGCAGGACGTCCGGGACCGCCACGGTGCCGTCGGCCTGCTGGTGCTGTTCCAGCAGCGCGGGCACCAGACGGCTGGTGGCCAGGCCCGAGGCGTTCAGCGTGTGCACGTACGCCGACTTGCCCTGCCGGGGCCGGTAGCGGATGTTGCCGCGCCTTGCCTGGTAGTCGCGGGCATTCGACACCGAGCTGACCTCGACGTACCCGCCGACGCTCGGCAGCCACACCTCGACGTCGTAGGTCCTGGCCATCGCCGCGCTCGTGTCCTCGGCCGCGAGCCGTGTGATCCGATAGTGCAGATCCAACTCATGTACCAATGCCTCGGCCCTACCAAGGAGTTCTTCATGCGCGGCGTCCGAAGCGTTGGGGTGGGTGAACTGGAATAGTTCGACCTTGTTGAACTGGTGTCCGCGCAGGGTCCCCCGCTCGGCCGTGCGGTAGCCGCCTGCCTCCTTGCGGTAGCACGGCGTGTAGGCGACGTACCGCTTCGGCAACTCCGTCTCGGACAGTGTCTCGTCGCGGTGCAGGTTGACCAGTGCCGTCTCCGCAGTCGGCAGTAGGAACCGTGCCGGGCCTTGCTCGCCCTCCTCCAGGGCGAAGACCTCGTCGGCGAACTTCGGGAACTGGCCCGCCGTGTACCCGGCTGCGAAGGTCAGCACGTGCGGCGGCAGCATGAACTCGTAGCCATCCCGCAGGTGGGCCTCGACGAAGTAGTTCAATAGCGCCCACTCGAGGAGCGCGCCGTTTCCCCGGTAGAGCCAGAAGCCGCTGCCTCCGAGCTTCGTTCCCCGTTCGTAGTCGACCAGGCCAAGGTGCCGAGCGAGATCCACGTGATCCTTCGGCGCGAAGCCAAACTCCGGACGCCGGCCGACTTCGCGGACGACCTCGTTGTTCTCCTTGCCTCCAGCCGGCACCTCCGCGTCGGGCAGGTTCGGCAACGGATCAAGGAAAGCTCGACGCGCTTGTTCCAGTTCGGCCAGCTTCGTCTCGGCGGCGGTCAGATTGTCGCCGACGGCCGTCGCCTCCGAGCGCAGGTCTGCCGCGTCCTCGCCGGCCCGCTGCAGCTTCGCGATCTCGCCCGAGATCCTCTTCCGCTCCCCGCGGAGGCGCTCTACCTCCGTTCGCGTATGCCGGTGATCGTCGTCCAGACGCAGAAACCCATCGAGGTCGACGTGGACGGCCCGCTTTGCCAGTGCCTGCTGGACGTGGGCCGGATTGTCGCGGATCAAGGTGACATCGATCATCGTGCCGGTGCTCCGTTCGATCAGTCGTTGTGACGTGATCCCTTGGGAGCGCGGGCGAGAAGGGGCAACTCGCGGTGCCACCGCGCCTTCACCACCACAGAGTGGTGGCCTCGTTCACGACCCGGTCACGGGGGTCATCCGGCGGGGCATTGGGCCTCCGCTGAGGCCGTTCCTCCCCGCACTCGGGAGGGGATTCGCGGCAGGGCGCGAGGCTGCCTTCCCAGCTACCGGCAGTTCTCTCGGCTCGCGTGGACCCGGGCTACTTGTCTCCGTCATCGCGTTGGTGAAGAGGTTAGGACGAGAGCTCTCGCAGCAACACTGAATATTTCCGAGACGTCCCACACGGTTGGGCCCGCTCAGCGGGCGCACCCTGAGTGAGAGGTACGAGCAGGGCTGGAAGCCGACCTGATCAAGGTGGGATCCGTTCAGTGGTGGGGACGGCGCGCACCGGCCAGGTGGAAACCGCGAAGCAGCGATGAGACCCGTTCGCTCGTTAGGCCGCGGGCGTGCCAACAGCGGTCTGCAAGGGGCGATGGCGGCCGGGCGGGAGCAGATCAGGCCGCTTGATGCTCGATTCGCACAGGTGTACAGGTTATTGGCACGGGTTCCTCTTTAGCAGCATCAGCATGTGAGACGGTCACGGCTGCGGTGCCCTCTGAGGGAGTGGGGATTGCCAGTTCGAACCATGTTTTCTTCCCTGCCGTACAGGGATGTGAGCCCCACTCGGTTGCCAATGCGGCAACGAGGAAGAGGCCCCGCCCGTGTTCGTCCATCGCCTCGGCATGGGACGGCCGTACCAAGGTGGGGTCAACGTCGGTGACTTCCACGCGCAGCCGCTCTCCGGTCCACTGCACGGACACCACACACGCGGCCTGTGTGTGCGTGACAGAGTTCGCCACTATTTCTCCGGTGAGCAACTGCAAGTCGTTGGTCAGCACCTCATCCAGGACCAGCCCGAGTCGCTGCGCACGGTGGACAACGCGGTGTCGTGCGGCTGGCACGGCCTCGACCGACGGCGGGACAGTGAACGCGTAGGGCGAATCTCCGAACGGGCGGGGCATGGCTGTGACCTCTCGCAGGGCAGGAGCTATGGCGTCAGCGCGATCTCCCACAAGTGAATGGATCGCTCGCCGACTTCACTGGGCGCGTCCACAAGTGACCCAACGAAACCGTCAGCAGCCCAGCAGATGGCGGACGACCACCATGGACCACAGGCAGCCTGGCGCCCTATCGCTGGGGTGATATCACCGCCGCAATGGCATTCGAGTCTGAGCCAGCCATTCACTCAGGGCCCAGTGTTGAACGCTTCGCCCACTCGTCGATCGACTGGTTTTTCCTGTGTAACAGGGGCACCGCTGCGCCGTCGATGGCGTCGGCGGCCCGCCTGTCATGTGAGGGCTCCGAGATGCGAGCGTCGACCTTCCGTGGGGCATCCGTCGGTTTGTCTTCCGACGCCTGGGCGGCGTAGCGGACGCCGGGCCGAGTGTCGGATGTCGGACGCGGGTTCACCAGCCGCTTCGCCGCTGTGCTCCGCGGCGGAGACGGGCCTCTCCAGGGCAAAGCCGGGCGGATTCGCCCTCGGCAGACGAGAAAGAGCCCCAAGGGACTGGAACCTGCTCCGAGATCATGTCAACGTACAACGTCCCGGAAAACACCAGGTCAGCGAGGGGTTCGGGCTTACGGGTCGACTTGCAGGCAGGTCGGCCACGACGGAAGCCGATCCCCATGCTGCTCGGCCTCCTCGTAGAGGCCCCGCCCCAGGGAGGACACCTGCCGAATGCCGCTCTCCGATCGGCCCGCTTCACTGCCCCCGTCTCCTTGGCGCTCAGCGCCATGAACGCGTGGACCGCCAAGGAGACGGGGAACTACGGAGCCCTGTCCACGGCGCTGTGTTTCTGTGTGTGCGTGGCCGGGCTTCGGTGAGGATCTGCTGCAGCGCGGATACTGCGGTGACAGCGCGGTCCTCGCGTACATTGCAGTGCACCCCGGGGCCGCAACTCGTCACCTCGCCCGCGCCGTTGGAACCTCCGAGCGCGTCGTGGCCTGGAACCTTGACCGCCTCACCGACGACGGGCTGCTGGCACTCGTCACCGACGGTGCGACCCCCGCGCTCCGGTCCTACCGGCTGGCCGCTTGACCGAGGCCGAAACGGGGGCGAGGGGCACGCTCTCGTCGTGCAGGGCGATATATAGCAGACGATCCCCGGTTACCGAAACCGGGGTTTTTCCGGACAGTTAGTGGGGTCCTCACCGGCTGCTTGGCGGTGGATTCGGTGCGGACGTGATTCTGCCCCTGCCCGCCATGCTGGCGGCGATAGTCCGGAGGTCGTCACGCATGTGCGACAAACTGTATTCCGTCCCGAGTGTCGCTGAAATGCTCGACGTCAGCCGGCGATCCGTTTACCGATACATCGAGGCCGGTGAGCTGACGGTTGTTGATATGCGCACCGGAGCCGAAAGGTCCCGTGTCCGGATTCTCGGACGCGAGGTAGAGGCCCTGATCAAGCGTCGTATGGCCCTATCAAAAACCGCCCGGTCTGCTTTCTAGGTTCGGTCCCGAGGTATTTTTGTCACTCTTGCAATCGATGGAAAGGTGCAATGCCCTACCTGCGCAAGCTGCCTTCTGGTAAATGGCAGGCTACGGTTCGAAATCGTGCCGGCGAGCGAATCACGGAAACGTTTCCCCTGAAAACACAGGCACGTGCGTGGGGGGTGCAACTCGAAGAGCAGCTTGCTCGCAGTACGGTCCGCGATCCACGTGCCGGGAAGATTAGATTCCATGAGTGGCACGATCGGTGGTGGGCGGCACGTGTCGTCGAGCCGAAAACCTTGAGGGGTGACGCTTCCACGATCCGCACGCACGTTATGCCCCACTGGGGCGAATGGGAACTGCGGGAGATGGCGCGCATGGACGTGCAGGCTTGGGTTCGCAAGCTGATCGTTGACGGCAAGGGTGCCTCAGCTATCCGGCGTGCCTACAACTTGCTGTCCACGATGATGCGTGACGCGGTGGACGAGGACCTGATCGCGGTCACGCCATGTCGGCGTATCGAACTTCCCCAGGAGGCCGTCAAGCCTCCTCAGTGGTTCACGCAGTCCCAGGCTCAGGCGATCCTCGATAGGCTGCCGCCACCCTGGCACATAATGGCCCTATTGGGATTTTATACCGGCCTGCGTTGGGGCGAGCTCTCCGGCTTGCATGGACATCGAATTGACTGGCTCCGATCGCGACTATTCGTCGTCGAGGTCAACGCGGCATCGAAGATAAAGGAATACCCGAAGAGCTCCAAGAGCCGACGCGAAGTGCCATTGCCAGATCACGTGCTTGAAGCCGTTTCCAGACATATGCACGGACGTGATCGTGACGGGGTGGTTTTCACCACCGTTACGAAAGGACGCGCCGGACGGCTGCTTAGTGACGGAAACTGGCGTCGGCAGACGTGGTGGCCTGCCGTCGACGGCGCGAAGTACGTAGACCGGGACGGGAAGCCGCAGCGGGTCCCGCACTACCCACCCCACACAATGCGCCATACGTGCGCCTCGTGGCTGGTGCAGCAGGGCGTTTCGCTGTACGAGGTCCAGCATCTCCTCGGTCATGAGAGCTATCACACGACTCAGCGATATGCCCACCTGGCTCCGGACTCCCATCAGGCTGTCTTGGGTGCATGGACGCGACTGGAATCCCAACTGGTTGTGCCGACTCCCAAGCGAGTCACGGGCGGAGGGACGGCGCCGGCTGTTGCGATAGCGAAGTGACTGCCCGGGATCCTCGGACGGAGGGGTCGAGGCATCGCTTGGGCGGAGGGGGAGCCGACGCGCACTCGGGTGAGGTGGATCGCGATGGATCCCCCCATGCGGCCGGCCGGGTCGCCTGCCGCAACTCTCCGCGTCCGTTCCCCTGCTCCTTCCTTATACCCCCTGCCCGGCGTCTGCCGGGCAGGGGGCTTCTGGCGTTTGCCCCGCGATTCCTACAGACTTTGGGGTGGGGAGTCTGCAATTCGCGCAGCCACCGGCGATGCGGTCTGCTGCCGAGTACGCTGGGGCCAGGGCCACACTCGGGGTCCCAGCGTCTCTGACGCACGTAAGTGACGGTGACGCACGTATGACGCACGACGCATTTAATGGGGCCTGGATTGGGCTGGAAAACCGCCTCTGACCTGCACGTTTTCTGGAGCGGGCCAGACTGCACATCTTCCCGATGACGCACCATGTGGAGTGCGTGGCGATCCTGGAGCCGGTGAAGTAGGGCCTCTGACCTGCGGGTTGGCGGCCGGTCTCCGGAGCCGGTCGGGCGTTGCTCAAGAGTGCCGAGCGTCTAGCGAGCAGCGTCGGCAGGCCGCTGCGCTCCTGCCGGAACGCGTGCGAACGGCTCGCCGCGCGGTACGTCGACCCAGCCCAGCGCCGGTGCCGGATCGGCCGCCCCCACCGGGTCGAGGGTCCGACGACGGGCGGGAGCGTATCTGGAACCCCCTCAGGCGTTGGCGGGAAAGCGGCTGGTCGTGGGCGGTGCGGGCGTCTTCCCGGGCAGCCACAGTTCCGCCCACACGGTCTTGCCGGGTCCCTCGGCGCGCGGTGCGACCGCCCAGCGCGACGCCAGCCCCGCCACGATGAGCAGACCCCGCCCCGACTCCTCGTCGCCGGGCGGTTCCTGCGCGGTGGGCGGCGGTACGCGTTCGGCGCGGGTGTCGGTGACCTCCACCCGCACGGTGTGCGGGCTGCCCCCGGTCTCGGTCACCCGCAGGTGGAAGTCCCGTCCGTTGACGTGCCCGTGCCGTACGGCGTTCGCCGTCAGCTCCGAAGTGATCAGCGTCAGCGTCTCGTTGACGTGCCCGGTGTACGGGTGGCCCCAGGAGTCCAGCCGGTGCGACACGAGCCGCCGCGCGAGGCGCGCTCCCCGCGCGGACGACGTGAACCGCATCGCGAACTCGCGGACCGGGCGCGGCGCGGCCCCCTGAGCGGGGGAAGTTTCGGTGTTCATGTGTCCACGCTGACCTGCCGGTTCTACCGTGACGAGATACGACGTGCACACAGACGGTCGCTGTACGTGGTGTGCCGGTGGGTGTAGGAGGCGTGGGGCGTGACGGCCGACGCGGTGTCCGCGTTGGCCGGGAGGGCGGTGAGGGACGTTGAGCGAACTTGCTGGAGCGGCCGAGGACGAGTCCGGGACGGAGGAGGGCGGCGGGGAGCGGGAGCCGGGGCCGGGCTCCGGCATCCTCCGTGTCTTCGGGCGCCAGTTGAAGAGGTTCCGGTTACGGGCGGGTCTGGAACGCGCCGAGTTCGGCTCGACGACGGGCTACTCGGTGTCGACCATCGCGGCGTACGAGCAGGGCCGCCGGGTGCCGCCCCCGAAGTTCATCGACCAGGCCGATGAGACGCTGGACGCGGGCGGGGTCCTCCAGGAGATGAAGGAGGAGGTCGCTCGGGCGCAGTATCCGGCGTTCTTCCGGGATGCGGCCAGGTTGGAGGGGGAGGCGGTTGAGCTTCACGTCTACGACACCCATCTGATCAACGGGCTGTTGCAGACGGAGGGATACGCGCGAGCTGTCTTCACCATGCGCCGCCCTCTGCTCAGCGACGAGATCATCGAGGAGCGGGTCGCTGCTCGCCTCGCCCGCCAGGACATTCTCGGCCGGTTGCCGCTGCCGACTCTCAGCTTCGTCATCGAGGAGTCCGTGCTGACCCGCCCCCTCGGCGGTGGCGACGTGATGCGAGGGCAGTTGGAGCAGCTCCTGTTGTGTGGCCAGCGTCGCAACGTCGAGGTTCAGGTCATGCCGAACAGGCGTGACGAGCATGCTGGGTTGGCAGGTCCGTTCACCTTGATCGAGACGCAGGATGGACGGAGGATCGCTTACGTGGAGGCTTACAAGCACAGTCGTCTCTACACCGAGCGGGGCACTGTCCGGGAACTGGAGGAGCAGTACGGCCTTCTCCGGGCGCAGGCCCTGACCCCGCGCGAGTCATTGACGCTCATCGAGAAACGGCTTGGAGAGACATGAACGTCGACGTTGACGAACCGGGTGCGTGGCGCAAGAGCAGCTACAGCAGCGGTGAGGGCGGCCAGTGCGTGGAGGTCGCCACACTGCCCCACGTCATCCATGTACGAGACTCCAAGGACATCAGCCGGACTGCCATCCCGGTCGCCGCAGTCGCATGGACGGCGTTTCTCGGGTTCGCGGTTCAGTAGCCGCCAGGTCTGCCCCTGGCGAGGTGCCAGGGGCAGACCTGTGTCCGGCGGCGCCAACTACGCCTTGACGGCTTCGTGGGTGGGTGGCGTCCAGCGTCCCGTCGCGATCTCCGTGTCCAGTCGGGACTGGAAGTGTGCGTGCGCGGCCCTCATCTCGGCCTCTCGGCCGGCCTTGTGGAACGGGGCCTGGTAGCCCTTCGGGGGCGGGGTACCCTCCGGGTCCTTCAGGTGGGCGAGGAGATCGCGGTAGTCCTGCTTGGTCCGGCCGTGGCCCCACGTGTTGAAATCGCCCGAACATGGATTCCGCCGGAGGGCTCCAGCGGAGTGTTGGCACCCCCCCCCCGGGGGGCCCGCGGGGGGGGGGGCACCCCCGGGCCCCGCCCCCGGCCCCGCGCGCGGCGGGCCCCCCCCCCGGCGGGGGGGGGGCCCCAC